>NZ_JBEOYI010000003.1:0-519740 GCF_040297005.1 Streptomyces sp. NPDC001904 | reverse complement strand
GCCGAAACGCCCGCATAGCTCCGCTATGAGGGCGCTCCGGCGCCTTGCGATCGCACGCACCAGACACCGCGGGGCCCGCCCTCCGGGCGGACGACAGGACTTTCGACACACGCCCTAGGGCCGCAGACCCGCGCGGCGGAGGGTCAGAGTCGACAGGTCGGCAATGACGTCCGGGTCGCCGCGCCGCCACGCGTCCGCCAGGCCGCCGGACGGCTGCGGAAGCGCGGCCAGTGGACGGCGCGGGCCGGTGAGCGCGCGCAGGGCGAGCAGGTCGGCGCCGCCGGGGGAGTCCAGCAGGCGGCGGGTGGAGGCGGAGCGTCGCATCCACAGCAGGCGCGGCACGAGCCAGAGCAGCAGGATGAGGACGGTCGGCAGCACGATCAGCGCGAGCGTCGTCAGATCGGCGATCTGGCCCACGGTGTCCTGCAATGACTGGCCGGCGTCCGAGAGGCTGGTCCCCGCGTCGGCTGCGGACTGCAGAGGCTTCTTGAGCGAGTCGCCCACGAGCGGAACCTTCGACGCCGCGTCACCGGCGTCGTCGAGGTGCGAGGCGAGGCTGTCACCCGCACTTTGTGCCTGCCGGCCGGGTTCGGTCAGCGTCAGGATGGCGTCCCGCACGGCCAGCGCGAACTTCACGGTGAGCACGATCAGGAGCAGTGCGATCAGATCGGCGAAGAGCTGGCGACTGCGGCGCGCTGGGGTCTGGGCGTAGAGACGCATGAACGGTGCTCCTTGTTCCGCACTGGCTCGGACGACGACTGGCTGACGTACCTGTACCCGGAGCGGCGACGCACAGCGCGTGCCTGGACCACTTCTCCGCATACCGCCCCGACGGCGGCACGCGGCGAGCGGGATCAGGCGGTCGATGCCGCCATCACTCATCCCGATCGAGGAGGTACGACGGGGCGGTCTGAGTAGCCGTACTCATGAGGGCGGTCGGGGCTGAGCCCGAGAGTGGTGGCCCGCACCGAAACCTGAGGAGCAGGCGATGACCGCCACCCACCGCGCCCCCGCCCCGACGCCGGCCGTGAGCCTGCTGCCCCATCGCCGTCTGCCGGCTGCCCTCGCCGTCACGGTGACCGTCGCGCTCGTCGTGTCGCGGTTCGGCGCGGCCGATCCGACGACCTGGCTGCTGGAGACGGTATGGGTGATGGCGGGACTGCCGCTGGCGATCCTGCTGCGCCACCGTTTCCCGTTGAGCGGACTGCTGTGCGGGCTGCTCGCGGCGCACGCCCTAGTCCTCATCGTGGGCGGCCACTACACCTACGCGGAGGTGCCCGCAGGGGACTGGGTACGCGACTGGCTCGGATGGAACCGCAACCCCTACGACCGCTTCGGCCACCTCATGCAGGGCTTCGTCCCCGCCGTCCTGGTACGTGAACTCCTCGTCCGTACCTCCCCGTTGCGCGGCAGCCGCTGGCTCGCCCCGCTCACCATCTGCGCCTGTCTGGCCTTCAGCGCCGTCTTCGAGATGCTGGAGTGGCTCGCGGCCGTCACCGGAGGCGACGCCGCCGACGCCTTCCTGGGCACCCAGGGAGACGTCTGGGACACCCAGTGGGACATGTTCTGCGCGCTGATCGGCGCCACCTGCGCCCTGCTGCTCCTGAGCCGCGTCCACGACCGCGCCCTGGCCCGCCCGGGTCTGGGAGGGCCGGCCGCCGCTTCGGAGGGGGCGGGGTCATGAATCTCTTGGCCGCCCTTCCAGCAGGACGAGGACCGCGAGCTTCTGCCCGCCTCCCTCAGGGACGCGTGGCGCGTACCGGCGCGGAGATCGACCGGGCGATCCGGGCTTCCTGAACGAACGGGCGGCGGGCCCATCCCCGGTGCGTGTCACCGGGAACGGTCCCGTCGTCCCGGGGAGAATGAGCCTTTTCCCATCAGATGGCTTCTCATGTGGCGAGCGCCGGTCGACGATGCCGCCCGGCGGGGACACCTCCCCTTGGGCGGACGTGTCCCGTACCGCGTGTGCCTATGTGCCTGGTCCGGAGCCCAGCCGAGGGCAGCGAGATCGAAGGAAGGCGTGTGAACACGCCGGGTCACACCAGTCGCGACTGAGGATGACGACTTGTCAGCCTGCTGCTCCCGAGAGCCACTGCGACCGAATTTCAGTCGACAGGTGCCTTCGTTGCCGGGTCGATTCCGTCGAGCACGGGGTAGGGGCGTGGGTAGGGGGCACCCAGTCCGTGCGTGGCGGCCAGCTGGTCGGCGAACGCGGCGGCAATGCGTACTTCGCCGTTCGGATTGGGGTGGGTGCCGTCCCAGGTGTGCTCGGCGGCCCGGAACTCGGCCGCTGTCTCGGCGACGCAGGCATGGTGCTCGGCGGCCACCGCGCGCAGCTGTCGGTTCGTGGCCTCGACCAATGCGGCGAACTCCGGTTCGTCCAGGGCCTTGCGTGTTTCCAGGACCGTTCCGATGACGACCTTCAGATCCGGTGCGGGCCGCCGGGCGTTGTCGAGGAACTCGTGCAAGTTGGCCGCGAACTGCTCCGGCTGGACGCCGTACCAGAAGAGATCGTTGATGCCGAGCAGCACCAGCAGGTACTCCGGTTCGTACTCGGCGACCTTCTCCTCGATGACGTCCTTCTCCTGGACGTAGGGGCGGCCCCACTGGGCGTCGTGGTCGCGATCGAACTCAGGATCGGCGTAGGTGACGTCGTCGTCCCCGACCTCGGCCGTCCGGATGTTGTCGAGGGTGTCCTTCGGGCCGACAAGGTCGATGCTCAGTCCGTGGTTCTTCAGGTGTTTCCAGAAGAAGTAGCGCCACGTCCAGTCACCGCTGCTGCCATGGCTGATCGAGTCGCCGACGATCATGATGGGGATGTCGCCCTCGGGCGGCTTCTTCACTGTGCCTCGCTCGGTTGTGTCTGGGGTGATTGTCGGTTGCAGGGTCGGGTTCGGGGTTCTGCGCCAGCCGTCGCCCGGCACGAGGTGGCGCACGATCCGCGCGGGCACGCCCGCGACAACGCAGTGGTCGGGGAAGACCCCGCGCACCACGGCGCCCGCGGCCACCACGACGTTGCGGCCGAGCCGGGCGCCGGGCAGCACGACAGTGCCGGTGCCGAGCCAGCATCCGTCCCCGATGAATACGGGCGCCTCGACCGGGTCCTGCCGTCCGATGGGGCGGTCAGGGTCCGCGTAACCGTGGTTCTGATCCGTGACGTACACGTAGGGGGCCAGGAACACGTCGTCGCCGATCTCGACGGATCGGTGGGCCACGACGTGACTGCCCCGCCCGATCGAGCAACCGGTGCCGATCCGCACCACGAGTCGGCCTCCCAGGTCCTGCCCGGGGCCGTAACCCGCACAGATGCTTACTTGGGCGCCGACCAGCGTGTGGGCGCCGATCGCGATCGCCTGCTCGCCGAAGACAGCCCCGGGAGGGAACGCCAGGCATACTCCCTCCCCGAGCCTTGCGAAGCGGTGACGCCCCGGATATTGCGTGCAGACCGGCCCGTACCGCTCGGCGAACGCCCAAGCGCGGCGTACGACGGCGCTGGCGAGACGGTGCAGCAGCGGGACCGGCATGCAAGGTGCCTTCCCGCCATGCGCGAGGCGGGAAGCGCACATGTGCCTCCGGGCCGCCCAATTCACCCGGATGAGCGTCCTGGCGCCTGTGGAGGGCGCACGGAATGCGGAGGGAAACCTCTGAAGAGATACTCGCACCACCGTCACCCGCAGTGATCCGCGAGGGAAGGTGGGACCTTGTGACTCAGGAACTCGATGCCGTCGGGCCGGTGGACGTCGCCGTGATCGGCTTCGAAGGCAGCCGCTTCAACGGCGAGATCGTCCCGGCGCTGAGGGACGTCCAGGAGAACGGAACGGTCCGCGTCCTGGACATCACCTTCGTCCGCAAGGACGAGGACGGCTCGACCGCCGTCGTCGAGCTGACCGACCCGGAGGTGGCCGAGGAGTTCGGGCGGATGGCCGACGTCCAGTTCGACCTCCTCAGCGACGCGGACCTGCGCACCATCGCGGACGGTCTGCCTGCCGGTTCATCGGCCGCAGTCGTCGTGTGGGAGAACTCCTGGGCCGCACGGCTCGGAGCGGCGATCCGGGCCTCCAACGGTGAGGTCCTGATGCTGGAACGCATCCCTCGGGACACGGTCGAGGCCGCTGTCACCGCTCTCGTCGCCGACTGAACCGTTCAGACCGCGAAGGAACAAGCTCATGCCTCAACGTTTCGGACGACCCGGCCTGCTGGGAACCATGGCACGCACCGCGGTGATCTCAGGAACGGCCAGCGCCGTCTCGGGCCGAGTCAACCGTCGACTCGCCGAGCGGGACGCACAGCGGCAGGCGCCGGCCTATGAGGCAGCGCAGTACCAAGCCTCAGCCGCACCACCGCCGGCCCCCGCTCCTGCCGGGAACGGCCAGGACCGGGTCGGCCAGCTGACCGCTCTGGCGGACCTGCGGGCCCAAGGGCTGCTGACCGATGAGGAGTTCGCCCGGGAGAAGGCACGGATCCTGGGCTCCTGAACCCCGGCCCCACCTGACGTGCCGAGCGGCTGGACGCGCGGGAACGGAGCGGCATGTCTCTGCTGTGGGCCCTCGTCGCCCTTGCGGCGTTCCGGTGCGGGGCAGCGCTGACCCTGCTGTGGCACTGGTACGTGGGGCCCCGCACTGGCACCCAGGGCATGCCCATCGTGGCAGCAGCCTGCGGTACCGTCGCCTCGCTGTACGTGCTGACCATCGCTTTCCTGATCGTCAGCGCCAGCTCCAGCCTCGGTGACGCGCGAGCGGAGGCCGAGGCAGAAGCGGGTGCCCTCCGCACCCCTACGCGCATGGGATGCGTAATTCCCCGGACAGCTTCCGGGCCACCTCGTCGAGTGGCTCCGTGACGCGGCGTGTGACCGGCGGCCGCCCCGGCCGGGCCAGGGCGGCCATGTCACGTGGCAGTCAGCGCAGCCGATCAGCGGTGACGGTCGCTGCGCGGCGGAGTTTCTTCTTGTCGGGCTTGCCCGCGTCCGTGAGGGGCAGTGCGTCGGCGAAGTCGATGTGGTCGGGGACGTACATCTCGCCGCGTGCGTCGCGGACCGTCTGCTTCAGTTCCTTCTCGGTCACGATCGTGCCGGGAGCGAGCACGACGGTGGCGTGGATGTGTTCGTACCCGCCGTCGCCCTTGACGCCGTAGACGGCTGAACTGCGCACGGCGGGGTGAGTGTTGAGGAAGTCCTCCAGTTCGGTGGTGTACACATGGCCGCCGACCACGGCGATCATGTCCTTGATCCTGTCGACCACGCTCAGGTATCCGCGCTCGTCGAGTCTGCCCAGGTCGCCGGTGTGCACCCAGCCGTTGCGCAGGACCTCGGCGGTCAGCTCGGGGTTCTTCCAGTAGCCCTCGAACATCCCGTCGGAACGGACGCAGATCTCTCCCACCCGGCCCACGGGCAGTGCGTAGCCGTCAGCGTCGCGTATCTCGATGTCGACTCCCGGTACGGGCCGGCCGGCGGTGCGCAGGATGTCCGGGCGGTCAGGGTCGTGTTCGGCGGCGGGAAGGAAGCTGACGGCGCCGGCCTCGAACTGCCCGTAGCCCTGCTGCAGCACCCGGCCGAACCGGCGCACCGCCTCGGCGATGCGGACCGGGGAGCAGGGTGTGCCGCCGTAGGTGATCTGCTGAAGGCTGGAGGTGTCGGTGGACTCGGCGGCGGGGTGGTCGAGGACTTGGTAGAGCAACGGAGGCAGCAGCATCATGTTCGTGATGCGCTCCCGGGCGATCGTGGCGAGGACGTCGGCCGGTTCGAAGCTGTAGTGCAGGACGACCGTTCCGCCTGCCGACAAGGTGCCGTCCGCGATGAATCCGGCCGCGTGAGACAACGGCGAACACACGAGATCCCGACGGCCCGTGCCGCTGAACAACCGCTGTGTCTGCACCACACCGTGCTGCATTCTGCCGAAGGTGCTGCGCACTCCCTTGGGGTGACCGGTGGTCCCTCCGGAGTGGCGTATGAAGCAAAGGCCATCCGGTTCCGCGACGCTCGGGACCGCCGCGTCCGACTGCCCCGTGGCCAGCTCCAGGAGGTCCTCGCCGAGACCGGCCGCGGTGCGCCCGTTCGAGCCGTCCTCGCGGCCGAGCGTCAGTACCTGGTCGATGGGCGTTACGGCCTTGAGCAGGTCCGCCGCGCGGTCTGCGAGCCGAGGGTCGACGACGAACGCGTACGTCTCGACGTCGGACATCATCTGCGCCTGCACGTCGGTTCCCAGCCGGCTGTACAGGTGGTTGAAATGGGCGCCCAGCAGGTTCACGGCGTAGCGCACCGCGATGGTCTCGGGCAGGTTCCCGCACAGCATCGTCACGGTCTTGCCGCGCTCCACGCCCCGCTCCCGCAGCGCGCGGGCCAGCCGGTACACCAGGGAGCGGAACTCGTCCGCCCCCATCCGGTGTTCCCCACGGGTCCCGCTGACGAGCACGTCGTGGCCGGGAGCGTCGGACAGACCGGCAAGGATGATCTCGACGTAGTTGCGGAACTCCGGATGCGGATCCGGCGTGGCATCGGTCAGCGGGCCGAGAGCGGGGACGTTCACAGCGGGTGTCCTCCAGGAAGAGAGTCGACCGTGGCGGTACGTTCTCCGCGTCCTCGTCGCTTTTCGCGAGAGCAGCCGACCGGTCCGCCACGGGTACGGGCGTTTCCATGATCACCATGAGGTGTGGTGGGGACCAGAGCGCGTTCAAGCCCTTGGGCAGCTCCTCGGCTTCGCCTTTGAGGCCCGGCCGGTTCTCTATGCGGAACGGCCTGCCTGCCGAGCGCCGGGCGGTTGAGGGTTGGCGCGGGTGACGGTGATGAGAGCGATGTCGTCGCCAAGGCGGTGCGTCCACTGCTCGACATCACTCACCAACTGGCGCAGGAGATCCCCCATGGAGCTGTGGGGGAGGGCAGGAAGGCGCTCGGCCAGCGGGTAGAAGACGCCGGAGGCATCGCGGGCTTCACTGAGTCCGTCGGTGTAGAGCAGCAGGACCGTGCCGGCGGGAATGGGTACGGCCGTGGCCTGCGTGCTCGGTAAGCCGAGTACTCCCAGGCCCAGAGGCAACGCCGTCGGCAGTTCGATGTCCTGAACGCGGCGGTCCGCACCGAAGGTGGCCGGGGCGAGATGGCCGCAGTTCAGCATCCAGACATGCGGTTCGCCTTCGCGGTACTCCAGCAGCAGTGCGGTGGCGAAGAGTTCGGCGTCATCGCGAGCCAGAGCGGCACGTGCCAGATGGCGGTCCAGGCGCGCAGCGAGCTCACTCAGCTGGACCGTCTCGTGGGCCTGGCTTCGGAAACACCCGAGGACGTCCGCGACGGTCTGCACGGCACCCAGGCCCTTCCCGCGCACGTCACCGATGAGGATCCGGGTACCGAAATCCGTGCTCGCCACGTCGTAGAAGTCCCCTCCTACGCCGACACCTGCGGTCGCCGGACGATACAACCCGCCGAGTTCCAGGCCGCCTACCTGCGCAGGCAACGGACGCAGTACTGCCTCCTGGAGCGCCGTCGCCGCCGCCACGGACCGGGCCAGCTGTGCACGCTGCCGGCCACGGGCCCACACCATCAGCCCGGTGATGGAGCCGACGAGCAGATACGCGGCGATGGCCCACGGACGCCTGGCGTCGACGTCGTCACTCAAGGCCACGACGAGCAAGTACTGAGCGGCCGCGGCACCCGCAACCGCCAAGGCGACCACCGAGCGGCCCAGCACGACAGAAGCGAGCACCAGAACACTGACCGTCATCCACAGCAGGTCGTCGAAACTGGCACCTTCGGCAGCTTGCGCGAGAGCCGATTCATAGGGGATTCCGGTGACTGCCGCGCCTCCGAGTACCACCGAAGCCGGGTACACCGCAGCTACCTTGCCTCTCGCACGCGAGGGCAGACCGGCGAGGAACCGAGTGGAGTAGGGGATCTGCGCCAGTGCGACCCCGAATCCGGCCAAGGCTGTCAGCAGCGCTGCGAGGGCGGTGACTCCTCCACCGTGTCCGTGGGCGAGCGCGGACAGCAGAGCAGTACTTACTGCCGCGAGGGTCAGCCCCAGTGTGGCACTGACACGCGCTCTGACGGCATGCTTCGCTCCGTACGCGCCCGCGGCGACGAACCCGATCCCGAAACCGGCCCACGCGACCAGGCTCTCGTCCTGCCCCATGCCCCGCTCGGCCAGGAGCACGAGGAGCACCGTCGCCAGCGCGGACTGCGCGAACCCCCACGCACCACCGGCCATCAGGACGGCACCCACGTCACCCCAGCCCTCGGGTGCAGCTCCGGATTTCGCCCGCCAGGGCCTACCCCGCCAGGGAAGTACGGGAAGACACATGAGTCCCAGCACGGCCAGTGTGGCCACCAGCAGGACCAGAATCTCGAAGTCCTGCCAGTAGCGCAGAGGGTTCGCCTGCAGGACCCCGCCGAGAACGATCACCACCACCGAGCCGGGCCAGAAGAGAGGTAGCGGCTGGGCCGGTCTGGCCGCCGGCGCCACCGGCAGCAGACGCGCAGCAGGCAGGACCAGACTGACCGAGGCGAGAGGCAGCACGGCTTCCACCGCACGCCAGCCCCCGACCGAGTCAGCGATCAGCGCCAGTACGACGGCCGCGACCAGCGCTGCGGCGAGCATGGCGAACACGGCCCCTACGGCGTAGCTCAGCCGTCCCGTCAGATTCACGGCCGGCACGGCTGCCAGGAATCCGGCCACCGCTCCCATGACCCCGGCACTCTCCAGCACCAGCCCCGCTTGATAGGACCACGCGTCCCAGGCAGCGACGACAAGGAGCCCGCCCGCGGCAGAAAGGAACAATGACCAGACGACCAGGCACCGCGCCCCAAGCCGATCCGCAGCCCAGCCGGCGCTGAAGACTCCTGCGAGCGAGGCGCACACGACCAGCACCTGGGCCCAGCCACGAGCGCCGTCGCCCATGCCGAGATCAGCGCCCGCACGTACCAGGGTGGCGTTGTGCAAAGTAGGTCCGAGGACTGCCAGTGCCAGTCCAGCCGCGATCAGCAGCCGCCGTGGCGGCGCCCCCCAACTTCCGCCGCCCGCACGCGCCATATCCGTCTCAGCCGATCTCACGTTGGAGATCATGGACCACGACAGGCGGCGCCGAGGGGATTGACCTTCCCGGGGCGGAACCATTCAGCTCCGGGAAACGCGTGACCTTTCCCTGCGGCTACGGCTGCGGCGCGATTTGCAGCCGCAGCCAGTGAGGCTCACCACGTGATCTGCGGGTCCTGACACCATGACGTCCATCGCGCCGACCCTGAGAAGGTGAACGGTGCTCGCACTCAGGCGAGCAGCTTCGTCTTGGCCCGGTCGAACTCCTCGTCGGTCAGCGCGCCGCTCCGGTGCAGGTCGGCGAGCCGAGAGAGTTCGTCGGTACCGGAGGACTGTGCGGTTCCCTCTGCTGCTGTCTTGCGGATGTAGTCCTGGAAGGCGGACTCCCTCTCCCTGGCCTGCTTGGCGTCACGCCGTCCCATCCCGCGTCCGCGCACGATGACGTAGACGAAGACGCCCAGAAAGGGGAGCACGAGGCAGAAGATCATCCACCCCGCCTTCCCCCAGCCGCTCAACTCGTCGTCACGGAAGACGTCCGTGATGACCCGGAAGAGCAGGAAGAACCACATGATCCATAGAAAGAAGAACAGCATCGTGAGGAAGAGATCCAGAAGCGGATAGTCGTCCATGACTTCCCTCTTTCCAGCCGTCGTGGATGGTGTGTGAAGTATCACCTATCTCAATATTTGTTGCATTGCGGGCAATTCATATCGCTCACGGTAGCTCGGGAATGCCCTCCCGGCCAGGACACCTGAACGGCCGACCTCGCCTCGCCGGCTCCGTCTTCTGAGGAGCGGCTGTATGGCTGAGCGCCCGGTTGACCAGGCGCAGCCGGTAGCGCTCGTCCACGTCGGTGAGGTGGACGTCGACGGTGAGGTTCTTGTCCCACGCCAAGGGTCCGTCGACCTGGATGGAAAGGGCGTCGAAGAGCGTCGTGGGAGTGAGGTGAGCGGCGATGTCGGCCGATGCCGTGACAGTGGGGGTGCCGAACCGGCCCTCGCGCAGTTCGGTGGTGCCGGAGAGGTAGAAGGTGCGCCAGGTGCCGTTCTCCGCGTGCGTAGCCGAGCTGTTCGAGGGTGCCGGCGAGCAGTTCGCGGGCACCGCATGGTCGGGCTGGGCACCGCCGTCGGCTCGTGGATCAATCCGGCTGACCGCTGTCAGAGGCGGGGTCACGTGTACTGGGCCGCCGAAGTCGCGGCATGCGGTCCACCTCCCTGTCACCCAGCTGCGAGCCGGGGAGCTTGGCGATCGCGTCGAGGACGTTGAGGGACCATATGTCGCGTTGCTCGCGGCACTGCGCGAGCGCCTCCTGCATCACGGTAAAGCGACGCGGTTCCAATCCTCCTGGGAGCACGGCGGCGTAGAGAGTCAACTGCGATGCTTTGAACAGAGTCCGAAACACATTGGTGCTGCCGATCTGATAGTTACCCGCTCGGACCGGCACGCCCAAGTGGATCAATTCGGCCTGTTGGGCGCGCAACTGGTTCGACAGCTCGCTGTACTTCTCGTCGAATCGCTCTGGATCGAATCGGCTGAGCTGCAAGTCGTAGTGAGCACGATCAAGCAGGTCGATCAGGACGTCGACGGTCGTCCGCGCAGCGACGTAGCGCGCGAGCTGGGCTTCAGCTCGATCCTCGTCTCGTGCGGCCTGGTCGCCGCGCTGACGTCTTCGCTCCGCCATCACCGGTGCGAAGTACGTGCCGGCGACACCGGCGAGCACTCCGATCATCGTGAACGCCGCGGTTACTACGGTGCTGTCCATCCGAGCGTGGAGTGGATGGCGACCAGCCAGTCGCCATCGACCCGTGTCTGTGCCATGGCCGGCAGGCGCTCGAAGGTGCCGTCGGCGGCCCAGCGGGCAAGCCGTGAGCGGTCTGCCACGGCCCGAACCGCTCGGGCGGATCCCTCCACGGCAGGCCGGTGCGGAACTTGAACACGATGCCTTTCAGCATCTGGCGGTGATCCCGCCACCGGCCACGAGCCCGGCCCGCAAGCGGCAGCACTGGTTCGAAATCTCTCCACCTCTCACGACCGAACCAACGATCAGATGATCGGAAGGCACTCCCTGGTTCCGGGCGAACGGCTGCGCTCGCCCCTCCACGACCGGTCGCATCAGTGAGGTCGACGAAGAGCGTCGCCCTCTACCCGGATGCGCCCGCGGGCCGATGTGACCGGCGGGGCGAAGCAGTCAAGTTCTGTCCGCCGTGGGAGTCTCCACCGTCAGCCAGCCTCGGCGCAGGGCCTGCACACCGGCCTGGAAGCGCGTCTCTGCCTCCAGAGTCAGCATGAGGCGCGAGATGCGGCGGCGCACTGTGTGGACATGGACGCCGAGGCGGCGGGCGATCGCTTCGTCCTTGAGGCCCGAGGAGAGCAGTGTCAGTACCTCGCGGTCCTCTTCCGTGATCTCGGCGTCGGATACGGCTCCGATCGGCACGGCACGCTCCCACAGCGCGTCGAACAGCGGCACCAGGGCGTTGCCCAGGAGTGAGTCGCTGACCACCAGTGCAGAGGCGGTCGGATCGGCCGCGTCGGTGGGTGGGAGCAGGGTGATGCGCCGGTCGACCGTGATCAGCTTGGTGGGGAGATCGGTACCCACCCGGATCTGAACGCCCTGCTCGGACAGCTCGTTGAGGCCGCGGGCCCGGCCCGGGAAGCTCAGCCCTTCCCGGTCGACGACCACGCGCACGCGTGCCCCGCGCCGTACCGGAGCGGCGACGTCCAGCGGTGTCGGCATGCCGTCGGGCTGACTGGAGGCGTAGGGCGGGCGGTCGATCAGGGCCACTTCCTCGCGCGCCGACACCACCAGGGCGGCAACGCGCTCGGCGATGGCGAGCCCGCCGCGCACGGTCTCGATGCCGATCGTTCGGGGGTTCTGCACCGTGCTGAGAAGGCGCGCGGAGATCCGGTCGACCGAACCGGTCAGTTCCTCCAAATCTGCTGATCTGCGCATCAGTTGGGCTCGGTGTCGATGGAGGAGGCTGCGCAGCGCGGTAGCTGGAGGTATGGGATGCGGCAGGCCGGGACCGTCGGCGGGCCGGGTGAAGCCGTGGCCGGCGAGCTGGTCGAGAGCGGCCGTGACGCGGCGTGTGGTCAGCCCGAGTGTTCGGCCGAGCGCACTACGGGACTGGTGTGGAGGCAGCGTCAACAAAGCTTCGTAGACCTGGAGTTCGTCGGCTTTGAGACCGAGAGCCTCCCACTGCGCATCGACTTCGGTCAGAGCCACGGCGCCGATTCTCACCTGGATGTGCAGGCCACACAAGTGGCCACGTACACAAGTGAGCACCGGAAACGCATTGTTCCCAGGTCTGCTCCGGCCTTTCCATGTCCGCATTCGATTCCGTCCATCCGCCCATACAGCGAAGGGATCAGTCGTGCGGACTCCAGCGCGCAGAAACAGAGCAGACAGGCCGGGTGGCATAGCCGTCGGCCAGGGAGTGGCGGCTGTACTCGCCGCGGCCGGGCTGCTCGTCGCCGGTATGACAGCTGCCCACGCGGACACCACACCGGCGGCAGCCTTGTCCACCACGGCGGGAGACGAGACCGACACCCCGTCACTGGTGACCGGGCTCGACGAGGACGCTCCTGCTGCCGGCAGCGCCGCCGACGCCGCCCGCGGACACCTCAAGGCCAAGAAGGGCCGCTATCACATCGCCGACACGTCGGCGAAGGACCTGTCGACGGTCTCCACCGACAGCCGGGGCGGCAAGGAGACCGTCCGCCTCCAGCAGAAGTACAAGGGTGTCGACGTCCTCGGCGGCCAGTACGTGGTCCGCATGACAAAGAAGGGCGGCAAGCGCACCGTCACCGGCACCTCCGGGAACTATTTCACCAAGCTGCAACTCGACACGGTCACCCCGAAGGTCTCGGAGAAGACCGCCGTCCAGCGCGCGATCGGCGCCGTCACCACGCAACTGGGCGGTGCCCCGCTGCGCGCCCCGGCCAAGGGGGAGAAGCCCGACAGCACACCCCTGCGCGGCAAGGCCGTGGCTGTGACGATCCTGCCGCAGGGCACGGGCGTCCTGACCCGCCACATCACCGTCACGGGCACCGACCCGGCGGACGGCACGGCCGTCGAGCAGGAGGTGTACATCGACGCCCACTCCGGCTTCCCGGTCATGCAGTACAGCGGCATCCAGACGTTCGGCTCGACCGACGCTTCCGCCGGCGTCACGGGCAAGACCGCGGCGGCCCCGGACGACGCCGCTCCGACGGCCGCACCGCCGTTCGTCGTCAAGGGCTCCGGCGTCCGCTACAACGGCCAGAAGGTCGACCTCAACCTGTACAAGGGCACCGACGGCACCTACCAGATGTACGACTACGGCTTCCGGGACGCCGCCAAGCCGTACGTCGGCCCCCTGTTGCAGACCTGGGACGCCAACGGAGCCGACGTCTCCACTGCTTCCGGCGCCTGGCCGGCCGCCGCCAAGATCGTCAAATCGGACACTCCGGACCTCGGCGCGGACTACACCGACTCAGGTGTGGTCGACGCCCATTGGGCCGCCAACAAGGTGTACTCGTACTACAAGAACCACTTCGGCCGTCAGGGACTCGACGGCAAGGACGGGTTCATGTACTCGATCGTCGGTGTCACCGCGAACGGTCAGTCGTACGACAACGCCTTCTGGGACGGCGCCAAGATGGTGTACGGAAAGGGCGGCGGCGACTTCCGCACCTTCTCCGCGGACACCGACGTCGTCGGCCACGAGATGACGCACGCCGTCACCCAGCACACGGCGAACCTCGTCTACGCGGGCCAGTCCGGCGCGATGAACGAGGCGATCTCGGACTACTTCGGCAACGCCATCGACCTGGAGGCCAACGGGCAGTCGATGGACGACCCGGACTCGGGTCTCCTCGGCGAGGACCTGTGCACCACCCTCAGCCCGCGTGAGTGTGCCCTGCGCGACCTGAACGACGGTCACACCACGGCCAAGGACTTCATCGGCGTCAGCTACCGCGGTGACAACGGCGGCGTGCACCTCAACTCGACCATCTTCTCCGGCGCCCTGTGGGACATGCGCCAGGGCCTCGGCGGTGACTTCGCCGACCAGATCGTCTATCGCGCCCTGTCCGCGTACATGACGCCCCTGGACGGATTCACCGAGGGCCGCGCCGCGGTCATCGCCGCCGCGACCGAGCTGGGCGCCACCAAGGCCCAGCTGAAGGTCGTCAAGCGCTCCTTCGACGCCCACGGCATCGCACCGGGCTGGGAGAAGGCGCTCGGCGTGGACACCGACACGATCCTGGCCAAGGACAACGTGTCCGGTACCGGCGTCGCCGCGGGCGGCGGCAAGTACGCCGTGTCGCGCTCCAACGAGGAAGGCAGCGAGCCGTACTCGGTGTGGGCCGGCAACACCAGTGGCAAGGGCACCCCGCAGCAGCTGAGCCCGAACAACGGCAACTACAACGTCTACGCCGCTACGGACGGCAAGAACGTGGCGTGGGCCGAGTACGCGTACGACGCGGTGCGGATACACGTCCGCCCGATCGGCGGCGGCCTCGACAAGACCGTCGACGCGATCGGCACCGATGTCACGTCCGTCAAGATCGACGGGGACATCGTCGTGTACACCTACGTGAACCCGAGGACCGGGTTCGAGCAGGCCCGCTACGTCGACATCAAGACCGGCGACGTCAAGGACCTCGCGCCCAATCCGGTCACCGTCACGGCGCTGACCTCGGTGCACGACGGCAAGATCGCCTACGCGAAGCTGTGGGGCGAGTCCGACGGCTACAAGCTGGGTGTCGAGGTCTATGACACCGCCACCGGAAAGACGCAGCTGATGCCGGTCGACAAGAACGCCGTCATCGGCATCGGCCAGACCGCCTTCACCGATGACGGCGTCTTCTGGGTCGAGGACGGCGACGGCACCGACTCCGGCCAGGCCGCCGTGATGCGCGCCGACACGGACGGTACCCATCGCACCACCATCGTCCCGGAGGCCGGCGCGGGCGCACTGTACGCGTACCAACTGACGGCTTCCGACGACGCGGTAACCGTCCTGACGCTGCCGCCGGCCACGTCGTGGGACAACGCCACGCTTCCGAAGCTGTACCAGGTCGCACCCGACGGCAAGGGCGGCGCGCAGCGCGTCTCCTGCAATCGCGGCGACCAGGTCTACCCGGCGGCCGACGAGGGCCAACGCGTTCTGTGGCTCGACGGCACCACCGGATACACCAACCTCGTGAAGCGGGACCGCCCTGCCGGCTCGTGCTGAAGGAACTGAACCGACACTCCCGTGAACGCGGCGGCCGGACTCCTGAGGGGGAGCCCGGCCGCCGGCGCTCACGCACGCCCTTGAGACCAGAGTGCTGACCGTTGACAACGTAGGGTGCTGGATGGTGCGCAGAGACAGCTCGGTCCGTTCCGTTACCTCACCGATCTGCATGTGCTCGCCTCGCGCTGTCGCCGGGGCTATGAGGGCGCCAGCCATCTCCACCTGATCGGGTAGATGACGCGCCGCGTGCACGTGAGCCTCGACCGCGGCGGGCGCGCGGCGGGGCATGGTGAGGCCATGGTCGAACCACGGGGCGATCTGCTGCCCGCCGATGCCCGGCAGTACGCCCGCTGGTCCCGGGTGGGGCGTGTCCTCGGGAGCCGGACCGGCGACTGGATCGCGATCGGTGTCGTCTTCGTGCTGAGTCTCCCCCGGGTGCTGATCCGTCCGGACGATCCTTGGAACCCGGGGTTCAACTGGCCGCTCGCCGTCGCCCTGCTCGGGACGCTCTCCCTGCTGGTCCGCCGCCGTTGGCCGGAGGTGCCGGCGATCGCGGGTCTGGTCGTCCTTGCGTTGACCTCGGACGACGCGTTGTTGCGCTTCGGCGTCTACGCGATGGGGCGCTACCGTCCGCTGCGTTACGCGTCCTGGGCCGCGATGCTCGTCGTCGTGATCCGCCTCTGTGTCGTCGTGTTCGTCGTTGACCAGCACTTGAGCACACCGGTCTGGCAGCTCATGGTGCTCACCTTGAGGTACTCGTTGATGAGTGTGCTGGGCCCGGCCTCGGCCGGGGCCGTCGTCCGCACGTTCCGGGTCGGTGAGCTGCTGTCGGCGTTCCGAGCACGTCTCGACCGCGAGGACGCCGTGCGCAGGGGCGAGGAGGCGGCGGCGGACCGGGCGGAACGGGCCCGTCGGCAGATCGCGCGGGACGCGCACGACCATGTCGGTCATCAAGTGACGCTGATGGTCCTCCAGGCGAATCTCCTGGTCGCCAAGGCACCGGACGAGGCGACCCGGACCGCCGCGGAGGAACTGGTGGGGAGGGGGCAAAAGGCCATCCACGAGCTGCACAGCATGGTGAAGACGCTCAAGGAGCCCGACGAGAAGCCATCCTCACCTCCCGACGTGCGGCGCATCGAGCGGCTCGTCGACGACGCCCGGCGAAGTGGCGCCGACGTCCGCCTCGACCAGCACGGCTTCGAGAGCCGGCTGCTGGCGCCCGCCGTGGCTGAGTACTGCTTCCGGGTGGCCCAGGAGGGGCTGACGAATGCCGTCAAGCATGCGCCCGGCGCCACCGTTCTGGTCATCGTGGCAAGCGACGAGACCCTCGTGCACGTCAGCGTGCGCAACACCGCCCCCACTCGGGCGCCGGGCGCCCACGCGCGGGGCGGCGGCAGCGGCCTGAAGGATCTGGCAGAGATGGCGGCCCGGCTCGGCGGCGAGCTGGTGGGGCGTCCGACACCGGATCAAGGCTTCGAAGTGCGATCGACGGTCCCCCTGGTGACGCCTGTGTGAGACACCCGTACGCCTGGGATACGACATGCGCGCTCTTCCGCATCCGGAGACGATGAAGAGTGACGCCTAGGTGACAGGAAGAGACCATGCCGGTCAACGTGCTTCTGGTGGACGATGAGCCGCTGGTCAGGGCCGGAATCAAGGCGCTCCTCGACACCTCTGAGGAGATCCGGGTGATCGGCGAGGCGAGCGACGGCGCCGAGGCTGTCCAGCTGGCGGTGCGGCTTCGCCCCGACGTGGTCGTGATGGACGTGAACATGCCCAAGGTCTCCGGGATCGCCGCCACCCGCCGTCTGCAGGACCTTTCGCCCCGCCCCCGCGTTCTGATGCTGACGGCACTCGGTGACCAGGAGAAGGTGGCTGAGGCCTTCCGGGCCGGGGCGGACGGGTTCTCTCTCAAGAGCGCGCGCATCGGTGAGCTGATCCGTTCGGTGCTCACCGTCGCCCAGGGTGACCCCGTGGTTCCGCCGGAGATCATGCGGTTGATGATCGAGCGGACGGTGGGACGGGACACCCCGGAGGTGGCCGAGGCCCGCAGGCGGGTGGACCGGCTCGGTGGCCGGGAACAGCAGGTGCTCGCGCTTCTGGGCAGCGGTGCGAACAACGCCTGTATCGCGGCGACGCTGTTCATGGCAGAAGGCACGGTCAAGGGCTATGTGTCGCGGGTGCTGGCCGAGCTCAGGGTGGACAACAGGACCCAGGCCGCGCTGCTGGCTCACCAGATCGGGCTCACGCCTGAGGGGACGGAGCGGCGGCCGACGGTGTGAGCACACCGCCTGTCGCCACCTGCGCGGGAGGACGGTCCCGGACTTTCGTTGGGTTGCTTCAGACATAAGTGTCTGTAATGGGGCATTCGGGTCCTGCATTCTCATTCACGGAGCGCCAGTGCCACGCGCTCGATTCGGAAGTCCGTGGAGGAGAAGAACATGCCCAGCAGCATCTCTCGTGAGCCGCGTCCGTCGTCCCTGTCACGCCTCGACGGCCGTGTCGCCTTCGTCGCGGGCGACCGGTCCGACATCGCCCGGCTCACTCCGGTGATGCACCGGCTCGGCGACACCGCTGCGCTGCTGCACCTGCCGCGCGACACCTTCAGCGACGCGAGCCCCGATGCATCCCTGGGCCATCATCGGGGCCGGCTCGGCGCTGCCTTCCACGTACACCGTCCTGCCGCGGTCGTCGTCACGGGCGCCGGCGCCCGTGCCGCCGCAGGAGCGCTGGCCGCGCACGACGCCGGCATCCCTGTCATCCACATCGGCGCCGGAGTGCACGGCAGCGAATTGGACGAGGCTGCGCACCAGCGGCGCGCCCAGATCGACCGGGTCGCCGATGCCCTGTGCGTCACGACTCCCGAGGACGTCACCCAGCTCATCGACGAGGGTTGCGATCCCGGTCGGATCACGCTCATCGTTTGTTCGGTGCGGGAATCCGTCGTCCGTCATCTGCCGTCGCCCGCACGCAGCGCCGAGCTCATCGACGCCCTCGGCCTGTACCGGGACAGCTTCGTACTGGCCGCCCTCGACAATCTCGGGACGACAGAACATCCACCGCTGCTGAGCACCGTGCTCAGCGCACTCGGTGACGCCCAGGACAGCGGATACCAGGTCGTCCTTCCTCTGTGCCGAAGGACCAGAACCACGATCGCCCGTCACGGGCTCGAGCCACTGCTGACCAGACTGCGCGTCGTCGACGACGCGGACAGGCCGTCCTTCCTGGCCATGGCACATCACGCGGCCCTCGTGGTGACCGACTCGGCCACCGTCCATGAGGCTGTGTCGATCCTCGGGCGTTCGCTTCTGGGCATCCACACGGCCCCGGCGACGGCGGAATCCTGGGGGCCGCGGGCCCAGCTGACCACTCCCCACGACCTGGCCGCAGCCGTCCGCCGCCGACTTGGCGCACCGGCTGGGCACGCGGACCGACCGGCCGACGCAGGGGAGCCGTCCGGTGGCGAGTGCGCCTCGGCCCGTATCGCCGAGACCGTGAGGGCGGTGGCAGCACTCGATGACGAGGAACAGCCGCACGGAACCCCCTCTCCCGGCCCCGACGCGTGCCCGCTCCATCCATATCCGCCGCGAGCCGTGATCGACGCTCTCATCAGCGCGTGAGCCCGCAGCAGGCGCTCGGCGGGACGCGTCGCCGTCTGCGGTCCGGACACGCGGGATGGCTCCCCGCCATCCTGCTGGTCGCCGCGGTTCTCTCCAACCTGCCGTTTCACGAGGCCACTTCCGCAGGCCCGCTGGCCGCGATGTCCTGTGTGGCGGCAGGCGCGACCCTTTCGCTCCGCAGCGCATCGCTGCTCACCGCGCTCGCGCTCACTGCGGACGCTCTGCTGGCCGCGAAACACGGGTTCACCCGCCTCAGGCCGCTCGACATCGAGGCCGGTGTGCCTCTGGGCGGCATGATCGGGCTGTATCTCAACCGGATGCTCGCCCGGCACCGGCGGCGCATGCACGCGGTCAGCGCCGTGGCCGAGGAGGCCCAACGGGCCATCCTGCCCACGCCCCCCAAGCACGTGGGCCAGCTGTCCCTCGCCGTCCGTTACCGGGCCGCGCAACGTGAGGCGCACATCGGCGGCGACGTGTACGCGGTCCAGCAGACCCGGTTCGGCACCCGATTGCTGATCGGAGACGTGCGCGGCAAGGGCATGGGCGCCGTGTGCACCGCATCCGTGGTGATCGGCGCTTTCAGGGAAGCCGCCCACGAGGCGCTCTCACTGCCGCAACTCGCGGAGCGCGTGGAGCACTCCCTGCTGAGGGAAGCCGCGCATGCCGACGCTGAATGCCACCTGGAAGGATTCACGACAGCCCTGCTCGGTGAGATCACACCGGACGGCACGACCCTGCGGCTCCTCAACCGTGGTCATCCCGCTCCGTATCTCCTGTACGGCGACAGGGCCCGCGCCCTGGAACCCTCCGAGCCCGACCTCCCTCTCGGGATGGGCGCGCTGAACGGTCGGCGCACCGTCCCGGATGCGCACCCGCTGCCCCAAGGAGCCGTTCTGCTGCTGATCACCGACGGTGTCACCGAAGCCCGCGACGCCAACGGCGACTTCTATGATCCGGCCGAACGCCTGATGGGGCGCGGCCACTGGAACGATCCGGACACCGCCATCGATCTCCTGATGACCGACGTGCAGAGGTGGTCCGCCGGCCGCACACGCGACGACACCGCTGTCCTCGCGGTATGCCGGACGGCCACCGCTCCCTCCGCTGGCTGAACCGCCGACTCAGAGGTTCCCGTGCCGGAGCGACCTGATCCGGCGATCCACGCCGCAGCAGACGCTACGCAAGCGCGTGCGCGTTCAAGGCGAGGGCCAGACATGCCGTCAGCCGGCGGGCGTAGGGGACGTGGAGCGACTCGTTCGGACCGTGCGCGTTCGCGCCGGGGCCCAGCACGCCGCACGCCAGGAACTGGGAGTGCGGGAACTGCCGGGCCAGCTTCCCCATCAGCGGGATCGTGCCGCCCTGCCCGATGTGGGCGACGTCCGCCCCGTCGAAGCAGGCGCGGCTCGCGGCCGACAAGGCCTCCTCCAACCACGGCTGCACGGCCGGGGCGTGCCAGCCGTCGGCGAGGACACGGTCCGGTGTGAACCGCACCGACGTCCCGTACGGCGGGTCCGCTTCCAGTACGCGGGCGAGCTCGGTCAGAGCCGCCGCGCTGTCCACCAGCGGGGGCAGTCGCAGGGACAACTTGACCCGGGTGTACGGGCGCAGCACGTTGCCCGCCGAGTCGACCGGCGGCAGTCCGTCCGCACCGGTGACCTCCAGGGCGGGGCGCCAGGCCCGGTTCAGGAGCAGCTCCTGCGGGTCGTCGGTCACCGGGGACGCGTCGGCGTGCCAGGCGAAGCGTCGCGTCACCTGATCGCCGAGGAGCCGTGCCGCGTCGCGTACTTGGTGCCGCCGCTGCTCGGGCACTTCGCAGTGGAGCGCCTGAAGACGCAGTGCACCGGTCGCGCTGTCCTCGACGCGGTCGAGCAGACGGCGCAGCACCCGGAACGTCGACGGGACCACGCCGCCCGCGTCGCCGGAGTGTGCCCCCTCGTCCAGGACCCGTACCTCGAGTGTGCCGCCGCAGGCCCCACGCAGGGACGTGACCAGCCACAGCCGTTCGTAGTCGCCCGCGCCCGAGTCCAGGCACAGCACCAGGCCGACCGTGCCGATGCGCGGGGCGAGTTCGGCGAACCAGTGGTCCAGGTCCGGGCTGCCCGACTCCTCGCCCGTCTCGAACACGCCGACGCAGCGCGGCCGGGCCGCGCCCTGCGCCGCCAGCGCGCGCAGGGCGGTCACGGCGGCGGGCAGCGCGTACCCGTCGTCGGCGCCGCCACGGCCGTACAGGCGTGTGCCGTCGAAGGCCGGCTCCCACGCCGAGCGGCCCTCGGTCCAGCCGTCACCCTCCGGCTGCTTGTCGAGATGCCCGTAGAACAGGACCGTCTCGTCCTGTTCGGCTCCCGTGCCGGGTGCCTCGAAGAAGACGAGCGGGGTGCGGCCGGGTGCACGCAGCACCTCCACGCGCAGACCCGGCAGGTCGTCCACTGCGCGCAGCCACGCTGCCGCCGATTCGGCGACCGTGTCGAGCAGACCGCGGGCCTCCCACTCGGCGTCGTACGCCGGACTGACCGCCGGGACGCGGATGTGTTCCTCGATCAGGGGGAGCAGCTCGGTGTCCCACTGGCTGTCGCAGAAGTCCTGTACGAGGTCGGGGCGGGCGATGGCGGGGGAGTGGTCAGGCATCGGCGAGGACCTTCGCGGCCGGGGCGAAGGCGATGCCCAGCATGTCCTCCAGCTGCGTGTACTGCTCGGGCATGTACATCGTGGGTGACAGGAGAAGGTTCGCGGCTGGGGTGACCAGGACGCTGACCTCCTTGCCGACGGCGACGTCCGCGGAGGCGAGCGGCTGCCCGGTCCCGTCGAACGTCGTGATCAGGTCGGGGAACGAGGCCCGGCGTTCGCCGCCCAGGTCCAGCGCCATGTACTCGTTGACGAAGTGCAGGGTCGTGCCGGCCGTGTCGTCGAGGACGGCGATGCCGACGTCCAGGCCCTCGCGCTGCTCGCAGCGGTACTCGCGCACCGTGCCGGTCACGGCTATCTCGCCGCCGAGGTGCTCGGCCGCGCCGGCCGGGCCGTCGGCCAGGAAGCGGCGGCCCAGCTCGATGGCGAAGGTGATGGCGCCCGGGGCGCCGTTCGCCACGGCGTAGCCGACCTCTACGGGGTTGCGGGCGACGCCGACCCAGCCGCCCGAGTCGATGGAGGCGCGACGGACGACGTTCGACGTGCCCGTGAGGCGGCCGGTGACGGAGCCTTCCACGTACGTGTACGGCTTGCCGCCCGCGTAGCCCTGGTGGGAGCGGTAGCCGTCGCGCTGGTGCAGGCCCATCGCGCCCATGGTGCTGGTGGGGTGAGCGCGTCCGTTGCAGGCGAGGTCGATGACGGGCAGGCCGGTCATCGCCGAGTGGAACCAGCCGTTGATCGTGGTCTCGGCGCCGTTCTCGTTCGTGTGGAGCGCGGCGAGCGGGCGCGGCAGGTCACGGCGCAGCAGTTCCAGGGCGCGCAGCAGGTGCGTGGGCAGGACCTGCGGGTCCGGCGCCGCGGGGGCGCCGACCAGGGCGACGGTCGCGGTCAGCTCGTCGGGGCCGAACTCGTCGGCGGTCCACAGCTCCGGCGTGCCGACCTGGAGGGCGAGTTCGGCGGTGCGCAGGCCCCGTTCGACGAAGCCGCCGCCGCCTCCGCCGAGAATGGCTCCGCCGTAGACCGCGGCCTTGATGTCTTCGGGGGTCAACTGTCGCTTCATGGGGGCTCCTTGGAGTGGTGCGGGTGGTGCGGGTGGTGCCTGTCGTGCGAGTGGTGCGTGGTGCGGCATCCGCTGGGCTGCCATTTCGCTGTGGACCGCGGGGCCGCCTATTTGGCGGCGGTGAAAACGCCGTTGCCGAACGAGTAGAGGGCGTCGCCCGCGATGGCGCCGCCGGCGAAGATCTCAAGGTTGTCCTTGGCCTTCCGACCCAGGAGGCGGGGCGCGAGCACGCGGACGGCGAGACCCGCGACGACCATCCATCCGGCCATCGGGGTGGTGATCAGGAGGCCGGTGGCGAGCATGATGCCGAGCTGTCGCTTCGGGCCGCCGACGAGCTGGATCAGCGCTCCGGGGATCGCCCACAGCGCCAGGTGCTTCGCGGTCTCCACGGACGGGCCCGCCTTGATGGCAGCGACGTACGCGGCGTCGATCGGCGCGGTCTTCCCGTTGTCGAAGAACATCTGGTACGAGACGAGGACGACGACGATGGCGACCACGAAGCCGATCATCGCCGCGATCAACTGCTCGCGACGGCCCTCCAGTTCGAAGACGGGGTCGGCGTTCTCGCCGCGCAGCAGATAGCCGGCCTTGAGGTCGTACCCCATGTCGGCGAAAGCCGGGCCGGTGGCCGCGGTGAAGCCGGACAGGACGACGAGCGCCTCGGGCGGGAAGCCGATGAGAATGCCGATCAGCAGCGTGATCAGGGCGATCGCGAAGGCCGGGAACCAGCCGGAGTGCATGGATGCGATGCCGACAAGCAGCTCGTGCAGGAACGCGGCGATCGTCGCGTAGACGATGAACCCGACCAGCATGCCCGCGCTCATGTGCGTGGCGGCCCCGGTGCCGAGCGCGAGCAGGACGGAGATGACGAGGTAGGCGCCGAAACCGATCCGCATCGACGAGCCGAGGCGACGGGCGCTCTCCTGAGCCACAGAGGTGGAGGTGGAAGCGGGCGCGGACGTGTTCGGGACGGTGCCGCGGCGGGCCGCGAGGATCGAACGGCCGACCTGAGCCAGGGCGACCAGACCCGCGCCGATCATCATGCCGTGCGGCAGGTACATGGCGTTCAGGTCGAGGCCGAACAGCGGCCCCGCGTAACTGATGATCAGCAGGCCCGCGCCGAACGCGGCCATCGCGGCGAGGCCGCCGATCAGGGCGACACCGAACGCGGACATCGGCAGCGCGAACACGGCCCCGACCAGCCCCGTGACCAGACCGAGCCCAAGCACTCTGGCGCGGCTGCCGCCCTCGTCGCCCGCCTTGATGGCCTCCGCGGCGGCCAGGCCCGGAGGCCAGGGGTTGCTCGCCGGGAAGGCCGGGGTGTCGTACATCCGGTACAGCAGCCAGGCATCGACCAGCATCGCGGCGGAGACGCCGATCAGCATCGGGACGATCATGTCGTCGAAGCCGAACAGGAACGGGATGCCGATCGGCAGGAACAGGCTGTTTGCCGCGCCGAAGGTGGCCGAGGAGATGCTCGTCTGCGCCAGGTTCTGGGCGTGCACGGAGCGGAACCTGCGGAAGGCCACGAGCGGGATGCGGGCCAGCGTCATCGCGGCCAGCGCACCCACCAGCGACGTACTGGGAGTGACACCGAGGGTGGCCATCAGCTGCACGCCGACGATGGCCCCGAACACGCTGAGCACCAGGGTGAGAGCCAGGTTGCCGGGGGCGAGGGCTCGGGGATGGCGCGGGGCGCCCGCGCCCTCTGGACCCCGGATGTCGGGCGAATCCGACTGCGCGGCGTCGGTGCTCATGGACGGTGCTCCTGACGGACGAACGAGCGGCGCCTTCTTCAGCACCTACCTTTGTTCTAGAATCTGGAACCAGATCCTAATATCTGGATCATCCACAAGGGGCGGGGCGGCCGTCAAGGCCCCTCGGGGTGTTCTCACGATGTGAACCGTCCGGAGCCGGTGCGTCGGCCTGCGAGAAGGCGGGTGGGGACGGACCCTCGAAGACGCATACGATCGGACCCGGAACCGACGGGGAGGTCAGAACACGGTGAGCACACTCGCCAACGCACGGGACGTGCTGCGCCTGATGGCGCACCTGCAGCGCGATGTCACCGTGACCGACGTCGCAGCCGAACTCGGGCTGCCCAAGAGTTCGGTGTCGCGGACGCTGAGCATGATGGCCGAGTACGGCTTCCTCGACCGCGACCCGGCGACCCGCGCCTATCGCCCCGGCGGCCTGATCATGGAAGCCTCGTACCACTTCCGAGCCTCGCGCGGCACCGTGTCGCTCCTGGAGGAGGAGGCCGCCCGGCTCGTCGCCGACACCGGCTACACCGGATACGTGGACGTCCTCGACGGCACCGAGTCGCTCGTCCTGCACATGCGCATCGGTGCGGCCGGCGCCCTGCAGGCGTACACCCCCGCAGGTACCCGGGCTCCGCTCTACGCCACCTCGATGGGCCGCGGGCTGCTCGCCCGCCTCGACGACGAGCAGGTCATGCGACTCGTCGACGCCCGCCTGGAACACTCCACCGGAACGGCCCCCACCACCCGCAAGGAACTCCTCGCCACCCTCGCCCGGGTCCGCGTCGACGGCTGGGACCTCTCCCGCGGCGAGTGGGTGCCCAACGTCGGCGGCATCTCGGCCGCCGTCCTGGACAGCGATACGGGGCAGATCTTCGGGATCGGAATCGCCCTGCCCGCACCGGACTTGACCGAAGAGGCGGCCACCCGGCTGGGCAGGGCCGTGCGGGACGCGGCCCTGCGTGTCGGCAAGCGGGTCGGCGACCCCTACTGGCTGCGCTTCGTCGACGGCGGCTGAGGGCTGAACATCACGCCCGGCCCCTCTATGTCAGCAGGGGGCCCGTCAGCGCCCCGGTGATCCCGCTCGACGTGAGGACGGGCACGGCGACACCGCCCTCACGCAGCGCCTTCCGGTGCCGGTCCGCGTAGCCCATGCAGTCCAGGACGAGCGCACGCGCCCCGTGCTCGACGAGCTTCTTCGCCGCCGTCAGCAGCTCCGCGTCATCGTCGGCGTAGGGGGACGCCGTGGCGAACTCGGGCGGAGGGCTGACGCCCTGCCACTTGTCGCGGGCCGCCGGAACCTGTTCGGGCAGCGGCACGATCACGCCCACGGGCAGGCCGCGCAGGACGGCGCTCACGTACGACGTCACCAGGACGTCCGGCTCGATGAGCAGGGCTCGCTGCGACCGCAGCGAGGGGAAGTCCCCGGTGCACAGCAGCACGATCGCGTCGACTCCCTCGCTGTCCAGGGTGTCGATGCTCTCCTGTAGTGCCTCCTGCATGGCGGCTTCGTCGAGCGTGACAACGTCTCCGCTGGTCAGACGCGTGATCAGGGTCGGCCGACCCGAGGCGACAGCGAACCGGTCGGCGATTTCCGTCCGGCCGAGTCCGTCGAGGGCCCCGGCGTGCCGCACGGCTGAGCTCTCGGGCA
Organism: Streptomyces sp. NPDC001904; assembly: GCF_040297005.1. Taxonomy (NCBI): domain Bacteria; kingdom Bacillati; phylum Actinomycetota; class Actinomycetes; order Kitasatosporales; family Streptomycetaceae; genus Streptomyces; species Streptomyces sp. NPDC001904. The sequence continues at coordinate 493,795 of NZ_JBEOYI010000003.1, read as the reverse complement.
GGGCCCTCTCGATCGCCTCGGAGATGTCGTGGCGCGGTGCTTGACCGATGGTCAGGAATCCAACGTTCCGCATGTGGTGTGAACCCTTCGCTGTTCGCGACGTTGAAGTCTCATGTTCTGCACGTTAGTTCTAAAATATAGAACCCCGACCCGTCGGGAGAACCTGATGCACCTCAGTGCCCTGCTACACCTGCTTTCCTGTTCGCCGCGCGGAGGTCGCCCGCCAACTGCGCCACTGCGGGGCGAGGCTGGCCGTCGTGGACGCTCGTCGGCCGCCCGCACCCGCAGTGGGGCGAGACCGTGGTGGCGGTCGTGGTGCCCCGCGCCGGAGCGAACCTCGACCTCGACGGCGTACGGGACTGGCTGGAGCCGCGCATCGCCCGCTACAAGATGCCGCGCGAACTGGTGCTGCGGGACGCGCTGCCGCGCACCCCGTCCGGGAAGGTCACCAAGCACGTCCTGCGTGCCGCGCTCGCGGAGGCGCCCGCGTAAGGTCGGCCGCATGGCAGTGCAACAGGGGCAGGCGCGAAGAGGGCCCGGACGGCCGCGGCAGGAGCACGTCACCGGTGCCGTGCTCGACGCCGTGGTGGAACTCGTCGCCGAGCACGGCATGGGCGCGCTGACCATGGACGCCGTCGCGGCCCGCGCCGGGGTCAGTAAGCCGGCCGTCTACCGGCGCTGGCCCACCAAGCAGGACCTCGTCATCGCTGCGGCCGAGTCGCGGATCGGGCCGCTCACCGTCCCTGACATGGGTGACTTCCGTGCCGAGCTGCGCGCGGTGCTCACCGCGCGCATGGAGGCGTACCGGCGACCCGGCATCGACCGGCTGCTCGCCGGGGTGATCGGCGCCTCCGCGGAGGAGGGCGCGGTGCGCGAGGCGTTCCACGCGTACACGCAGCGGGTGACGAGTGAGACCCGGCACGTCCTGGAGCGCGGTCTCGCGCGCGGCGACGTGCGCGCCGACGCCGACCTGACCGCCGCCACGACACTGGTCGCCTCGTCGCTGGTGTTCCGTATGGTCGCCGAGCAGCGGATGCCGGACGAGGCGCTGGTGGAGTCGGTGGCCGACCTGATCGGGCGGGCGGTCGGCGCCTAGCCTGTGCGCCTCGGACATCTGATCCGTTCCGTGCGGGTTGCTGGTCCTGTGGAATCTGGGCTCGCCGTCTGGCCCACCGTGCGCTGCGGGAGTTGATGCTGCGAACCGCAGGCACCCACCAACTGGGCCTCGACCGGATCGCCCGGCGCAGCGAGGCACTGCACATACGCGGAGAAGAGCTGCCGGAAAGCCCCCCTGTGGGCCGTTCTAGGCGACGTCCGGTCTGGTCATCAGGGGAGACCGCACGTGCAGTTCCAGGTTCGGGCCGGTCAGGGGCGGGGTGCTCCACGTCGCTGTCGCGGTGCCCGCATTGGCGTCGACGGTGAGCCGTACCTGGTGCGGGGTGGTGATGACGTAGAGGCTGGCGACGTAGGTGTCGCCCTGCCAGGAGCCGCTCGCCACGATGGGCCGGCCGAGAGGGGCGCACTCGCGCCATTCACCGTGGCCGACCTCCACGTCGAAGATCGATGCGAACTGCACCCGCCATCCTCCGTTGATCGGGTGCACGGTGACCTTGGTTCCGTCGGGAAGGGCCGAGTCCGCCGGCGATGCGTCCAGGGTCGCGGTGACGGTGCGCTCGTCACCGACCGAGCCCGGGACCACCGGGAGTGCCAGGTGTTGCAGCCGCTCGGCCAGAGCCTCGTCGTCCCGGACGCTCGCCGTGTGCCCCACGCCCGGCAGCAGGCATTCCCACACGGCGTCGAGCACCTCCTGGGCTTCACCCTGGGCGGTCACGGCGACGACGAGGTCGTGAGAGGGGATCACCACGCACTGCTGCCCGTAGGAACCCTGGCCGTGGTAACCGCGCCGTGCCATCCAGAACTGGTAGCCGTAGCCGTAGGAGAAGTCCGTCTGGTCTGCCCCGTTGAGGACCCCTTCGCCGGCCGTGTGCCGGCGGGTCGCTTGGTGCACCCAGTCGCACGGGACGAGCTCTTGGCCCCTCCATACGCCGTTGCATCGCAGGAGCTCACCGAAGGCGGCGACGGCCTCGGTCGTCAGGTGCAGTCCGTGGAAGCCGAAGGTAGCGCCACTGGCCACTCGGTCCCACTCGGCGTGGTCGATGCCCATCGGTGTGAACAGCCGCTCGTCCAGGTAGGCGGCAAGTTCCACGCCCGTGACCTGTTCCACCATCCGGGCCAGGACGTACGTGGTCGAATTGTCGTAGACGTGTCGTGTGCCCTCGGGGTGGGTGAACGGCAGGCTCAAGAAGCCCTTCACCAGATCGCCGGGTTCCCTCGCCCACGCCTCAGTGAGGCTGTCGCTTCCATGCCCGGCCGACATGGACAGCAGATGGTGCACGGTGATCCGACGGCTTTGTTCCGACGCATCGGCCGGTACACGCCCGGAAAGCACGTCCACGATGCGGTCATCGAGCGAGAGCAGCCCGTCGCCGATCGCGAGGCCCACCGCAATGGACGTGAACGATTTGGTCAGCGAGTAGAGAAGGTGCGGACGCTCGGCCGAGTAGGGGGCCCACCAGCCCTCGGCGACGACGTGACCGGCGTGCACCACCATGAGCGAGTGGGTCTCGCCCGACCGGGCTTCGAGTCGGTCCAGCATGGCGGAGATCGAGGCCGAGGATATCCCGATCGCGGCCGGTTCGGAGCGGGGAAGCAGCAGGCGGTGAGAGGTCATGCCGACTGTCTAGCAGTCCTGCGCGATCGGCGGACCGCGCCCACCTCGAGCTCGGCACCCCGATGGTTCTCGGCCAGGGGAATCTGAACGTCCACCGGAGTGCTCGGCAGCGCGTGCTCCCGTCCGTTGACGTGGATCGGCGGCGTCTCTTCGAAGGCAATGGTCTCGGACCCCTTGCCCTGTCGCGCCGCAATATCGATACTGCCGGTTACGTAATAGCGTCACCCGTCTCGCTGTGGGGAGTTCCACCCATGCACGACATCGCCTCCGCCCCCGTCGCCGATCCCAAGCCGGTCCTCGACAAGCCCCTGATGCACTACGGCCGCCGTGACCTGGACCGGCTGGCGCCGGGTGCCGAGCAGTTCACGTACGAGCTGCTCGACATCAGCCCGCTCACCCCGCACTTCGGCGCGGTCATCGGAGGCGTGGACCTGACGCGGCCGATCACCGACGCACTCGCCGAGGAACTGCGCCAGGCACTCCTGGAGTGGAAGGTGATCTTCTTCCGGGGGCAGCACGGCTTCGACTCCGCGCAGCACATGGCACTGTCGGCCGTCTGGGGCCCGCCGGAGCCGAACCCGTTCTTCGGGAAGACCGACACCGCAGGCATCTCCCGGCTCGCCAAGGACGCCAAGGCGGCCGGGAACAAGAACATCTGGCACAGCGACCACTCGTTCATGGCGAACCCGTCGCTCGGCGCCGTGCTGCGCGCCGTCGAGGTCCCGGCCGCGGGCGGCGACACCATGTGGGCCGACATGGCGGCCGCGTACGACAACCTGCCCGACGACCTCAAGGCGCGCATCGAGAACCTCACCGCCGTGCACGACTGGGAGGCCAGTTGGGGCGCGCTCATGAACGACGAGCAGAAGGCCGCCTTCCGCCGGAGCTGGCCACAGGTCGAGCACCCGGTCGTCGCCCGGCACCCGCGCACCGGGCGCAAGACGCTGTACGTGAATGAGCCCTTCACCCGTTTCATCAAGGGCGTCAGCGACGAGGAGAGCCGCGAACTCCTCGACATCCTCGTCCTCCAGGCGCGCATCCCCGAGTTCCAGATCCGCTTCCACTGGGAGGCCGACTCGATCGCGATCTGGGACAACATCGCCGTCCAGCACTACGCGGTCAACGACTACTTCCCGCAGCGCCGGGTGATGGAGCGCATCGCCATCGCCGGGGTCCCCCTCTCGTGACCGCGGCGCCGACCCTGGTTCCGGGGCAGGTCGACGGCGACGCCGGTCACGGGCGGCGGGCCTGGACGGTGACCGCACTGCTCGTGGTCTTCATGATGGTCAACTTCGCCGACAAGTCCGTCCTCGGCCTCGCAGCGGATGAGATCCGCGCGGACCTGCACCTGAACGCCACTCAGTTCGGCCTCGCCAACAGCGCGTTCTTTCTGCTCTTCTCCGTCTCTGCGATCGCCGTCGGGATGGCCGCCGACCGGGTCTCGCCGAAGCTGCTCATCCTTGTCATGGCCGTGCTCTGGTCCGTAGCGCAGGTACCGGCGGCGGTCGGTGGCGGGCTCGCCGTGCTCGTAGGGTCGCGGGTGTTCCTCGGCGCGGCGGAGGGGCCCGCCTTCCCCGTCGCCCAACAGGCCACCCTGGCCTGGTTCCCGAACGACCGGCGGAACCTGCCCGGCGCCCTCATCACCGTCGGCATCACGCTCGGCGTGATCGTCTCCGCGCCCACGCTGTCCTGGGTGATCCAGCACCACGGCTGGCGGACCGCGCTGTGGGTGCTGGCCGTGGTGGGGACGGTATGGGCGGCGGCCTGGGCGGTGTTCGGCACGGACAGCCCCCACGGCCGCCCGACGCCGGCGGCCGACGAGGAGGTGGCGGTGAAGATTCCCTACCGCCGGATCTTCGCCAGCCGTACCTGGATCGGCAGCACGATCGCCTACTTCACGAGTTACTGGACCGTGGCCCTGATGCTGGTCTGGCTGCCGTCCTACCTGCGCAACGCCCTCGACTACTCGGCCGGCACCTCGGCCACCCTGGTCGTCGCACCCTGGGCGGTCGGTGCGGTCGTCCTGTTCGGGCAGGTGTGGCTCACCGGTCGGCTGATGCGGCGCGGCGCCGGCAGCAAGACGGCGCGGGGTCGAGTCGGCGCGTGGCTGCTGGTCGTCGGCGCCGCATGCCTGCTTGCCGTCCCATGGGTCGGCAACGTCCTGGCGCAGACCGTGCTGATCTCCGTGGGCCTCGGATTCAGCGGGGCGTACGCGACCGTCGCCGCGACCACCGTCGCCGAGATCGCCCCGCCCGGGCGCAGCGGAGGCGCCCTCGGCCTGATGAACGCGGTCGTCACCGTGGCGGGGCTGCTCGCGCCCGCCGTCGTCGGCACGCTCGTCGATGCCGAGGGGGACTCCGGGTATCAGCATGCCGTGCTCCTGTCGGGCGGGCTCGTTGCGCTCGGCGCGGTGGCCGCGTTCACGCTGATCGATCCGGGGCGCGATGCGGCCCGGTTGCGCCGCTGATTCACGGGGTTTCGCGCAATGCCGACTGCCGCAGGTGGGCGCTACTCGCGCAGTTGCTCCCGTCCCTGTAAATGTGCACCTCCCCACCCCCCCCACCTGTACCGCCCGACACCCGACGATCCCTCACCTCAATGGAGTTGACCTGTGACCGCCGCTTCCGTCCTCGACACCAGCCCGCTCGACCGTGCCGTGGGCGACCTGCGCGAGAACGCCGCGTCCTGGACCGCCACCACCCTCGCGGAGCGCACAGCCCTGCTGGAACGCATGCTCCCGAAGGTCGCCGAAGGCGCCCCCGCGATGGTCGCCGACGCCGCCCGAGCCAAGGGCTACGCCGCCGAGTCCGCCTGGGCCGCAGAGGACTGGACAACCGCGCCCTGGGCGCTGGCCCAGACGATCAGCGCCTATCTGCACGTGCTGCGGCGCCTGGCCGCCGGAGCGGACCCCATCGACGTGAAGGCCGTCCGCCACCACGAGGGCCGCACGGTGGTGGACGTGTTCCCCGCCACGGCCGCCGACCGGCTGCTGCTCAACGGCTTCACCGCCCAGGTGTGGACCCGCCCCGGCACCACCCCCGACCAGGTACTCGCCCGGGCGGCCGGCGAGTACCGGGGGCGCCCCGCAGAGAGCGCCGTCGCCCTCGTGCTCGGCGCGGGCAACGTCGCCGCGATCACCCCGCTCGACATCGTCCACAAGCTGTACGTGGACGGCGAGGTCGTCCTCGCCAAGATGAACCCGGTCAACGCCTATCTCCGCCCGCACTTCGAGCGGGTCTTCGCCGAGTTCGTCGAGCGGGGCTGGGTCCGCTTCGTCGACGGCGGCCCCGCCGAGGGTGCCTACCTCACCACGCACGACGGCGTCGACACCATCCACGTCACCGGCTCCGACCGCACCCACGACGCCATCGTGTGGGGCACCGACGAGCAGGCCGAGGAACGCAGGCGCACCGACGCCCCGCTCAACGACAAGCCGTTCACCAGCGAACTCGGCGGCGTCAGCCCGTGCATCGTCACGCCGGGCCCCTGGACCGACGCCGACCTGCGCTTCCAGGCCGAGCACATCGTCACCAGCAAGCTCAACAACTCCGGACACAACTGCGTCGCCACCCAGATCCTCGTCGTACCCCGCGACTGGGACGGCACCGGGAAGCTGCTCGCCGAGATCCGCAAGGTGCTGCGCGAACTGCCGCCGCGCCCCGACTACTACCCGGGCGCCGAAAGCCGCCGCGCCACCATCGCCGGAGCACACCCCGACGCCGAGCTGATCGGCGACGACACCTGCCGCGTCCTCGTCCCCGACATCACCGACCCCGACGACCCGATGCTCACCGTCGAGGTGTTCGCCAGCGCTCTCGGCGTCGTCCGCCTGCCCGCCGCCGACGCCCCGCAATTCCTGCGCGCGGCGACCGAGTTCGCCAACGACCGGCTCCCCGGCACCCTCGGTGCGACCCTGCTCGTCCACCCGAGGACGGAGCGCGCCCACCGTGCCGCCGTCGACGAGGCGATCGCCGCCCTGCGCTACGGCACCCTCGGCGTCAACTGCTGGTCCGCCTTCGGCTTCCTGCTCGGCTACACGCCCTGGGGCGCGTTCCCCGGCCACACCCGCCAGGACATCGGCAGCGGCATCGGCTTCGTGCACAACGCGTTCATGATCGAGGACGTCGAGAAGACCGTGCTGCGGGCTCCGTTCGCACCGTCGCCGCGTGGCCTGTTCACCGGCGCACCGTCACTGTCCCCGCGTCCGCCGTACTACGTCACCAACCGGACGGGCCTGACCACGATGCGCCGCCTCACCGCCTACACCGTCGACCCGAAGGTCTCCCGGCTGCCCGGCATCTTCGCGTCGGCGTTGCGCGGCTGACGTCCCACGACACGGGAAGACCCCGGGCGAGACTCCTCGCCCGGGGCCTTCCCGTGCTGCCGTGGGATCAGCGGCGGCTGCCGCGGGCTACCTTGCGGACCGCGAACCCGGCCGCGAGGGCAAGCACCATGAGCAGCGCCCCTAGGAGCGTCCAGTCGGTGGTCCCGGTGTCGGCCAGGTTGCCCTTGTCACCGTGGCCGCCCGGATGGTCAGGGGTGTCGGGCGTCTCGGGGAAGGTGTTGGTCACGTCGACCGAGGCGGACCCGTCCACCACGACCTTCCCGTCGGTACCGCCGTCGGACGTCTTGTAGGTGACCGTGTCACCGCTCGGCACATCCGTCTCGGTCACCGTGCACTCGGCGCCCTTCGGGACGCTGACGGTGCGGCTCTCGCCGTCGTTCAGCTCGAACGCGCTGTCTTCGCCGGCCAGCGGCACATCGCCCTGGCCGGTGGTGCAGGCCAGCTTGAAGGCGTACGGTCCGGCGCCGCCGTTCACGACGTGCTTGGTGACGACGATCTCGCCGGCCGGAAAGGTGTTGGTGACCGTGATGGTGGCGTCGCTGGCGGCCGAGATCACGGCCGGGTTGTCGGCGCTGCCGTGGTCGACGACCGCCTTCTCGGCGCCGCCGGTGTCCACCTCCTCGGCCCAGCACCGGGAGTTGACGGGAAGCGGCTTGATGGTGACCGGCTCGTCCGCGGTGACCTCGTAGGTCTTGTGCAGGACGCGTCCGGTGGGCTTGCCCGCGGCGTCCGGCAGGGCGCAGGAGACCTCGACCTCGAAGGCGCGGCCGTCGGCGTACTGCGCGGCATCCCCGTCGACCGACTTGACCAGTTGCAGGGCACCGAACTCGAAGGAGTTCGTGATCCGCGCCGTCTCCACGGTGTTCTTGCCGTAGCCCGGCTTGATGGTGATCCTCACCGGGTCGCCGGCGGGGTGGTCGCTGGAGCCGCCGCGGGCCGAGGTCTCCCACACGGTGCACTCGGCGCCGGCATGGGTAGAGGCGGGCATCCTCACTCCAGGCATGACCCTGCTCACCGACGACGGCAGCACCGTCACCGTCCAGAGCAACAAGGCCTTCACCAAGCGAACGCACACCTATATGTACTCGCCGGTAAGACGCCTATCCTGGTTCACAATTCGTGCACGCCCATCGGAGTTACGGCTGACGCTTGTGTCGATCAACCCTGTAGTACTGCAGGGGCGCAATGGTCGGCGGGTTCGCGACACGCTAGGAAAGATACGGAAAGATTTCCAGGATGAAACGGAAATAGAACTTTCCCTGTATGCGCCTGACAGTATTCCGACTTTCAAGTCGTCGATTCCCGGAACGGATTTCACGAGGGTGCGATGAGCGATAATGTTCTCAGGCTCATGGTGGATGAGGCTGAAGTGTCTGTTTTTGCGACCCAGCGATTGCTGCAGCGGTCTCCACATCCCGGCGGGCATCGATACGAACTGATTCTGCAAGATCGAGCCCTGATCGAGCGCTGGTTTCGCGATGTGGAATCGCGGGAGTCGCCAGGATCGGATGTTCAGTGGCTGATTTTCTACGGTCTTGACAGGGTTGCTGGTGAGATTGATAGCGGGTCTGCGGGTAAGGTTGATTACTTGCTGAACTCCGTCGAATCATTCCATGTGGGAAATGGGGAAATTATCGTCAGTGGTGTGTGCTCAAGGGTTGCGGATCCCGCTTCTAGGGAGCCCTCTGGGGTGCGGCGGCTTTTGCCCTGTGATCGGGGATGCTCCGGGGAGTCTGATGGCCCGGCCGCGGTGTCCCATAGGTGATCTCCGGGGCGCTTCTGCTGCCGGGTGTGAATCACACCGAGTTCGGTGTGGGCAGTCGCTCGGCCGACCTCGGCGAACAGGGAGGCCGGGCGGGTTTGCTGCGCCGGTTGGACGACTTGGAGTGGCATTCGATTCCCCCCGGATTCTCCCCAGCATCGAGAAGCAGTCAAAAGGCCAGGTCAGAGGCATAGTTCTGGCAGGGCGAGGAGATCACCCGCATCACTTCTCCCCAGGGGCTCCCCAGCGCCCCAAATCGGTGGTTTGTGAAGGAGCCGCAGAAGTAAACCATGTGCGCGGCGCGAGTGGGTCGGTCCCTCTCTAGAGCCAGTCCCGCCGCTTGAAAATAACGTACAAACCGGTACAGACAACCCCCATCAAGCCGATCGCGAAGGGATATCCGAGGCTCCAGCTCAACTCGGGCATCCGCTCGAAGTTCATGCCGTAGATGGTTCCCACGAGTGTGGGTGCAAAGAGAATTGCGGCCCAAGCCGAAATCTTCTTGATCTCCTCGTTCTGCTCGAACCCCGCCTCCGCAAGCGCCCGCATCTCCGCGTTCTGCTGCTGGGTCACCAGGGTCGCGTTCACCGTCAGGATGTCGGCGAGCGCCTGGCGGAAGGCGTCGACGCGTTCGCTGGTGTGGGTGACGTGGTCGGCCACGTCGCGCAGGTAGCTCTGCAGTTCCTCGTCCGTGCCGTACTTGGCGAAGCCCGCCATCAGGCCGTGCAGCATGCCGACCAGGGGGCGGGTGGCGCGCTGGAACTCGACCATTTCGCGGGAGAGTTCGTAGATGCGGCGGGAGACCTCGGGGGCGCCGGAGAAGACCTCCGTCTCGATCTCGTCGATGTCGTTCTGGACACCGTCCACGACCGGGGCGTAGCCGTCGACGACCGCGTCGAGGATCGCGTACAGGATCGCCTCGGGGCCGAGCCTGAGGAGGTCGGGGGAGTTCTCCATGCGGCGGCGCACCGCCGACAGGTCCGGTGCCGCGCCGTGCCGGACCGTGATCACGAAGTCCGCGCCGACGAACACGTGCAGCTCGCCGAAGTCGACCTCCTCGGAGGCGTCGAGATAGCGGGCCGCGCGCAGCACCACGAAGAGCGTCTCGCCGTACCGCTCCAGCTTGGGCCGCTGATGTGCCTCCAACGCGTCCTCGACGGCGAGTTCATGCAGGTCGAACTCGGCCGCGAGGGACTTGAGCTCCGTCTCCGTGGGGCGGGCCAGACCGATCCACGCCGTCGTCCGCGGCTCCTCGCGCAACTGGCGGTACGTGTCCGTGAGCGACGCGGGACTCGCCACCCGCACCCCGTCCCGGTACAGCGCCGCGTGCACCACGCTGTCGGGCGGCGGGTCCTGCGCGGCGGCGGGTTCCGCGCCGGGCGTGGCGGGCGATCCGGCCGGCGGGCGCGGGTCCACGCCCCGGCGCCAGGTGTAGCGGCGTCCATCCTGCCGTCGCGGCATCGCCGCCTCCTTCCGGTGGTGCGAGGGTCCCGGGCAGCGTAACCAGCGAAACCCACCCGCGGGGGCAGCGGCATCGCGGACAGCAGCTGACCTCATGGCCCGCTACCGTCCCCTCATGACGACGAAGCCGATCACCGCGCGCGCCCTCGGCCGGGCCACCCTGGAGCGGCAACTCCTGCTCCGCCGCAGCCCGATGAAGACCGAGGAGGCCGTCGCCCACCTCGTCGGACTCCAGGCGCAGGAGGTCCGCCCGCCCTACCTCGCGCTCGCCGCCCGCCTCGACGGTTTCACGCCCGCCGCCCTCTCCGACGCCCTCGCCGCGCGGCGCGTGGCCCGCATCGTCACGATGCGCTCCACGATCCACCTGCACACCGCCGAGGACTGCATGACACTGCGCCCCCTGGTGCAGCCCGCCCGGGAGCGCGAACTGCGCCTGTTCCGCAAGGGCCTCGACGGGGTCGACCTCGACCGGCTCAACGCCCTGACCCGTCCGTACGTCGAACAGGAGCCGCGCACCCCGAAGGAGATCCGTCACCTGCTCCTCGACGAGTGGCCGGACGCCGACCCGCAGGCCCTGATGATCGCGGCCCGCGCCGGTCTGCCGCTCGTCCAGGTCACCCCGCGCGGCCTGTGGCGGCGCAGCGGCGGCGTGCGCCTGACCACCGCCGAGCACTGGTTCGACCTGCCCACCGCGGCCACCCCCGCCCCCGACGCCACGATCCTGCGCTACCTCGGCGCTTTCGGACCCGCCTCCGTGAAGGACTTCCAGCAGTGGGCCGGCCTCACCCGCACCAAGGAGGCCTTCGATCGGCTGCGGCCCGAGCTGGTGACGTTCCGCGACGAGCACGGCGTGGAGCTCTTCGACCTGCCCGACGCCCCGCGCCCCGACGAGGACACCCCGGCACCGCCCCGGCTGCTCGCCGAGTTCGACAACCTCCTCCTCTCGCACGCCGACCGCACCCGCGTCATCGACGAGGCCGACCGGGGCCGCAACTGGCAGGTGAACACCGCCTACTTGACCTTCCTCGTCGACGGGATGCTCGCCGGCCTTTGGACCCTGAAGGAGCCGAAGAGAGCCACCGGCGACGGCACGGGCAGCGTGCTCACCCTCGAACCCTTCCGCCCGCTCACCCGCGCCCAGCGCGAGGAACTCGTCGCCGAGGCGGAGCGCACCGCCGCCGTCCTGGAGGCACCCGGCCCGGTCACCGTCGACTTCGGCACCGTCCGCACCTGAGCCGCAGGCGCCGAAGCACTCAGTCGGCGCGGCCCGTCGCCGCCACCGTCACCCCGAGACCTATCAGCGCGAAACCACCCGTCCCGCCGATCATCGACAGACGACGGTCCGAGCGCGCGAACCAGTCGCGCGCCGCCGACGCCGTCAGCCCCCACAGCGTGTCCGTGACCAGGCCGATGCCGATCGGTATCAGGCCGAGCAGCAGCATCTGGAGCGGCACGTGCCCCGCGTCGTGGTTCACGAACTGCGGGAGCACCGCCGCGAAGAACACGATCCCCTTCGGATTGGTGACGCCCACCAGAATCCCGTCGGCCACCGTCCGTCCGGTGCCCTTCGCGGGACCCGCCGGGCCGCGCAGGTCCGCCACCTTCATGGCGTGCCGGTGCCGGAACGCCTGGACGCCCAGGTAGACCAGATACGCCGCGCCCGCGAGCTTCACCGCCACGAACAGCGCCGCAGACCGCTCCACCAGCGAACCGACGCCGAGGGCCACCGCCACCACCAGCAGATACGAGCCGACGAGATTGCCCAGCGCCGTTGCCACCGCCGTGCGTCTGCCGTGCGCGAGCGCCCGCCCGATCACGAACAGCACGCTCGGCCCCGGGATCACGATCACCAGCAGCGACATCGCCGCGAACGCCAGACACCTGTCCGTCGACACCACACGCCCACCCCCATCCGTCCACGCCGGCTCCGGGACGCCATCCCACCATCCCCTCGTACGCCATTGAAGACCACGGCACCGACAATCGGGCCGGACCGGGCCCCGCCGACCGCGACGGCTGACTACGGCAGCAGCCCCGCCCGCCGCGCCTGCGCCACCGCCTCACCCCGGGTGTGCGCCCCCAGCCTGCGCATCGCCGAACGCAGATACCCCTTGACGGTCTCGGGGCGCAGGCCGAGCCGCTCGGCGGCCACCGCGTTCGTCGCGCCCGCCGCCACACACGCCAGCACATCGACCTCGCGGGGCGCGAGCGTCAGAGCCGTCTCCCGCTCCGGCGGCGCCCCGGCGGACGCCAACCGGCCGCACACCGCGAGGAGTTCGGCCCGCAGGGCCGGATCGACGATCCTCGGGGCGAGCGCGCGCAGCGCACCGTGCGCCTCGCGGACCTCCTCCCACGCGCCGGTTCCCTCGGTCGCCGGTGCGGTCGCCGCGGACAGCAGCTCGTGCGCCTCGTCGCGCACCACCAGCGCCTGCTCCACGTCACGGGCCGCCGCGAGCGCCGCGGTCAGCACCCGGTCGCCCAGCGGCTGGGCGGTGCGCAGCGCCCCGTACAGCACGCCCCGCACCCGGCGCCGTACGACGACGGGCACCGCGAGGACCGAGCGCAGGCCCTCGGCCGCGACGGCGGTGTCGTACTCGTGGCTGATGTGCCGCGAGTCGGGGTAGTCCGTGACGGCGCAGGCCCGGGCCAGGGAGAGGGCCTTGCCGCCGAGCCCGTTGCCCGTGGCCACCGCGAGACCGCGCAGCGAGTGGGTCGCCGCGCCGCTCAGCTCGCCGATGCGCACGTGTCCCGGGCCCGCTGTCAGCCCGCCGAACGCGACCGGCAGCTCGGTGCCCCGGCGCAGCCGCACCAGCGCCGTCCGCAGCTCCACGTCCTCGGAGATGTCCGCGCTCACCCTCGATCTCCCTGCTGTGCTCTGTTCACCCCCGTTCGGGGGTGGTGAGATCCGCGTCACGGACTACACGATGTCAGACACGGTCGGCAAGGGCCGGGTCCGCGGCGCCGCGGACACCCAGGGAGCGGGAGAGAACGATGCGTGTTCCGATGACGATCAGCGACTTCTTGGACCGGGCCGAGCTGGGCTTCGCCCGGAGTCCCGGGGTGATCGACGAACCCGACCAGCCGAGCGCGCCCGTGCCGACATCGACGTACGGACGGCTCGGTGAGCGGGTACGGGCGTGGCAGGCGGGTCTGGACGCGCTCGGTGTCGGCGAGGGCGAGCGCGTCGCCGTGCTCAGCCACAACTCGTCCCGCCTCCTGGAACTGCTGTTCGCGGTGCCGATGAGCGGCCGGATCGCCGTACCGGTCAACTTCCGGCTGAAGGCCGAGGAGATCGAGTACGTGGTGCGGCAGAGCGGCGCGTCGGTGCTGCTCGTCGACCCCGAGGTGGAGGAGATCAGCGCGAAGGCCGAGGCGGCCCACCGGTTCGTCCTCGGCGAGCAGACCGAGACCGAGCTGATGCGCTTCGGAGTGGAGCCGCGCCCCTGGTCGGCCCCCGACGAGGACGCCACCGCCACCATCAACTACACGTCGGGAACGACCGCGCGCCCCAAGGGCGTCCAGCTCACCCACCGCAACATCTGGGTGAACGGCCTGACCTTCGGCCTGCACACCCGGGCCTGGGAGCAGGACGTGTACATGCACACCCTGCCGATGTTCCACTGCAACGGCTGGGGCATGCCGTTCGTCGCCGCCGGGCTCGGCATGAAGCAGGTCGTGCTCCGCAAGGTCGACGGGACCGAGATCCTGCGGCGCGTGGACGAGCACGGGGTGACGCTGATGTGCGGCGCGCCCGCGGTGTGGAACGCGGTCCTCGACGCGGCGGCCGGCTGGGACGGCGCGATCCCCGGACGCGACCGGGTGCGGATCGTGTGCGCGGGCGCCCCGCCGCCGAGCCGCATGATCCAGCGGGTGGAGCAGGAGCTGGGCTGGGAGTTCACGCAGATCTACGGTCTCACCGAGACGTCCCCGGTGCTGACGTTCAACCGCGCGCGGCCGGAGGAGTCCCTGTTGCCCGCCGAGGAGCGGGCCCGGCGCCAGTCGCGGGCCGGTGTGCCCGCGCTGGGCGTGAAGCTGCGCGTCGCCGACTCCGGCGAGGTGCTGGCCCGGTCGAACGTCGTGCTCGACGGCTACTGGGAGAAGCCGGAGGAGACCGCCGCGGCCCTGGAGGACGACTGGTTCCACACCGGGGACGGCGGCACCATCGACCCGGCGGACGGCCATCTGACGATCTCGGACCGCAAGAAGGACGTCATCATCACCGGCGGGGAGAACGTGTCGTCGATCGAGGTCGAGGACACCGTCTTCAGCCACCCCGAGGTGGCCGAGGTCGCGGTCATCGGCGTGCCGGACCCCAAGTGGGGCGAGACCATCAAGGCCCTGGTGGTGCTCGTGGACGGCGCGACGGTGACCGAGGCCGAGATCATCGCGTACTGCAAGGAGCGGGTGGCGGGATACAAGGCGCCCACGACCGTGGAGTTCCGGGACGCCATCCCGCGCACGGCCACCGGCAAGATCCAGAAGTTCAAGCTGCGCGAGCCGTACTGGGCGGGGCGGGAGCGCGGCGTCAACTGACCCGGGGTCGCGCCGGGCGACACCATGACCCGAGCCGCCGTCCAGCACGTCACGGCGGCTGGACGGCGGCCCCGGTATTTCAGGACGGGTGGGTGAGCTTCAACACCCCGGCTGAGCGGCTCTCCGCGCAAGGGCTGAGGACGGAGAGCCGCTTGTGACGAGTTCCCACGACGCGCCGGCGTACGCGCGCGGGGAACGGGACCGCGAGAAACAGTCCTCTCTCCTGCGCGCGCTCAGCAGGCGCCCGCACTCGTGCCGCACGCAAGCGCCCGTAGCTGGTCGATGCACGTATTCGGCGTCCCGCACGGGCATTTGTGTTGTCCCTTGACAAACTAGGAGGGCGTTGCCAGCATGCGAAATTCGCACGGACTGCATCGCCCCGAGATCCTCCGCACGGATCGGCACCTCCTCCCGGGAATGACAGCTCGTCACCCCCTGAGAGGCATTCCTCCCGCACGCGCCCGGAGTTGACATTGTCATGCCTTCTTCAGGTGCGTATCCCCGCACGGTCAGGAAGGAAGCTCATGTCCGCAAGCCCCAGACGTACGCACCTGAGACGCACCGGCCTCAGACGCACCGGCCTCAGAGGTACTGATCTCAGAGGTACCGACCTCGGACGTACGCGCCCCGGACGTACGCGCCCCCGACGCGCACTGCTCCGCTGGTTCCTCGCACTCGGGCTGGTGGCGGGAGGCGGCAGCCTGGCCGGTCCCGCGGTCGCCCAGCCCGCGGCCCGCCCCGACGTCGCGGCTGCACCCGCCGCCATCCCCGCGGGCGACTACCAGCAGGTCCAGCTCGCCGTCGGCGCGGCCGAACTGGGTGAGGCGATGTCCCTCGCGGTGCTGCCCGACCGCGCCGTCGTCCACACGGCCCGCGACGGCACGCTGCGGTACACGGACGCGGCGGGCAACACCAAGACCGCCGGGAAGCTCGACGTGTACACCCACGACGAG
This sequence comes from Streptomyces sp. NPDC001904, assembly GCF_040297005.1. Classification (NCBI taxonomy): domain Bacteria; kingdom Bacillati; phylum Actinomycetota; class Actinomycetes; order Kitasatosporales; family Streptomycetaceae; genus Streptomyces; species Streptomyces sp. NPDC001904. The sequence goes on along the minus strand of NZ_JBEOYI010000003.1, from coordinate 478,010 downwards.
GAGGGGCTCCAGGGCGTGGCGGCCGACCCCGGCTTCGCCTCGAACCGCTACCTCTACCTGTACTACTCGCCCAAGCTCAGCACCCCGGCCGGGGACGCGCCGACCACCGGCACCGCCGCCGACTTCGCGGCCTGGAAGGGGCACCTGAACCTCTCCCGCTTCACGCTGAAGACCGACGGCACCCTCGACATGGCCAGCGAGAAGGTCCTCCTGGAGGTCGACAACGACCGGGGCCAGTGCTGTCACGTGGGCGGCGACATCGACTTCGACGCCGCCGGGAACCTGTACCTGACGACCGGCGACGACACCAACCCGTTCGACTCGGCCGGGTACGCGCCCATCGACGAACGCACCGACCGCAACCCGCAGTTCGACGCCCAGCGCAGCTCGGGCAACACCAACGACCTGCGCGGCAAGGTCCTGCGCATCAAGCCCACGGCGGCCGGCGGCTACACCGTCCCCTCCGGCAACCTCTTCGCGCCGGGCACCGCGAAGACGCGCCCCGAGATCTACGCGATGGGCTTCCGCAACCCGTTCCGGATGTCCGTCGACAAGGCCACCGGCACCGTCTACCTCGGCGACTACGGCCCCGACGCCGGCGCCACCGACGCCACCCGCGGCCCCAGCGGGCAGGTCGAGTTCAACCGGATCACCGCCCCGGGCAACTACGGATGGCCGTACTGCACGGGCACGAACACGGCCAGCGAGACGTACGGCGAGTACACGTTCCCCAGCGGCCCGTCCGCGGGCAAGTACGCCTGCGCGAGCGGCCCGGCCAACAACTCCTTCCGCAACACCGGACAGGCCACGCTGCCCGCCGCCAAGCCCGCCTGGATCAGGTACGCGGGCGACGCCGGGTCGCCGCCCGAGTTCGGCAGCGGCTCCGAGTCGCCGATGGGCGGACCCGTCTACCGGTACGACGCGAACCTCAACTCCGCCGTGAAGTTCCCGCAGTCGCTCGACGGGAAGTTCTTCGCGGGCGAGTACGGCCGCAAGTGGATCAAGGCGATCGAGGTCAAGGCCGACGGATCACCCGGCACGATCGAGAACTTCCCCTGGACCGGCACCCAGGTCATGGACCAGGCCTTCGGCCCCGACGGCGCGCTCTACGTGCTCGACTACGGCACCGGCGCCAACAACCAGGCCCTCTACCGCATCGAGTACCTGGCCGGCAGCAACCGCAATCCGATCGCCAAGGCGGCGGCCGACAAGGTCTCCGGTGCCGTCCCGCTCACCGTCGCGTTCTCCTCGGCGGGCAGCTCCGACCCGGAGGGCAAGGCCCTGACCTACGCGTGGGACTTCGGCGACGGAACCAGCTCCACCGCGGCCAACCCCAGCCACACGTACACCACCAAGGGCACCTTCCGTCCCACGCTCACCGTGCGGGACCCGGAAGGACTCACCGGCACGGCCAGCCTCGTGGTGACCTCCGGTAACACCGCGCCGACCGTCACGCTCCAGACACCGGGGGACGGCGCGCTGTTCTCCTTCGGTGACACCGTGCCCTTCCGGGTCGCCGTGAGCGATCCCGAGGACGGCACCGTCGACTGCTCCAAGGTCAAGGTCACCTACCTCCTCGGACACGACGAGCACCGCCACCAGATCACCCAGGCCACGGGCTGCACCGGCAGCATCGCCGTGCCGACCGACGGTGAGCACGACAGCGCCGCCAACATCTACGGGGTCTTCGACGCCGAGTACACCGACGCCGCGGGCCTGACCACGCACAGCACCCGCGTCCTCCAGCCGCGCCACCGCCAGGGCGAGCACTTCTCCGCCCAGTCCGGCGTGCAGATCGCGCCGCACGGCACCGCGGAGGGCGGGAACACCGTCGGCTACACCGACAACGGCGACTGGATCTCCTTCAAGCCGTACGTGCTCGCCAACGCGAGCAGGATCACCGCGCGGGTCTCCTCCGGCGGCGCGGGCGGAACCCTCGAGGTCCGCGCGGGCTCGGCGACGGGCACCCTGCTCGGCAGCGCGACCGTCGCACCGACCGGCGGCTGGGAGAACTTCGCCGACGTCAGCGCGAACCTGAGCGGAGCGCCGGCCGGCACCACCGAGCTGTTCCTCGTCTTCAAGGGACCGACGGGCCAGGGCAACCTCTTCGACCTCGACGCCTTCACCTTCACCACCGCGAGCGCGGGCCAGACCGTCGAGGGCGAGTCGTACTCCTCCTCGCAGGGCGTCCAGATCGCCGACCACGCCCCGGCCAGCGGCGGCAAGACGCTCGGCTACATCGAGAACGGCGACTGGGCCGGCTACGCCTCCGTACCGACCGCAGGGACCAAGACCTTCTCCGCGAAGGTCTCCTCGGCCGGGGCCGGAGGCACGATCCAGATCCGGTCCGGCTCCGCGACCGGCCCCGTGCTCGGTTCGGTCGCCGTCGCCAACACCGGCGGCTGGGAGACCTTCGCCACGGTCTCCACGGCGCTGACGGGGACCACGAGTTCCGGAGCGCTGTTCCTCACGTTCACCGGAGGATCCGGCTCGCTCTTCGACATCGACACGCTCACCCTCACCAAGTGACCCACGACGAAGGGAGACAGTGATGTTCCACCGGCTCCGCGCACGACCACGGGCCGCCGTCGCGGCCGTCGCCCTCGCCCTGGGCGTCGCGGGCTCGCTCCTGAGCCCCGCCCAGCAGGCCAGGGCGGCCGATCCCGCCTACCGGGTGCTGGTCTTCAGCAAGACCGCCGGCTTCCGGCACGACTCCATACCGGCCGGGACCCAGGCCCTGCGCGACCTGGGAGCGGCCAACAACTTCACGGTCACCGCCACCGAGGACGCGGGCGCGTTCACCACCGCCAACCTGTCGGGGTTCAAGGCCGTCGTCTTCCTCTCCACCACCGGCGACGTCCTCAACTCCGCCCAGCAGACGGCGCTCCAGGGCTACGTCGACGGCGGCGGCGGATTCCTCGGCGTCCACGCGGCCGCCGACACCGAGTACGACTGGCCCTACTACCAGCAGCTGGCCGGCGCCTGGTTCAAGTCCCATCCCGCCATCCAGCAGGCCACGGTGAAGACCGAGGACCGGGCGCACGCCGCCACCGCGCACCTGGGCCGCACCTGGAGCCGCACCGACGAGTGGTACAACTACCGCACCAACCCGCGCTCCACCGCCCACGTCCTGCAGAGTCTCGACGAAAGCAGCTACTCCGGCGGCGAGATGGCGGGCGACCACCCCATCACGTGGTGCCATCCGCAGGGAACCGGCCGCTCCTTCTACACCGGGCTCGGCCACACCCAGGAGTCGTACGCGGACCCCGCCTTCCGCACGCTGCTGCTCGGCGGCATCCGGTACGCGGCCGGGTACGCCAAGGCCGACTGCCGTCCCGAGACCGGGTACACACCCCTGTACGACGGCTCCACCGCGGGCTGGTCCCAGGCCGGCCCCGGCGGGTTCACCTCCGCCGACGCGACCCTGTCGTCGCAGGGCGGCATGGGCCTGTACTGGTACCAGGCGAAGCAGTTCACGTCGTACTCGCTCAAGCTGGACTGGCGGATGCCGGGCGACGACAACTCCGGTGTCTTCGTGGGCTTCCCGGCCTCCGGCGACCCCAACTCGGCGGTCCAGCAGGGGTACGAGATCCAGATCGACGCCACCGACAGCGCCGACCGCACCACCGGATCGGTCTACGGTTTCCGGTCCGCCGACATCGCGGCCCGGGACGGTGCGCTGAACCCGCCGGGGAGCTGGAACACGTACGAGATCCGCGTGGAGGGGGAGCGGCTCCAGGTCTTCCTCAACGGAGTCAGGATCAACGACTTCACCAACACGGACCCGGTCCGCTCCCTTCAACAGGGATACATCGGCATCCAGAACCACGCCGCCGGCGACGACATCTCCTTCCGCAACATCCGGATCAAGGAGCTGGGGAGCACGCCCCCCAGCACGACCTACGAGGGTGAGGCGTACACGTCCTCGCAGGGCGTCCAGGTCGCCGACCACGGCCCGGCGAGCGGCGGAAGGACGCTCGGCTACATCGAGAACGGCGACTGGGCGGGCTACGGACAGGCTTCGCTCGACGGGGCCCGCACCTTCTCGGCGCGGGTCTCCTCGGCCGGAGCGGGCGGCACCCTCCAGATCCGCTCGGGCTCCGCGACCGGTCCGGTCGTGGGATCGGTGGCCGTCCCCAACACCGGCGGCTGGGAGACCTTCACGACGGTGTCGACGACGCTGACAGGCACGCCGACCGGGCCGACGTTCCTGACGTTCAGCGGGGGAGCGGGCTCACTCTTCGACGTCGACACCTTCACCCTCGGGAAGTAACCGGCAAGGGAACAGGCGCAGCGCACGGACGAGCGGGCCCGCGGTCACCGACCGCGGGCCCGCCGGACTCCGTCCGTCAGACGATGACGGGGACGGTGTCGGGGAGCTTGACCTCGACCCGGTTCGGGTCGCGCGGGAACCGGGGAGCGCGTCCCGGCGTCTCGTACGGGACGGCGAAGCCGTCGTACAGGGCCGGGGAACGTTCGAAGGCGGCGGTGGCGCAGGCATGTTCGTTCTGTTGATGTACGGCGCTCTGCTCGCCGTCCCGGTCTGGGCCGTCGCCGTGCTGATCAAGCTGGTCTCGGTCGTGCTGCCCGGCCGCCGCCCGGACTGGGCCAGGGACCTGATGCTCTGGTGTGCCGCCATGGCGGCGGCAGCGGCCCTGCTCGTGTACGTGGTGGGGCTCGGCGCGGTCCAGTGGGACGCCCACGAGGCGGAGTCCGGCGCGGGCTCGGCCCCGGCCGAGCCCTGCCGTTCGCTCGCCCCCGCCGCGTCGGCCCACCTCACCGGACACGAACCGTCCTACCTGCCGCTCGGCTTCCGCTGCCTCCTGGACGACGGGAGCGAGATCGCGGGCGCCGGCCCCTACACCTGGTTGAACACCCTCACCGTGGCGTTCGCCCTGGCGGCCGTGGTCCTGGCGCTCGCGGTGGGATTCCGGGACGAGTTCCGGGCGCGCGCGGAACGCGGGACGGACGGGGCAGCGCGCCCCGCTACGCCTGGGCGACCGCCTGGAGCGGACTGAGCGCGGCCGCCCGGCGGGCCGGGAGCGCGGACGCGATCGTGCCGACCGCGAGGGACACGAGGGTGATGACCGCGAGCGAGGCCCAGGGCGGGGAGAAGGAGTACTGAGGGATCGCGCCGTTGAGCAGACCGCTGATCCTCCACGCTCCGAACAGGCCACCGGCCAGCCCGAGCAGGGTGCCGAAGGCCGCGATGCAGAGGGATTCGAGACGGATCATGCGGCGGATGTCCGAGCGGTCCGTCCCGATGGCGCGCAGCACGCCGATCTCGCGGGTGCGTTCGGTGACCGACATGGCGAGGGTGTTGACCATGCCGAGGGCGGAGATCAGGACGCCGACGGCGAGCAGACCGAAGACCATGGCCATCAGGCTCCCGGCGGTGCCGGCCTGTTCCCGGACGAGCTGGTCGCGGCTCTGGACCTTCAGCAACGGGCTGTGGCCGACGGCGGCGCGCAGCCTCTTCTCCAGGGCGCCGGAGACGGCGTCGCCGGTGGTGCGCACCAGGACGCGCTGCACGGAATCGCGGAGCAGCGCCCCCTTCTGGACGTCCGCGCGGTCGCCGAGGACGTCCTGGGCGGTGGGGTTGTCCCGATAGACGCCGACGACGGTGTACGGCCGGTCGTTGTCGTCCGTGCCGGGGCCGATGTGCGTCCGGATCTGCCGGCCGGTGGTGATCCGCTGCTCGTGGGCGAAGCTTTCGGACACCGCGATCCGGCCGGGGCCGAGGTCCTTCAGGGAACCGCTCAGGAAGCGCAGGTTCAGCACGTCGTCCACGGTGCCGGGGTCGACGCCCGAGATGTTCGCGACGGAGCCGTAGGCCAGGCTGGAGTCCGCGACGGCGGACACGGTCCGCACGCCGGGCAGGGCGGCGAGCCGCTCGACGGCGGCGGAATCGACCGCGGCACCGCTGCTGTGGGTGCTGATCACGTAGTCGGCGCTCAGCCCGGCGGCCGCCTGGGCGTCCAGGGCCTTGTTCGAGGACTGGTCGATGACCGCGAGCGAGGCGACCAGCGCCGTGCTGATCATGAGGGCGGCCGCGGTGGCGGCGGTGCGCCGCGGGTCGCGCAGCGTGTTCTGCCGGGCCAGGTCGCCGACCGCGCCGAAGGGGGCGAGCGGACGGCCGAGCAGGCGGATCACCGGAGCCGCGAGCAGCGGTGCGAGGACGAGGAGCCCCAGGACGAGGAGGCCGCCGCCGAACAGCGCGTCCTGCACGTTCTCGTCACTGGCGCTGGTCGCGTCGTCGAGGGACAACAGCAGGCCCGCACCCGCGGCGAGCAGGACCACGCCGACGACGCAGCGGATCCGGGACACCGTGGCGGAGGGCGGCTGTCGGGCGCTGCGCATCGCCTCGACCGGCGCGATCCGGGCGGCGCGCCGGGCCGGCAGCCAGGCGGCGGCCACGGTCACGCCGACACCCACGGCGAGCGCGGCGAGGACCGGTGTCGCGCCGATGACCAGCGGGCCGTCGGGCATGAGGTCGTCGGAGGTGTCCAGCAGACTGGGCAGCAGCTCGGCGACGCCCAGGCCGAGGACGAAACCGAGGGCGGAGGCGACCAGTCCGACCAGGGCCGCTTCGGCGAGGACCGAGCCGACGACCTGGCGACGGGTGGCACCGATGGCCCGGAGCAGTGCGATCTCGTGGATCCTGCGGGACACCAGCATCGTGAAGGTGTTGACGATCAGGAACGAGCCGATGAACAGGGAGACCACGGCGAAGAGCAGCGGAAGACGCTCGTAGCTGCTGGTCCTGGCCGCGACGAACACGGCCTGCTGGTCGGCCTGGGCGGACGCGGTGACGGCCTCGGCGCGGCCGGCGGGCAGCAGCGCGCCGACCCGGTCCCGGAGCCGGAACTGGTCGGTGCCCGGCGCGGCGGTCAGGTCGATGCCGCTGTAGTGGCCGGGGACGGCGAACATCCTCTGCGCGGTGGCCTTGTCGAACACGGCGAGGGTGCCTCCGGCGTTGACCCGGCTGTCCGTGGTGGACACCAGTCCCACCAGGCGCTTCCTGAGGACGGGCCCGTCGACGGCGAGGGTGACGGTGTCGCCGAGGGAGTATCCGGCGGCCTTCGCCGTGCCCCGGTCCAGGGCCACTTCACGGCTGTCGGCGGGTGCGCGGCCGGCCGTCAGCGGGTAGCGCGGGTCCGTGCCGTCCGCACGGGGGACGTAGGCGGCGCCGAACCTGCCCATCATGTCGTCGGCCCGCAGGGGCGTGCCGTCCTTCGCGGCGAGCGTGACCGAGCCGCTCGCGTCCGGGCGGACGGAGGCGACGCCGTCGACGGCGGCCAGCTCGCGCACCAGGGTGTCGTCGAGGGCACCGTACTGTTCCCGGACGGTGGCGCCCGGTTCCGCCGCCGGGGTGACGGTCACGTCGAGGTCGTGGAAGTCCTGGGAGACGGCGGCGCGGTGGGCGGCCGTGGTGGAGTCGGCGAAGACGAGAGAACCGGAGATGAACGCGACACCGAGACAGACCGCGAGGACGGTCATGGCCAGGCGTGCCTTGTGCGCGAGGACGTTGCGCAGCGCTGTTCGCAGCATGGTGGGCTTTCGGGAGAAGAGGGATGCGGGGGAGCGGAGTGAAGGAGGGGGCGCCGTCGCCGGTGGCCGGCCCGGGCGGGTGCCTGCTCCGCGCGCGTCAGTGCGTGGGTGCGGCCGGCGTCTCGAAGGCGAGCATCCGGTCGAGCACCGCGTCGGCGCCGGGCTCGTGCAGCTCGTCCACGAGACGTCCGTCGGACAGGAACACCACGCGATCGGCGTGGGCGGCGGCGACCGGGTCGTGGGTGACCATCACGACGGTCTGGCCCAAGTCCCGTACGGAGTCCCGCAGGAAGCCCAGCACTTCCGCGCCCGAGCGGGAGTCGAGGTTGCCGGTGGGCTCGTCGGCGAACACGATGTCCGGGCGGGACACCAGGGCGCGGGCGACCGCGACGCGCTGCTGCTGGCCGCCGGACAACTGGGCCGGCCGGTGGGCGAGCCGGTCGGCGAGTCCGACGGTCGCCACCACCGTGTCGAGCCACGCGGCATCCGGCTTCCGGCCCGCCAGACGCAGGGGCAGCGTCATGTTCTCCAGCGCCGTCTGGGTGGGCAGCAGGTTGAAGCCCTGGAACACGAAGCCGACCTTCTCCCGGCGCAGCGCGGTGAGTTCGCGGTCGGTCAGCGAGGCGAGTTCCACGCCGCCGATGCGCGCCGAGCCCGAACTGAGGGAGTCCAGCCCCGCCATGCAGTGCATCAGCGTCGACTTGCCCGAGCCGGACGGGCCCATCACGGCGGTGAACCGGCCGCGCGCGAAGTCCACGGACACCGCGTCGAGGGCGGTGACCCGGGTGTCGCCCTTCCCGTACACCTTCGTGAGGTCGGTGGCGCGGGCGGCCGGTTCCCCGGCGGGGACGGTGAGCATGGGTGACATGGGAACTCCGAAGGGGGACGTAGGCCGCTCGCACGACGCGGGGCGAACCGGAACATCCCCATCCTCAAGGCTTCCACCTGCGTAAACATCGCCCCAGAGGCGGTAGTCGAGCTCTTCAGAAGGAGAGAGAGGAGGGCCGTCTCCCTGCCTTTCGGCAGACTCCGCCGACGGCGACGGGAACGCAGGCGTCAGGGGCGCAGGTCCGCCCGATGAGCGAGCAGCGCCGCCTGCACGCGGCTGGCGGAACCGGTCTTCTCCAGGACCGCTCTCACATGCGTCTTCACCGTGCCGACGCCGATGCCCAGGCGCTCGGCGAGGTCCTGGTTCGACAGGCCTTCGCCGAGCATCGCCAGGACCTGCCGTTCGCGCGCGGTGAGCCGGGCGATCCGTTCGTCCTCGGAATCCGGGTGGCCGAGCGCGGGGGAGACGCCGCGCAGCATGCGGGCGATCACGGATCCGGTGACACCGGGGGAGAGCACCGCGTCCCCGGCGGCGGCCGCCCGGAGCGCGCTGATCAGCTCCTGCGGTCCCTCGTCCTTGAGGATGAAGCCGCAGGCGCCGTCGCGCAGCGCACGCAGCACGTTCGGCTCGTCGCCGAAGGTCGTCAGCATGACCACCCGCGGCGCCGGATCCAGGGCCAGCAGGGACCGGATCGCGGCCAGTCCGTCGCCGCCGGGCATCCGGATGTCCAGCAGCACCACGTCCGGCCGGTGCTCGGCGGCCTCCGCGACCGCGCGGACCCCGTCCGGGGCCTCGGCGACCACCTCGATGCCGTCGCTGTGCTTGAGGATCAGGCGTACGCCGTGCCGGATCATCGCCTCGTCGTCGGCGAGCAGGACACGGATCGCGGGCGCGCTGCCGCTCACGGGGCCTCCCAGGGCGGACGGTCCGTCACGGACGGCACGGTGAAATGGTCGATGGCGATGAGACGGCGGGCCCCGTCGAAGCAGTAGCGGTCGATCCGCAGCACGTCCCGCGGACCCTCCAGACTTCCGTGGCGGTACACGCAGCCGGCCGCCCCCGCGGGACGCGACGGTTCGTGTCCGGTGGCCGCGGCCCGTGTGCCCGGGTCGTCGTAGACGCCCTTCAGCTGCCCGTAGGTCATGCCCAGGCGCGGTACGGGCGGCGGGGTCACGCCGCGCGGCAGGCCGTACACCATGACGATTCCGGCGGCCATCGTCACCCACAGGGCCGCCGCGCCAAGGGCGAGGACCCGGCGCCCGGTCCGTCGCGGAGTGCGGGCGAGCGCCGCCGGACCGTCCACGGCGGCGGACGCCGTGTCCGTACCGGTGTCGGCCGTGTCCGGCGCGGTCTCGTCCGAGGTCGCCGAGACGGTCCCGTCCGGTGTCGCCGGGACGGTCGCGCGCACCTGGAACCCGCCGGACGGCAGCCGGCCCGCCTCCAGTACGCCGCCCAGCAGCCCGACCCGCTCGCGCAACCCGGTCAGACCTCGTCCGGTACCGAGCCCGGCCGGTGCGTCCGGGGCCGTGGCCGGGGCGCCGTTGCGGACGGTCACCCGCACCGTCCCGTCCTCGTGCGCGACCCGCACGGTGACGGAGGAGTCCGGCGCGTAACGGTGCACGTTGGTGAGTGCTTCCCGGACCACCCGGTGCACGGCCCGGCGTACGGCCGCGGGGCACCCGTCGAGATCGGGGCCCGTCCACTCCAGGTCCACGCGTACGCCGCCGTCCCGGGACGCCGCCACCAGCGTCGCGAGGCCGGCGCGGGTACCGGTGGCGTCGGTCAGCGCGTCCGGGCCGGTGTCCCGGCCGAGCGGGCCGAGGACGCCGAGTGCCTGACGCAGCTCGCGCATCGCGTCGCGGGTGGTGCGGCGGACTAGGACGGCCTCGTCGCGCAGCTCCGGCGCGGACCGTCCCAGAGCCATTTCGAGCCCGCCCGCGTGCAGCGAGATCAGGCTGAGCCGGTGGCCCAGGAGATCGTGCATCTCGGCCGCGATCCGGGACCGCTCACGGGCACGGGCCTCGCCGTCCGCGGAGCGCCGGGCCCGTTCGGCCGCGTCGCCCCGCTCGCGCATGGCCCGCAGCAGTCGCGCCTGCTGCCCGGCGACCGTCCCGATCAGTCCGGGCACGACGACGGCGGTGACCGCCAGCACCAGCCCCTGAGCAGGTCCGTGGGAGGCACGGCCGGTGCCGAGGGCGGAGGCGGTGGCGGTCGCGGTCGCCACCACGAGCAGGCTCCCGCCGGCGAGGGCCCGCGTCCGGTCGCGGGAGCGCACCGTGTCCAGGGCCACGGTGTACGCGGCCGCCGCGGTCACCGGCCCGGTGACCGGGGCGGCCCCGGCCAGCACGGCGAGAGCCATCAGCACGGTCAGGGGCAGCCGCCGGCGCAGGCCGAAGAGTGCCGCCGCGAGCAGGACCGCCCCGAGCTGGAACCCCGGGTGCGGAGGCTCGGAGAAGCTCAGGACGCCCCAGAGGAGCACCAGGGAGGCCGCGGCCGCACCGGCGGTCTCCGCGAGGACCCGGCCGCGACCCGGTCGCACCGAGGAGGTGCCGTCCAGGGGGACGGGATGACGGAAACCGCTGATGGGGGGCACGCACTCCAGTATTGACGCCGCGAGGGCACACCGCTGTGGTCCTCAGGGCCGAGGGCGGGCTCTGCCTTTCGGCAGAGCCCCGGGAGCACACCGACGGGTCACCCCTCGGGGCCGCCGCTCTCCTGGAGCGTGCCGTCGGCCACGCGCAGCCAGCGGTTCACCCCGATCTCGGTCAGGAACCGCTCGTCGTGGCTGACCACCATGAACGCGCCCTGGTAGGAGTTCAGCGCGCTCTCCAGCTGGCCCGCGCTGACCAGGTCGAGGTTGTTGGTCGGTTCGTCGAGCAGCAGCAGGTGCGGGGCGGGCTCCGCGCACAGCACACAGGCCAGCGTGGCGCGCAGCCGCTCGCCGCCGGACAGCACCCCGACCGGCAGATGCGCACGGGCGCCCCGGAAGAGGAAGCGGGCCAGCAGGTTCATCCGCTCCGCCTCGGGCCGCTCGGGCGCGAACGCCGCGAAGTTCTCCGCCACCGTCAGCTCGGGGTCCAGCAGATCGAGACGCTGCGACAGGTACGCGATCCGGCCGTCGCCCCGCTTGGCCTCCCCGCTGTCCGGGGCGAGGTCGCCGGTGATCATCCGCAGCAGCGTGCTCTTGCCCGCGCCGTTGGGCCCGGTCAGCGCGATCCGCTCGGGGCCGCGCACGGTCAGGTCGATGCCGCCGTCGGCGAACACCGGCCGGCCGGCGTGCCGGGCCTGGAGCCCCTCGCCGATGAAGAGGTTCCGCCCGGCGGGCACCTGGGTGTCCGGCAGCTCCAGGGTGAGGCGCTGCTCGTCGCGCACGGCCCGCCCGGCCTCGTCGAGGCGGGCCTTCGCCTCGCTGACCCGGGAGGCGTGCATCGTGCCGGACCGGCCGGCGGCCTCCTGCGCGCCGCGCTTCATGGTCCCGGCGAAGATCTTGGGCAGTCCGGCGCTCTTGAGGTTCTTGGCCGCGTTGCTCTGTCGCCGCTCGGCGCGCTCGCGGGCCTGCTGCATCTCCCGCTTCTCGCGCTTGAGTTCCTGCGCGGCGTTGCGGACGTTCTTCTCGGCGACCTCCTGCTCGGCGCGCACCGCCTCCTCGTACTCGGTGAAGTTGCCGCCGTACAGGCGCAGTTCACCGCCGCCGAGTTCGGCGATGCGTTCCATGCGGTCGAGCAGCGCCCGGTCGTGGCTGACCAGCAGCAGACAGCCGGTGAAGTCCGACAGCACGTCGTAGAGCTTGTGCCGTGCCTCGAGGTCGAGGTTGTTGGTCGGCTCGTCGAGCAGCAGCACGTCGGGCCGCTTCAGCAGCTGGGCGGCGAGGCCCAGCGAGACGATCTGGCCGCCGCTGAGCGTGCTCAGGCTCCGGTCCAGGGCGAGCCCGGCCAGACCGAGCCGGTCGAGCTGGGCACGGGTGCGCTCCTCGATGTCCCAGTCGTCGCCGATGGTGGTGAAGTGCTCCTCGCTGACGTCGCCCGACTCGACGGCGTCGATGGCCCGGACGATCGGGGCGACCCCGAGCACCTCGGAGACCGTGAGGCCGCCGGTCAGCGGCAGGTTCTGCGGGAGATGGCCGAGCGTGCCGTCGACCGAGACGGAGCCCGCCGTGGGCTTCAGCTCGCCCGCGATCAGCTTGAGCAGGGTGCTCTTGCCGGAGCCGTTCGGGGCCACCAGACCGGTGCGGCCCGGAGCGACGGTGAAGGAGAGGTCCTGGAAGACGGGGGTGTCGTCGGGCCAGGCGAAGGAGAGGTTCGAGCAGACGATGGAGGCGTCGGACATGGAAGTGACCTCGCGGAAGTGCGGGCAGACAGACCTCTGCCCTGGGCGGCGTGGGAAAAAGGGGTACGACCAACCGGCCACTCCGGCACAGCGCTCTCTCAGCGCCCTCCGGTGGCCTGTCAGAACCGGGTCTCACCCGGAGATGTCGTCGTCACCCGCCACGACTGCCACTCCTCGCTCACAGACTGTTCGCATACAACAGATCACATAAACCCTAGCAGGCACCGCGTGGGTACGGCCGTTCGTCAGCCGCGGAGGTGGCGGCTCACGTCTCCCACCAGGTGGATGTGCACCCGGCGTTCGACGAACCGCCACCGCCCGTGGCGCCGGGCGAAGCGGTCGCGGTAGCGGCCCGCGGCCACGGGCTGCAACGGCAGTCCGGGCAGCTCCTGGAAGACGGTGACGTAGGAGCGGGCGGAAGCGGTGCCGGGCGCGTCGTCCACGTCGACGGCGATGTTGGTCGTCACGTGGTGGGTGCGGGGTGTGCCGTCCTCGTAGAGGATCACGCTCTCCCGGAGCATGCGCTCGACGGCCTCGGCGCCCTCGACGGGCGGGCCGCTGCCGATGAACACGGCGTCGGCGAGCAGCGCGCCGACGCCGGCGAAGTCCCCGGTGTCGACCAGTTCCGCGTACTGGGTGATGAGACGGGTCACGGCGAGGATGTCCGCGGAAGTGTCCATGCCGGCGAGCGTAGACGATCTCCGACGGCCTGCTCCACGCGTGCGGACCGGCCCGGGCAGCGCGCCGAAATGCCCGGTGACGAGGGGGTACGAACTCGTGGCGGGCCCGGTTAAGTTGCTCACCGGGCGGACCCGCGCGGGGTCCGCCCGCCGAGTACCCAAGGAGGACCGCCGGTGACCGCCCCCTCGACCGCACTCTCGTACGCGCACGGCACCAGTGCGACGCCCCTGCTCGGCGACACCATCGGCGCCAACCTCCAGCGCGCCGTCGACGCCTGGCCCGAGCGCGAGGCACTCGTCGACGTGCCGAGCGGGCGCCGCTGGACGTACGGCCGGTTCGGCGCGGACGTCGACGAGTTGGCGCGCGGGCTGCTTGCGCGGGGCGTCGCCAAGGGGGACAGGGTCGGCATCTGGGCGGTCAACTGCCCGGAGTGGGTGCTCGTCCAGTACGCGACCGCGCGTATCGGCGCGATCATGGTGAACATCAACCCGGCCTACCGGGCGCACGAACTGGGCTACGTGCTGCGGCAGTCGGGCGTCAGCGTGCTCATCGCGTCACCCGGGCACAAGGGCACCGACTACCGCGAGCTGGTGCGCCGGGTCGCGCCCGAGTGTCCGCAACTGCGCGAGCGCGTCTTCATCGGCGACCACAGCTGGGACGCGCTCGTCGGAGGCGCACAGGCGGTGACGGCCGGACAACTGGCCCAGCGTGCGGCCGAGTTGTCCTGCGACGACCCGGTCAACATCCAGTACACCTCGGGCACGACCGGCTTCCCGAAGGGCGCCACGCTCTCCCACCACAACATCCTCAACAACGGCTTCTGGGTGGGTGAGACGGTCGGCTACAGCGAGCAGGACCGGGTGTGCCTGCCCGTGCCCTTCTACCACTGCTTCGGGATGGTGATGGGCAATCTGGGGGCCACCTCGCACGGCGCCTGCATCGTCATCCCCGCCCCGTCGTTCGAGCCCGCGGCGACGCTGCGGGCCGTGCAGGAGGAGCGGTGCACCTCGCTGTACGGCGTCCCGACCATGTTCATCGCCGAGCTGAACCTGCCGGACTTCGCCGGCTACGACCTGTCCAGCCTGCGCACCGGGATCATGGCGGGCTCGCCCTGTCCCGTCGAGGTGATGAAGCGGGTCGTCGCCGAGATGCACATGGCCGAGGTCTCCATCTGCTACGGCATGACCGAGACCTCGCCCGTCTCGCTGCAGACCCGCCGCGACGACGACCTGGAGCGCCGCACCGGCACCGTCGGCCGCGTCCTGCCGCACATCGAGGTCAAGGTCGTCGACCCGGTCACCGGCGTCACCCTGCCGCGCGGCGAACCCGGCGAGCTGTGCACCCGCGGCTACAGCGTCATGCTCGGCTACTGGGGAGAGCCGGAGAAGACCGCCGAGGTCGTCGACGCCGGACGGTGGATGCACACCGGGGACCTCGCGGTGCTGCGCGAGGACGGGTACGCGCAGATCGTCGGCCGCATCAAGGACATGATCATCCGCGGCGGCGAGAACATCTACCCGCGCGAGATCGAGGAGTTCCTGTACGGGCACCCGAAGGTCGCCGACGTCCAGGTGGTCGGGGTGCCGCACGAGAAGTACGGGGAAGAGGTCCTGGCCTGCGTGATCCTGCGGGACCCGGCGGATCCCCTCACCCTGGACGAGCTGCGCGCGTACTGCCGCGACCGGCTCGCGCACTACAAGGTGCCGAGCCGGCTGCGGCTCCTCGACGCGTTCCCGATGACGGTCAGCGGCAAGGTCCGCAAGGTCGAACTCCGCGAGGAGTTCCGGCCGGAGTGAGCCGTGTGGCTCAGCCGTCGCGCCGCATGCACACCCGGGGCCAGCGGTCCAGGCCGTGCTCCGCCTCGGCCGCGCGGATCCGGCGCAGGCCCGGGGTGAGCGCGGCGCCGGTCAGGCGGCGGAAGCCCAGCCGCTCGTAGTACGGGGCGTTCCACGGCACCTCGGTGAAGGTGGTCAGGGTCAGCCCCGCCAGGCCCTTGCGGTGGGCGTGGTCGGCGGCGTGCGCGATCAGGGCCCGGCCGACCCCGCGCCGGGCGGTGTCCGGGTGGACGGTGACCTGCTCGATGTGGAAGGCACCGTCGACCGTCTCGCCGACGAGGTACGCGAGCACCCTGCCGGATGCGTCGGCGGCCACCCAGGCGTGGCCCGCGGCGCGGTAGCGCTCCAGTTCGGCGAGGGTGGGCGGCTCGTCGTCGGCGACGGCGTCCATGCCGAGCGGGCGGAACAGCTCACCCGCGGCCCTCTCCAGCTCTTGCAGGCGGGGCAGTTCGGCCGCCTCGGCGCTACGAATGATCATGGCGTCAGTATGCGACAGGTGATCGTCCGCGGTCCCGGGACCTAGGAGCCGCCCGCGATCATCTCGTCCGCCGGGCTGTTCACCGGCTGCGGCTCACCGGTCAGGTCGAGCACGAACAGGGGGACCAGCAGCTCGTCCGCGCGGGTGCGGGCCTCGTCCACGTAACCGGCGAGGGAGAAGTAGACGCAGGCCGCCGACTCGGTCATCGACTGGAGCCACAGGCACTCCACGTCGCGCACCGTCGCGGGCCGGACCGAGGGCTCCAGCTGGGCCACGAGCCCGCGCGCGGCGAGCCCGATGCCGGACGGCGGGCGCTGGTCGGCGCGGCGCACGTCCGGGTAGCCCAGCCAGCGCAGATACAGCGCGACGGCGGTCACCGCGTCGCGCGCGGTGCGGATGCCGACGGGCTGGAACGCGGGCCGCGGCGGTGTCGCCGTCCGCGGCAGCGGTATGTGCTGGGGCGGCGGCGCCTGGTCGTCCTGGACCGGCAGGCGCAGCAGGGCGCCGCAGTCGCAGCCCAGTTCGGGCCGCGGCCAGCGGTCGCGGCGGCCGCACACCGGGCACCGCAGGGTGACCCAGTCGTCGTCCCAGGTGTGGTCGCTGACCTCCTCGGCGGCGGCGCCGCGCACCAGCGGCGGGGCCACCGGCGCACCGCACGCGCACGGCAGCGCCGTGGGCACGTACGTGTGCTCGCGCGGGCAGGCCGGGCAGCGCACGCGCACGGGCTCGGCCATCACACCCCCTAGTGGGCCGAAGGATTCCGGATCGTTCGCGTCTCATCATCCACCTTGACGGCCTTCCTGGCCCCCCTCTACATTGCTTCCATATAGCAGAAGCTAGTTTCCACAATACGGAAATGCAGTACGGACTTCAGAGCTCGCCGCGGGGCGCGACGGGAGCGCGAATCCGACATCCGAAGAACAAGCAGACAAGTCAGTGACCGCCAGTCACCGCAGGAGTCGGGAGCACTCATGGCTCGAATGACCGCCGCCCGCGCGGCCGTTGAGATCCTCAAGCGCGAGGGCGTCAGCAACGCGTTCGGCGTGCCCGGTGCCGCCATCAACCCCTTCTACAAGGAGCTCAAGGAGAGCGGTGGCATCGACCACACGCTCGCCCGCCACGTCGAGGGCGCCTCGCACATGGCCGAGGGCTACACCCGGGCGAACCCGGGGAACATCGGTGTCTGCATCGGCACGTCCGGCCCGGCCGGCACCGACATGATCACCGGCCTGTACTCCGCGATCGGCGACTCCATCCCGATCCTGTGCATCACGGGCCAGGCGCCCACGCACCTGATCCACAAGGAGGACTTCCAGGCCGTCGACATCTCCTCGATCGCCAAGCCGGTCGCGAAGATGGCCGTCACGGTCCTGGAGGCCGCTCAGGTCCCCGGCGTCTTCCAGCAGGCCTTCCACCTGATGCGCTCGGGCCGTCCCGGTCCGGTCCTCATCGACCTGCCGATCGACGTCCAGCAGACCGAGATCGACTTCGACCCGGAGACGTACGAGCCGCTGCCGGTCTACAAGCCGGCCGCGACCCGCGCCCAGATCGAGAAGGCGATCGGCTTCCTCCTGGAGTCCGAGCGGCCGCTGATCGTGGCGGGCGGCGGCATCATCAACGCCGACGCGAGCGACCTGCTCGTCGAGTTCGCCGAGATCACCAACACTCCCGTCGTGCCCACCCTCATGGGCTGGGGCACCATCCCGGACGACCACGACCTGAACGCGGGCATGGTCGGCCAGCAGACGGGCCACCGCTACGGCAACGCCACGTTCCTGGAGTCGGACTTCGTCCTCGGCATCGGCAACCGCTGGGCCAACCGTCACACCGGCTACAAGCTGGACGTGTACACCCAGGGCCGCAAGTTCGTCCACGTCGACATCGAGCCGACCCAGATCGGCAAGATCTTCGCGCCGGACTACGGGATCACCTCCGACGCCAAGGCCGCCCTGGAGCTGTTCGTCGAGGTCGCCAAGGAGCTGAAGGCGGCCGGCCGGCTGCCCGACCGCTCCGCCTGGGTCGCCTCCCACCTGGAGCGCAAGGAGACCCTCCTGCGCCGGACGCACTTCGACAACATCCCCATGAAGCCGCAGCGCGTCTACGAGGAGATGAACAAGGCGTTCGGCAAGGACACCCGGTATGTCACCACGATCGGTCTCTCGCAGATCGCCGGCGCCCAGATGCTGCACGTCTACAAGCCGCGCCACTGGATCAACTGCGGCCAGGCGGGCCCGCTGGGCTGGACCATCCCGGCCGCGCTCGGCGTCGCCAAGGCCGACCCGGACACCCAGGTCGTCGCCCTCTCCGGCGACTACGACTTCCAGTTCATGATCGAGGAGCTGGCGGTCGGTGCCCAGCACCGCATCCCGTACGTCCACGTCCTGGTGAACAACGCCTACCTGGGCCTGATCCGCCAGGCGCAGATCGGCCTCGACATCAACTTCCAGGTCAACCTGGAGTTCGAGAACCAGAACAGCCCGGAGCTCGGCGTCTACGGCGTCGACCACGTCAAGGTCGCCGAGGGCCTGGGCTGCAAGGCGATCCGGGTCACCGACCCCAGCGAGCTGGGCGAGGCGCTGGAGCGGGCCAAGAAGCTCGCCGAGGACCACCGCGTGCCGGTCGTCGTCGAGGCGATCCTGGAGCGCGTCACCAACATCTCGATGAGCCCCACGGCCGACATCAGCGCGGTCAAGGAGTTCGAGGAGATCGCGACGGAGCCGGGCCACGCGCCCACGTCGATCCGGCCGCTGAAGGTCTGACGCGGCAGAAGAGCCCACAAGGCCCCGGGCGGGCCACCGGTACCCACCGGTGGCCCGCCCGCTTGTGTCGTGGGTGCGGTGCCCTACCGTTCATGGCATCGGCCGAAGATCCGCGGGGAGTGCCGCATGGGTGCATGGATGGACTACTTCAGCGCAGTCGACGACGAGTCGGCGGCGGAGCAGCTGGACGCCGGAGAGGTGCCCGGCGCGGTGTGCGGCAACGGCATCGACCCGGCCGTGATGATCGCCAATCTGGAAGCGCTGCTGACCGGCCGCGGCTACGAGGAGGTGCGGGCCCAGCCGCGCCAGTGCGCCCTCGTCGCGCAGGAGGGGGACTGCGCGGTCGTCGTGACGACGCTGACGGACGGTGTGCGGGACGCGCTGGCCGGCGCGGAGCCGGAGGCGCTGCGGTCGGCCGCGGTGGCCTGGGGCCGCACCGAGGAGTTCGACGGGGACGAGCGCGAGGACGAGCTGACGGCGCTGGTCGAGTCGTTCGCCGAGCTGGCGCGCGAGGCGCGGGCGTCGGGTCACCGGCTGTACTGCCGCGTCAGCATGTGAGGGAACGCAGCGAAGAGCCCCCGGGCACGGACCGTCGTACCCGGGGGCTCTCGTCTGGGAAGTGGTGGCCGTCCGACGGCGCGCGACTGGCGAGACATGCATGCGCGCCACCGGACGGAGTCTGCTGTGGCTGGGACCGCGGCGGCTGTACGACGGCTCCGGGGACGCCCTGCCTCAGGTCGACAGGGGGCCGGGAACCTTCACCACCGCACTGGCTCGCACGGCCGCCGCGGTCCTCGTCCGCCCGCACCGCCCCGGGACCACCCCTCATCCGGGTCCCGAAGCGGTTCGGGTCTGCGCGTACGGAGCTGACCTCCCATCAGTCCCGTACGCAGTCTGTGTGCTGCCGCAGTGCGGCTCAGTCCTCGCGCAGGGCGCGGACCGCCTCCTCCACGCGCTTGCCGTAGTCCGGGTCGGCGGCGTGGAAGTGGGCGAGGTTCTTCTCCACGATGTCGTCGTGCGAGACCTGGGAGAGCCCGCCGGCGATGTTCGCCACCAGACGCCCCTTCTCGTCCTCCGACATCAGGCGGTACAGCTCGCCCGCCTGGAAGAAGTCGTCGTCCTTGGTGTGGGCCGGGGCCTCGTGCGTGCCCGTGTACCCGGCGACGGCGTACGGCGCGGCCAGCGGGCGGCCGGTCTCGACGGGGCCGTCGAAGGAGTTCGGCTCGTAGTTCTTGCGGGTGCGGCCGTAGGCGTTGGCCGCCATGACGCCGTCCCGGCCGTAGTTGTTCGCCTCGGTCGCCTTCGGCGCGTTCACCGGGAGCTGGGTGTGGTTGACGCCCAGGCGGTAGCGGTGCGCGTCCGCGTAGGCGAACAGGCGGCCCTGGAGCATCTTGTCCGGGGAGGGACCGATGCCGGGCACGAAGTTGTTCGGGGAGAACGCGGCCTGCTCGACCTCGGCGAAGACGTTGTCCGGGTTGCGGTCGAGGACCAGGCGGCCCACGCGCTGCAGCGGGTAGTCCTTGTGCGGCCACACCTTGGTGAGGTCGAACGGGTTGAAGCGGTAGTCCGCCGCCTCGGCCGCGGGCATGATCTGCACGTAGAGCGTCCAGGACGGGTGCACACCGCGCTCGATGGCCTGCAACAGGTCCGTCTGGTGCGAGTTGGCGTCCTTGCCGACGATCTCCTGAGCCTGCTCGGCGGAGAGCGAGCGGATGCCCTGGTTGGTCTTGAAGTGGTACTTCACGAAGAAGGCTTCGCCCTGCTCGTTCGTCCACTGGTAGGTGTGCGAGCCGTAGCCGTTCATGTGCCGGTACGAGGCCGGGATGCCGCGGTCGCCCATCAGCCAGGTCACCTGGTGCGTGGCCTCGGGGGCGTGCGCCCAGAAGTCCCAGACGTTCTCCGGCTCCTGCTTGCCCGTGAAGGGGTCGCGCTTCTGGGAGTGGATGAAGTCGGGGAACTTCAGCGGGTCCTTGATGAAGAACACCGGGGTGTTGTTGCCGACGAGGTCGTAGTTGCCCTCTTCGGTGTAGAACTTCAGCGCGAAGCCGCGCGGGTCACGGACGGCGTCCGCGCCGCCGAGATTGTCGGCGACGGTCGAGAAGCGCAGGAAGACCTCGGTGCGCTTGCCGATCGTGTTCAGGAAGTCGGCGTGGGTGAAGCCGGTGACGTCGTCGGTCACCTCGAAGTGGCCGTAGGCGCCGGAGCCGCGGGCGTGCACCACGCGCTCCGGGATGCGCTCGCGGTTGAAGCGGGCGAGCTTCTCCAGGAGGTGCTGGTCCTGGAGCAGGATCGGGCCGCCGACGCCTGCGGTGGCGGAGTTCTGGTTGTCGGCGACAGGCGCGCCGGACTCGGTCGTGAGCACACGATTCGGCGTTTTCGGCATGGGTTCGAGGCGACCTTCCGTGCAGTGGCTGCTGACGTCGGCTGATGGTGTGTGGGGAGCGTAGGTACCCCTGAACTGCTACGTCAACAGTTTGTTGAAGTTATCGGCCGAGCTTGTTCAACATTTTGTTGAACAATTGGGCATGAGTGGTTCCGGGCCGCGGCGGCGCCTGGGCGCGACAGGACAGGTGTCAGCGCCGCCACGGCCCGGAAGTCTGTGGGGTGGTGCGGTTCTACGCGACCTGGTCGCCGGAGAGGCGCTCGACGGCGCGCAGCAGGGCCGAGTGGTCGAGGCCGCCGTCGCCCTGGGCGCGCAGCGAGGCGACCAGCTGGGCGACCACGGCGCCGACCGGCAGGGCCGCGCCGACATTGCGGGCGGCGTCGGTGACGATGCCCATGTCCTTGTGGTGCAGGTCGATGCGGAAGCCCGGCTTGAAGTCCCTGTTCAGGAAGTTGTCCTTCTTGCGGGTCAGCACGGTGGAGCCGGCGAGCCCGCCGTTGAGGACGTCGAGCGCGGCCGTCAGGTCCACGCCGGACTTCTCCAGGAAGACCACGGCCTCGGCGCACGCCTGGATGTTCACGGCGACGATCAGCTGGTTCGCGGCCTTCACGGTCTGGCCCGAGCCGTGCGGACCGCACAGCACGATGGTCTTGCCGAGGGCCTCCAGGAGCGGCTTGGCCTCGTCGAAGTCGGCCTGCTCACCGCCGACCATGATGGACAGCACGGCCTCGATGGCGCCGGCCTCGCCGCCGGAGACGGGGGCGTCGATGACGCGGATGCCCTTCTCCTCGGCGTTCTTCGCGAGGTCGACCGAGGTCTGCGGGGTGATCGACGACATGTCGACGATCAGCGCGCCCGACCGGGCGTTCTCCAGGATGCCCTCGGGGCCGTAGGAGATCGCCTCGACCTGCGGGGAGGCGGGCACCATCGTGACGATGACGTCGGCGTCCTTGACGGCCTCGGCGATCGACTTCACGGCCGTGCCGCCGGCCGCCGAGAGACGGTCCAGCTTGTCCTGCTCCAGGGTGAAGCCCGTGACGTCGTAACCGGCCTTGATCAGGTTCTCCGACATGGGCGAACCCATGATGCCGAGACCGATCCACGCGACCTTGGGGAGGTTGTTGCTCATGAGGGTGACACTCCAGAGGCTCTGAAAACGGTGGTACGCCGATGAGTCGGCTGAGGTGGCGCGACCGCGGACGCTCAGGCGGCGCGGTGCTCGCGCGGCAGCCAGTCGAAGGCCTCGGCGCTCGGCCGGTCGCCCGGCTTGTACTCCAGGCCGACGTAGCCCTCGTAACCGGCCTTCTTGAGCTGGTCGAGCAGCTCCTCCAGGGGCAGCGAGCCGGTGCCCGGCGCGCCGCGGCCCGGGTTGTCGGCGATCTGCACGTGCGCCGTCCTGTCGGCGTAGGCGCTGATGACCTGCGGCAGGTCCTCGCCGTTCATCGACAGGTGGTACAGGTCCATCAGGAACTTGGCGTTGCCGAGGCCGGTCGCCGCGTTCACCTTGTCGACGATCTCGATCGCCTTGGGGGCGCTCACGATCGGGCACTTCGGCGACTCCGGCGCGTTGAGCGCCTCGATGAGCAGGACCGCGCCGACGCGGTCGGCTGCGCGGGCCGCCAGCACCAGGTTCTCCAGTGCGAGCGCGTCCTGCGTCGCCTCGTCGACACCGTCCACGCGGTTGCCGTAGAGGGCGTTGAGCGCCTTGCAGCCGAGGGACTGCGCGAAGTCGGCGGCGACGTCGATGTTCGCGCGGAACTTCTCGCTCTCCTCGCCGGGGATCGACAGGGCGCCCCGGTCGGGTCCCGGCAGCTGGCCCGCGTAGAAGTTCAGGCCGGTCAGCTGGACGCCGGCCTCCGTGATCGCGGTGCGCAGGGCGTCGAGCTCCGACTGCGCGGGGGTGGGGGCGTCGACCCAGGGCCACCACAGCTCGACCGCGGTGAAGCCCGCCGCGGCGGCGGCCGCGGGACGCTCCAGGAGCGGGAGTTCCGTGAAGAGGATCGACAGGTTGACGTTGAAGCGCTGGTCTGCGAATCCCATGAGGGTCGGCGCTCCCTTCCGTAAGTTGTTCCGTATTGCGGAAGTTCGTTTCTGCTTGATGGAAGACTGCCTCCGAGGGGCGATCGCTGTCAAGAGGGGCTGCCGGAAAAACCGCCGACGGCGTTAGGTTGAGCCCGTGCGATTGAGAGTGGAGTTCACGACCGAGCCCTTCGACCTCGACGAGGCGCCGCCGCACGCGGTGGTCGCCCGGGACGTGCTGGAGGGGGCCGACCTGGACGCGGTCGACGTCGGCCCGTTCGGCAACACGGCCGAGGGGGAGTCCGGCAGGGTGCTGACCGCCGTCGACGCGCTGCTGCGCAAGGCGCTCGCGGCCGGCGCCACCCGGGTCTCGCTCCAGGTGAACGTGATCGGTGACGAGTCCCGCGCGAACGGCGGCGAGTCCGGGGAGGGCGATAAGTGACCGGTCTCGTCGATGACGCCTCCCACCCCTTCGTCCGGGCGGTCAAGCCGCTCGTCGACGCCATGGGGGGCGAGATGATGCCGCCGCAGGAGGCCGGCAAGGACGACGTCGTGCTGAGCTGGGAGGGCGTGGACGTGCTGGCCGTCCGGCTGCCCCAGCTGGCCGACTCCCTCGATCACATCCTGGCCGCCATGGAGCGCAAGGAGGGCAAGCCGCTGGCGGACCTCGACCGCAGGGAGAAGCAGGAGGTCGTACGGGCCCTGGAGGCCCGCGGCGCGTTCTCCGTGCGGCACGGGGTGGAGACCGTGGCCGGCGCCCTCGGTGTCTCGCGCTTCACCGTCTACAACTACCTCAACCGCGAGAAGGCCACCTGACCTGCACGGATTCTTCGCTTCCCGAACCGCCGTCCGACTATCGGACGGCGGTTTTTGTCACTCCAAGTTTTCAACAAAGTGTTGACGCGGTGTTTCCGAGGGCGTTAGCTATCCGCAGCCCGTCCAGCACAAGGCCACGGAGGCATCCCGTGACTTCAGGTACCACAGGCACGAACCGGGGGCTTACCCGGTTCAACACCTCGGACGAGAGCACGGCCCAGGCCGAGCTCCACGAGGTGTGTGCTTCATCGGCGTGGGGGAGCAAGCTGCTCGCCCAGCGCCCCTTCGCCACCGTAGAGGCCCTTTTCGAGGCCAGTGACGCCGCGACGGCCGAGCTGACCGCCGACGACCTCGCCGAGGCGATGGCGGGGCACCCGCCGATCGGCCGCCCGAAGCCCGGCGACCCGACCTCCTCGCGCGAGCAGCGCGGCATGGCGGGGGCCTCCGAGGAGCTCAAGGCGGAGATGCTCGAACTGAACCTGGCCTACCAGGACCGGTTCGGACATGTCTTCCTCATCTGTGCCACCGGAGCCACCGGCGAACAGATGCTCGGGGCGCTCAAGGCGCGCATCGCGAACACGCCCGACCAGGAGCGGGAGATCGTCCGCACCGAACTGGGCAAGATCAACCGCATCCGCCTCACCCGCCTCGCAGAAGAAGGGGACAACGCCTGATGAGCACCGAGACCACGGCGTCGGTGTCCACGCACATCCTGGACACCAGCATCGGACGCCCCGCCGAGGGCGTCGCCATCTCCCTTGCGGCACGCGCCGGTTCGGGCGCCGCCTGGGTGGCACTCGGCGGTTCGGCCGCCGATGCGGACGGGCGCTGCAAGGACCTTCCGGCACTGCCGGAGGGCACCACTCACGTCCGTCTCGACTTCGAGACGGAAGAGTATTTCGACAAGAAGCAAGCCGATGCGCAGCAGGACGCCCCCGCGAATCGGGACAGCGGTGCGACCGGAGCGTTCTTCCCGGAGGTGGCGATCACGTTCGCCGTCGTGCCGGGCGAGCACTACCACGTACCGCTGCTGCTCAACCCGTTCGGCTACTCCGTTTACCGAGGGAGCTAGCAGACATGCCCACGATCCTGGGACAGAACCAGTACGGCAAGGCCGAGAACCGAGTCGTAAAGATCACGCGGGACGGCGACACTCACCACATCAAGGACCTGAACGTCTCGGTCGCCCTCAGCGGTGACCTCTCCGACGTCCACCTCACCGGGTCGAACGCCAACTGCCTGCCGACCGACACCACCAAGAACACCTGCTTCGCCTTCGCCAAGGAACACGGCATCGAGTCGGCCGAGCAGTACGGCATCGAGCTGGCCCGGCACTTCGTCGACAGCCAGCCGTCGATCCACCGGTCGCGCATCCGCATCGAGGAGTACTCCTGGGAGCGCATCGCCGGCTCCGACGCGGGCTCCAACTTCATCGGTGCCGACGAGGTCCAGCACTCCTTCGTCCGCAAGGGCCAGGAAGTGCGCCTGGTGCAGGTCACGTACGACGGCGAGAAGTTCGAGGTGCTGTCCGGTCTCAAGGACCTGACCGTCATGAACACCACGAACTCCGAGTTCTGGGGCTACATCAAGGACAAGTACACGACGCTGCAGGAGGACTACGACCGCATCCTCGCCACGTCGCTGTCCACGTGGTGGCGGCACAACTGGACGGGCGCCGAGGGCGAGCGCACGCCGCAGTGGAACAAGTCCTACGAGCAGGCCAAGAAGCACATCCTCCAGGCCTTCGTCGAGACGTACTCGCTGTCGCTGCAGCAGACCCTCTTCCAGATGGGTTCGCGGGTCATCAACAACCGCAGCGAGATCGACGAGATCCGCTTCTCCGCGCCGAACAAGCACCACTTCCGCCAGGACCTGTCGGCCTTCGGCCTGGAGAACGACGCGAAGGACGGGGCCGTGTACTGGGCCGCCGACCGTCCCTACGGCCTGATCGAGGCCACCATCCTGCGGGACGGCGCCGAGCAGCGCATCCCGACCGACATGACCAACCTCTGAGGTCATCGTCATGTCCTTGTGAGTCCTTGTGAGGCGTGCCCCCGCTCACCCGCAGTAGGCGGGGGCACCCCCTCCCGGAGGGAACAACATGGCAACGCCCGCAAAGGGGCCGGCTGAAGGCCCGTGTTCCACCCCCCTGCCGGACGGCACCGTTCCAGTCACCAAGGTGCACCCGGTGGACGAAAAGCTCCACGCCTCGCGGCTCGTCCCCGCCGCGCTCCAGCACATCGCCGCCATGTACGCCGGCGTCGTCACCCCTCCGCTCATCATCGGCCAGGCCGTCCACCTCGACACCGCCGGCCAGACGCGGCTGATCGCCGCGTCACTGCTCATCGCCGGAGTGGCCACCCTGCTCCAGACGCTCGGCGTCAAGGGCTTCGTCGGCAACCGGCTGCCCTTCGTCAACGCCGCGTCCTCGGCGGGCATCGCACCCATGCTCGCCATCGCCGAGACCAACGCCCAGGGCGACCAGCTCCCCGCCATCTACGGGGCGGTGATGGTCGCGGGCGTCTTCTGCCTCGCCATCGGACCCTTCTTCGGACGGCTCCTGCGCTTCTTCCCGCCCCTCGTCACCGGCGTCGTCATCACCCTCATCGGCGTGACCCTGATGCCCGTGCCCGTCGGCTGGGCCCAGGGCGGCGACAAGACCGCCGCCGACTACGGCGACATGCGCTATCTCGCGCTCGCCGCCTTCACCCTCGTCGTCATCCTGCTGATCCAGCGCTTCGGCAAGGGCTTCGTCAAGCAAGTCGCCCTGCTCTTCGGTCTGTTGATCGGAACACTCGCCGCGATCCCGTTCGGCATGGCGGACTTCAGCTCCCTCAAGTCGGCGCCGGTCGCCGCCCTGCCGACGCCGTTCGCCTTCGGCACTCCCGAGTTCCAGCCCGCCGCGATCATCTCGCTCTGCCTCGTCATGCTCGTCCTGATGACCGAGTCCAGTGCCGGCATGCTCGCCATCGGCGAGATCTGCGAGCGCGGCTGCGACGGGCGGACCATCACGCGCGGCCTGCGCACCGACGGCATCGCCACCTTCCTCGGCCCCGTCTTCGGCGGCTTCCCCACCTCCGCCTTCGCGCAGAACGTCGGCGTCGTCTCGCTCACCAAGGTGCGCAGCCGGTACGTCGTCGCCGTCGCGGGCGGCGCCCTGCTGATCCTCGGCGCCTTCCCGGTGCTCGGCGCGGTCGTCTCGATGGTCCCCATGCCGGTCCTCGGCGGCGCGGGCATCGTCCTCTTCGGCTCCATCGCCGTCAGCGGCATCCGCACGCTGTCCGAGGCGGGCCTCGACGACAGCTCCAACATCATCCTGGTGGCCGTCTCGCTCGGCGCGGGCATCATCCCGCTCGCCGCGCCCACCTTCTACGCCGACTTCCCCGCCTGGGCGCAGACCGTGCTCGGCTCCGGCATCAGCGCCGGCGCGCTCGTCGCCGTATCGCTGAACCTGTTCTTCCACCATCTCGGCACCCGTAGCAGCGCCAGCGCGGCTGCGGCACTCAAATCCTCCTAGGGTCCTGCCGTGCCCAATCGCCACTCAAGAAATGAAGGAAGCACCATGGCACCTTCTACGGCTGCAGCTACGGGTTCCCCGGTGGACCGCATCGTCATCGAGAACGTCGCCATCGCGACGGTCGACGCGCACGACACCGAGTACGTCTCGGGACACATCGTCGTCGCGGGCAACGTCATCGAGTCCATCGGCGCGGGCAGTGCGCCCGAGGGCCTGGAGAACGGCGTGCGCCGCATCGACGGCACCGGCCACCTCGCCACGCCCGGCCTCGTCAACACGCACCACCACTTCTACCAGTGGATCACCCGCGGTCTGGCGACGGACCACAACCTGTTCAACTGGCTGGTGGCGCTGTACCCGACCTGGGCGCGCATCGACGAGCAGATGACGTACGCGGCCGCGCAGGGCTCCCTCGCGATGATGGCCCGCGGCGGCGTGACCACCGCGATGGACCACCACTACGTGTTCCCGCAGGGCTCGGGCGACCTCTCCGGGTCGATCATCCGTGCCGCCTCCGAGATGGGCGTGCGCTTCACCCTGGCCCGCGGTTCCATGGACCGCAGCGAGAAGGACGGCGGCCTGCCGCCGGACTTCGCCGTCGAGACCCTCGAAGGCGCCCTCGCGGCGACCGAGGAGACCGTCAAGAAGCACCACGACGCCTCCTTCGGCGCGATGACCCAGGTGGCCGTCGCGCCCTGTTCGCCCTTCTCCGTGTCCACCGAACTCCTCAAGCAGGGTGCCGAGTTGGCGCGCCGCCTCGGTGTACGGCTGCACACCCACGGCAGCGAGACGGTGGAGGAGGAGAAGTTCTGCCACGAGCTGTTCGGCATGGGCCCCACCGACTACTTCGAGTCGACGGGCTGGCTCGGTGAGGACGTGTGGATGGCGCACAGCGTCCACATGAACGACTCCGACATCGCCGCGTTCGGCCGGACGAAGACGGGTGTCGCGCACTGCCCGTCGTCCAACGCCCGGCTCGCCGCCGGCATCGCCCGCGTCCCCGACATGCTCGCCGCCGGTGTCCCGGTCGGCCTCGGCGTCGACGGCACCGCCTCCAACGAGTCCGGCGAACTCCACACCGAACTGCGCAACGCGCTCCTGATCAACCGTCTCGGCGCCCACCGCGAGGCCGCCCTGAACGCCCGTCAGGCGCTGCGCCTCGGCACCTACGGCGGCGCCCAGGTCCTCGGCCGGGCGGCGGAGATCGGTTCGCTGGAGACCGGCAAGCTCGCCGACCTCGTGCTGTGGAAGATGGACACCCTCGCCCACTCCTCCATCCTCGACCCGGTCACCGCGCTCGTCTTCGGCGCGGCCGCCCCGGTCACCCTCTCCCTCGTGAACGGCGTACCGGTGGTGGAGGACAGCCGCCTCCTGCACGTCGACGAGGACGCCATCGCCCGCTCCACGCGGGACGAGGCGCGTCGCCTGGCGCGGATCGCCGCGCAGGCCTGACGGTTCGACAACCCCTGATCTCCGGCCGGGGAGGACGGTCCCCGGCCGGACCCGAGCTGCCGAGCGGGCAGTTCGGGTGCCGCCCCGGAACGTGGCCCCAGCTTCACGTACCCGGGGCGGTCAGTAATGCCTGGGCGCACCACAACTTCATACGAGCTCAACCGAGTTCATCAATTTTTTCCTTGCACCACCTCCCAGAAGCGAAAAGTGCCGGCGGCCTGCCGGGACTGGAAAACAACCGGAGGAGCCGCAGTGGCGACGAAGCCCAGGTTCACCAAGCAAGGCACCACTCCCGACAAGCCCGCAGCGTCCGCAGAGGGCACGGCGGTCCATACCAAACATCCGGTCGACGAGACCCTGCCCCCGCTCAAGATGGCGACGACCGGTCTGCAGCACGTGGCCGCCATGTACGCGGGCGTGGTCGCGCCCCCGCTCATCGTCGGCGCCTACATAGGCCTCTCCGCGAAGGAGCTCACCTTCCTGACCGGCGCCTGCCTCTTCACGGCGGGCCTCGCCACCTTCCTCCAGACCCTCGGCATCTGGAAGATCGGCGCCCGGCTGCCCTTCGTCAACGGCGTGACGTTCGCGGGCGTGGCCCCGATGCTCGCCGTCGTCGACTCGACGAAGGACAAGGACGACGCCCTGCCGATCATCTTCGGCGCGGTGATCGTCGCGGGCCTCCTCGGCTTCATCGCCGCGCCCTTCTTCTCCAAGGCGATTCGTTTCTTCCCGCCGGTCGTCACGGGTACGGTCATCACGCTCATCGGCATCTCGCTGATGCCGGTCGCCTTCGGCTGGGCGCAGGGACCCAACGCCAAGGCGTCCGACTACGGCTCGATGAAGAACCTGGCCCTCGCCGGGATCACGCTCGTCATCGTGCTGCTGCTGCGCCGCTTCACCACCGGCTTCGTCAAGCAGATCGCGGTCCTGCTCGGCCTGGTCGTCGGCACGGTCGTCGCCATCCCGTTCGGCGTCACGGACTTCTCGCCGATCGGTGACGCGGACGTCGTCGGCTTCCCGACCCCGTTCCACTTCGGTGCCCCGCAGTTCGCCGGCGCGGCCATCGTGTCGATGATCGTTGTCATGATCGTGTCGATGACGGAGTCGACGGCGGACATGCTCGCGCTCGGCGAGATCGTGGACCGTCCCGCCGATGAGAAGACGATCGCGGCCGGACTGCGTGCCGACACCCTCGGCACGGCGATCAGCCCGGTCTTCAACGGCTTCATGTGCAGCGCCTTCGCGCAGAACATCGGCCTGGTGGCGATGACCAGGATCCGCAGCCGCTTCGTGGTCGCGGTCGGCGGCGGCTTCCTCGTCCTGATGGGTCTGTGCCCGATGGCCGCGTCCCTGATCGCGGTGGTGCCCCGCCCGGTCCTCGGCGGCGCGGGCGTCGTCCTGTTCGGCTCGGTCGCCGCCAGCGGCATCCAGACCCTGGTCAAGGCGCGGCTGGAGAAGGACAACAACGTCCTGATCGTCGCCGTCTCGCTCGCCGTGGGCCTCATTCCCATCGCGGCGCCGGAGTTCTACCACGCGTTCCCGGAGCGCGCGAAGATCATCCTGGACTCGGGCATCTCCACCGGCTGTGTCGCCGCCGTCCTGCTCAACCTGGTCTTCAACCACCTGGGGCGCAGCCGCGACGCGGACGACGTGACGGCCCCGATGGAGTCGGGAGGGGCGATCGCGGAGCAGCGCACCACGTCCGCCGCGGCCCACTGACCCCCCGCCGCCCCGCACGGCCGACGCCGCCCCCGAGAACCGGGGGCGGCGCGGCACGTTCACGGGGAGGTACCGCGGGCAGCCCGGCCTCCGGTCATCCGATGTCGAAGCTGTCCCCGTACACCTTCCAGTCCAGCGGCGGGTCCAGGTTGAGGTTGCCCTTCTTCAGGAACACGCGCTGGGCGGTGTCGACGCGGCTGGTGTCGCTGTGCGCCTCCTCCTGCTTCATCGCCCACACGCGCGCGTCGAGGAACGCGTTCAGCCAGGTGGTCTCGTTGCCGCCCTGCGCGGGCGGCTTCGCCTTGCCGAGCGCGCGCTTGCGGATGCCGGAGAAGCTCGTCGGGTCGCCGCCGTCGCCGTGCATCACGATGGCGTCGTAGTACGCGAACTGCCCGAGCGTGCCGACCCCGTCGGCCTTGCCCTGCTTGACCGCCGGGTTGAAGTACACCCGGTCGCGCTCGTCGTTCTGCGCCTGCTGGAACGCCGAGTCCTGGGCCGCCTTCGCCCAGTCCTTCGGGAAGTTCGGGTCCAGGCCGTCGTGCGAGTCGCTGCCGTCCACGTTCCGCAGCGCGGGCAGGTACTTGGCGAGGACGTTGCCGGGCTTGCGCTGCGTGTACAGCTCGACCAGGTCGAGCATGTCGCCGGTGCCGGAGCAGAAGCCGATGATCCCGGCGGTGTAGCCGCGGCCGTCGCCGATGTCCTCGATGTACTTGTACTGGGCCTTCCAGTCGAGCGAGGAGTTCTCCGCGCTCGACACCAGCTTCATGGCGATCTCCTTTTTCGCCGGATCGTCGAGCCCGGCGGCGGCGACGGTGGACGCGCCGGCGAGCTGAGTGGTCAGAAGCGGCGCCGCGACGATCGTGGCGCCGAGGAGGGTGAGCATGGTGCGACGGGAGGGGCGTGCGGTGCGTATGTGGGGGCTGGACACGGGTCCTCCAGAGGGGAGTTCGTCGTTCCGTCGACTGTTAGGAAGGTTTCCTACCAGAAATTTGGAGTGACGTATACCCGTCAAGACAGCCTTGGGTGGGGGCAGTTGGCGCCGTGCCGGGCGTGAGGAGAGGGAGGGGTGGCCGTCGGGCGGCGGCCCGCGCGCACGGAGAGGCGTGCGCGCTGGGCGGCCGTCGGTGCGCGGCGGGGGCCGGTGAGGTCCGGTCGGGTCGGGTGGGGTCCGGCAGGTTCTGGCCGGTTCTGGCCGGGTCTGGCGGGGTCGTCTACAGGCCGAGAGGAGCGGGGTCCTTCGCCAGTTCCTTGAAGGCCTCCTTCGGGTCCGCCAGCAGCTTGCGCCGCTCCAGGTCCAGCACGCCGCCCACGGCGGTGATCTCGGCCGACAGGGTGCCGTCGGTCTTCCTGATCGCCTGGTGCACCCGGAACGTCTTGCCCTCGCCCCACTCGAAGACGCACTCCACGTCCACGGCGTCACCGGCGTGCAGCTCCCGCAGGTAGCGGATGTTCGTCTCCAGGACGACGGGACCCACGCCCCGGGCGAGCAGGTCGCGCTGGTCGATGCCGGTGCGCCGCAGCAGCTCCCACCGGGCGTGCTCCGCGTACTGCAGGTACACCGCCTGGTTGAGGTGGCCCTGCGCGTCGGTCTCGTACCCGCGCACCTCGACCCGAACGGAAAACGGCTCTGCCACGATGGTCCTCTCGATGATCCGGGTGGTGCCGACCGGCGGACCGGGGATCCGGGGGATGCCGATCGGTGGACCGGATCTGAGCGCTTGCTCAGGTCCGGTCGACGGGTTCAACAGGGCGGTGCGGCACGGCATTCCGCACGGGGGCGGGGTGCTCAGGCCCGGCGCGGAGACGCCAGCAGCCAGCGGCCCCCGCGGGTCTGCGCGTGCTCGCTCACCTGCCAGCCTGCTCGCCGGAGCGCCTGCGCGCACGCCGCGAGGGCGGCGGGCTCGGGGTGCCGGACGGCGACGGCCTCGGGCTGCGGGGTGTCCGTCACGCGATAGCCGGGCGCCGTCCCCGTCGCCGGGACGCAGCCCGCCGCCTCCAGGGCGAGCGCGGCGGAGTGCGTGAGACGGCCCCGCTCCCATGCGCAGGGCCGGTCGGTCGCGCCGTCCGGATGCGTCATCCGGCGTATCTCCAGCAGCCCCTGCCAGGCGGTGCGCACCTCGCGCGCCCGCGCGGGCGTGGCGACGGCGTCCGGCTCGCCGCCGAGCCGCGCCGCGAAGACCCCGCCCGGCGCGGCGGGCTCCGCATCGGGCTCCGGGCGCGGCGCGGGCGCCGCCGGGGCGTCGGCGGCCTCCCGGATCCGGTGGCCCGCCGGCGTCAGGAAGTGGTCGTGCGGCGGCCTCGGGTGCCGGAACGCGAGGCGCAGCGCGACGAGCCGCGCGAGCTGGGCCGCGGTGCCGGTGAGCCGGCCCGTCTCCGGCTCGGCGGCTTCGATGACGCGCCGCTGCGCGGCGGTCGGCGGTCTGGTCATGGCACACCCCGTCTCCGGAGGATCGTCGGCTGCGGCCTCCTGGCCGACTCCTTGCCGACGATGGTGCACGACGGGTCTGACAACGCCCTCAGGGCCGCAGGTTCCACCCCGAGATCACGGGACGGCCGTGCTCGAAGGTCAGCCGGCTCACCGTGCCGGTCGCCAGCAGGAAGTGGGCGCCGCCCGACGGCGGCAGGCCCAGCCGGCGCGCGGTCAGCACCCGCAGGAAATGGCCGTGCGAGACGAGCACCACACTGCCCTCGTTGTTGGCGAGCGCGGCGTCGACCTTGGACAGCATCCGGTCCGCCCGCGCCCCCACCTCCTCGGGGGTCTCGCCGGGATGCTCAGGAGGCCCCGTCGGCACTCCGTCGTCGAAGAGGAACCAGTCGGGCCGCGTGCGCTGGATCTCCCGGGTGGTCACACCCTCGTAGGCGCCGTAGTCCCATTCGACCAGGTCGTGGTCGACGGTGACGCGGGAGAGCCCGGCGAGCTCGGCGGTCTCCCGCGCGCGCTGCAGCGGACTGACGAAGACGGCGCCCACGTGGTAACTGCCGACGAGCGGTGCGACCCGGCGCGCCTCCTCCCGGCCGTTCTCGGTCAGCGGGAGGTCGGTCAGCCCGGTGTGCTGGCCCGTCAGGGCCCACTCGGTCTCACCGTGCCGGACAAGGAGCAGATCACCCAAGACGCGCACCGTTCTGTCAGGGTCCGGAAAGGTTCACAGGACATGCAAGGGACATTCTTGCTGGAACCGTACCCGGGGCGCGCGTCACCGCAGGCAGCGGGGATTGTCGGACCCGGCCCGTAAGGTTTCAGAGATCGAACGGATCGAGTCGACATCGAGTGGACCCAGCGGCCCCAGTGGGGCGGACGAGTCCGACGAGAGCAGAGAGGGGAGGCCGGGTCGCCGTGCCGGACCTGCCGGGCGCCGTCATGCGCGCCGCCGCCGTCTTCCTGCCCGCTCCGCTGCCGCGCGAGGGCCGGATCGCGTTCTGGTCGCCGGACGACCCGGCGGGCCCGCCGGGCGCCGACGCGGAGATCGCCGTGGTGCGGCCGCACGGGGCGGGCGTGCGCAGCCGTCAGGTCCCCGCGCTCGTCCTGCCCGTCGTCGACGCGCTGCCGCTCCTCGTGCGGGCCCGCCGCACCCCGGGTGCCCACCCCGCCGCCGCGGCCTGGGGCGCGGCGGCCGCGCACGCGCTGCATCTGGTCGCCCGCGGCCGGCTGCTGCCCGGGCTCACCGCGTCCGACCACGACGCCTGGCGCGCGGGCCCGCTCGACGAGGACGACATCGCCCAGCTCAGGGGGATCGCCGCCGCTCTGCCGCCGGAGGGGTTCGCGGTCCCGGTAGCGGGCCGCAGACCCGTCCAGGTGCCGGAGCCGCAGGCGCTGGTGCGGGCGTTCCTGGACGCCGTGGCCGACGCGCTGCCGCGCACTCCCGCGGCGGCGCACGCGGCGGGCGCCCCGTTCGCCGCCGCCGCTGCCCAGCACCTTCCGCAGGCGCGGCCCTGGGCGGTGGAGGCGGCCGCCGGACTCGACGCGGGCGTGAAGATCTCGCTCCGGCTCGACCTGTCGCACAAGGACTTCTTCGACGCGGACGACACCGCTCCGGGCCCGGATCCAGCCGCAGGCGCGGACACGGGCCCGGACGCGGAATCCGGTGCCCCGCCCGCCCCCGAAGTCCGTCGCGCGGGGACCGCCATCGTCCAGGTGCACAGCCTCGCCGACCCCACACGCGTGGTCGACGCCGCACACCTGTGGGCGGGCGACGCCGACGACCACTTCGGGCCGCGCGCCCGGATCGACGCCGTGCTCGCGGTGCGCCGGGCCGTCGCCGCCTGGCCGCCGCTCGGGCGCCTCCTGGAGCAGGACGTGCCCGATGTGCTGGCCCTCGCCGAGAGCGAGCTGATCGACCTGCTCGGGCCCGGCGCGGGCCGGCTCGCCAAGGCCGGCGTCACCCTGCACTGGCCGCGCGAGCTGGCCCGCTCGCTGACCGCCACCGCCGTGGTGCGCGCACAGACCGCACCCGGGTCCGCGACCGACGGCACGACGTTCTTCGACGCCGACGAGCTGATGGCGTTCAACTGGCAGCTGGCGCTCGACGGGGACCCGCTGACCGAGCGTGAGATGGACCGGCTCGCCGAGTCGCACCGGGCCGTCGTCCGGCTGCGCGACCAGTGGGTGGTCGTCGACCCCGACCTCGTCCGCAAGGCGCGCAAGCGGGAGCTGGGCCTGCTCCAGCCCGTCGACGCCCTCGCGGTCGCCCTCACCGGCGAGGCCGAGGTCGACGGCGAGCGGGTCGCCGCCGTGCCCACCGGACGCCTCGCCGAGCTCCGCGACCGCCTCACCCGGGGCCTCGACACGGTCGAGCCGCCGCCCGCCCTGCGCGCCACCCTGCGCGACTACCAGCTGCGCGGCCTCGCCTGGCTCGACCTCATGACCTCGCTCGGGCTCGGCGGCTGCCTCGCCGACGACATGGGCCTCGGCAAGACGGTCACCCTCATCGCGCTGCACCTGCGCCGCGACCGGCCGCAGCCCACCCTCGTGGTCTGCCCCGCGTCGCTGCTCGGCAACTGGCAGCGCGAGATCGAGAAGTTCGCGCCCGGCGTCCCCGTCCGCCGCTTCCACGGAGCCGACCGCAGCCTCGACGACGGCACCGGCGGCTTCGTCCTCACCACGTACGGCACCCTGCGCACCCGCGCCGCCGAACTCGCCGCGCACGACTGGGGCATGGTCGTCGCCGACGAGGCACAGCACGTCAAGAATCCCAACTCGGCGACGGCGAAAGCCCTGCGCACCATCGACAGCCCCGCGCGCGTGGCCCTCACCGGCACCCCCGTGGAGAACAACCTGTCCGAGCTGTGGGCGCTGCTCGACTGGACCACACCCGGCCTGCTCGGCCCGCTCAAGGCCTTCCGCGCTCGGCACGCGCGCGCCGTCGAGGGCGAGGTCCCCCTTCAGGGACAAGGCGGCGTGAACCCCGAGGCGATCGAGCGTCTGTCCCGGCTGGTGCGCCCCTTCATCCTGCGCCGCAAGAAGTCCGACCCCGGCATCGTCCCCGAGCTGCCGCCCAAGACCGAGTCCGACCACCCGGCGCCGCTCACCCGGGAACAGGCCTCGCTCTACGAAGCGGTCGTCCGCGAGTCCATGGCGCAGATCGAGGCCGCCGAGGGCATCGGCCGCCGCGGCCTCGTCATGAAGCTGCTCACCTCCCTGAAGCAGGTGTGCAACCACCCCGCCCAGTACCTGAAGGAGGGCGAGCAGACCCGCCCGCGGCTGGTCGGACGCTCCGGCAAGCTCGCCCTCCTGGACGAGCTGCTGGACACGATCGTCGCGGAGGACGGCTCGGGCGGCTCGGTGCTCGTCTTCACCCAGTACGTGTCCATGGCCCAGCTGCTGTCCACCCATCTGACCACCCGTGCGATCCCGCACCAACTGCTGCACGGCGGCACCCCGGTCGCCGAGCGCGAGCGCATGGTGGACCGCTTCCAGTCCGGTGACGTCCCCGTCTTCCTGCTGTCCCTGAAGGCGGCGGGCACCGGACTCAACCTCACGCGCGCGGGCCATGTCATCCACTTCGACCGCTGGTGGAACCCGGCGGTGGAGGAGCAGGCCACCGACCGCGCCTACCGCATCGGCCAGACCCAGCCCGTGCAGGTGCACCGGCTCATCACCGAGGGCACCGTCGAGGACCGGATCGCCGAACTGCTCGCGGTCAAGCGGTCCCTCGCGGACGCCGTCCTCGGCTCCGGGGACGCGGCGCTCACCGAACTGACCGACCGCGAGCTGAGCGACCTCGTGTCCTTGAGGAGGGGGCCCGCATGAGACGCGGCGACACCGGGCGGCACAGCGCCCACATCCCCGGCCGGGCCGGGGCCGCCGAGCAGGCGCAGGCCCGGCACACCGACGGCCGGCGCACGTTTCCGCCCCTGCCCCCGCGCGCGCAGAGCGGCGACGCGGCGCTGACCTGGTGGGGGAACGCCTGGGTGGACGCCCTGGAGGACACCGCCCTCGACCCGGCCCGCCTCGCCCGCGGCCGTACCTACGCCGACCGCGGCCACGTCGACGCGATCACCGTCACGCCGGGACGCGCCGTCGCCTACGTGCACGGTTCCCGGCCCCGCCCCTACCGGGCCGAGCTGCGCCTGCGCCCCCTCTCGGACGAAGCCTGGGACCGCTTCCTCGACACGGCCGCCGCCCGCCCCGACCACATGGCCTCGCTGCTCGACAAGGACGTGCCGCACGCGCTCGCCGCCGTCGTCGACCTCCTGCCGACCGCCGACGACCTGACCCCCGAGTGCACCTGCCCGGACCGCGCCCACCCGTGCAAGCACGCGGCGGCCCTCTGCTACCAGACGGCCCGGCTCCTCGACGAGGACCCCTTCGTCCTGTTCCTGCTGCGTGGGCGCGGCGAGCAGGAACTGCTCACGGCCCTGACCCGGCGCAACGCCACGCACACGGCGGCGGAGCGAACCAGGGCGACGGCTCCCGGTGTCGACACGGTCCCCGCCCGGGACGCCTTCACGGCCCGCGCCGAACTCCCGCCCCCGCCGCCGGAGTTCCCCGCCCCGGCATACCCGGAGCGGCCGCCCTCCTACCCCCAGCATCCGCAGGGCCCCGACCCGCTCGCCCTCGACCTGCTCGCCACCGAGGCGGGCGCCCGCGCGCACGCCCTGCTCACCACCGGCAGCGACCCGATCGCCGGGCTCACCCCCTGGCAGGACGCCGTCCGCGTCGCCGCGGGACATCCCGGTTCCGGACTCACCGCCGCCACCCGCGCGCTCTACGCCTCGCTCTCCCGCGGCACCGGGCGCACCCCCGCCGACCTGGCCCGCGCGGTCGCCGCCTGGCGCCAGGGCGGCCTCGAGGGGCTCTCGGTCCTGGAGGAGGAGTGGGACCCGCCCGCCGGTCCCTTCGACCGGGCCCGCCCGGCGCTGCTCGCCCAGGGCCACCCGGAGTTCCGCCCCCGCCGCAACCACCTCTCCACACCGTCGCTCCAGCTCCGCCTCGGCCGCGACGGCCTGTGGTACGGCTACGAATCCGACCCGGGCCGCGACGACTGGTGGCCCCGCGGCGACCCGGCCGGCGACCCGGTGACGGCCCTGGACTCGCTCCTGGGCCGCTGAGCCAGGTCCCGTCCGCTAGGAGCGCTCCAACTCCCCGGCCCAGGAACGCAGTCGCGCGAAGTCGGCGGTCCGCAGGCCGCGCCGGGGATGGATGGTGAGCAGCAGTGCGGGTGCCCCGTGGTGCTCGGCCACGTACGCCACGTCGGCCTCGGTCAGCATGTCGTCGACCCAGGCGAAGGGCCGCCCGGCCGCCCACTCCACGAGCGTGCGCGTCTTCCAGTACAGACCGTCCGGATCGGTCGCGAACAGCCGCGGCCACTCGATCACCGGCAGGTCCCGCGGCAGCCCGACCGCGGGCGCGATCATCTCGTTCGCCTCGTGCATCCAGGTCGTGGCCCAGGCCAGCTCGTAGGGCAGCGCCCGCAGCAGCGCCCCGTGCCCCGGGTGCAGCACCACGCGCAGCCCCCGCCGGTACCGGCGCGACCCCGGTTCCTGCCGCGAGAGCCAGCCGGACGGCTTCAGCCGGTGCGCGCGGTAGCCGCGCAGCCGGGCGAACCGGTCCTTGTACGGGTTGAGCGGGCCGTCCACGTCGAGCAGCAGCAGCGGCTTGTCCGTCATGGGGAAGAGGTGCCCACGCCGGAGCGCCCGTACGCGCTCAGCGCACGGTCGGGGCCGCCGCCGACACGAACGCGTCCAGCATCTGCTTCGACTGGCGGGAGCGCCGGTCACGGTCGTCCGCCTCGGCCGCCTCGTGCAGACAGTTGGCGAACTCGAAAGCCTGCTCCGCGAGTTGGCGCAACCGTGCGTCGTCGCAGACCAACTGGACGCGGGTGAGCGCGGAACGAGCGGCGATCCGTGCCTCGTACGACGTGAACCGGGAGGCGTCCACGACGGCGTCCGGCGCGTTCTCGTGCGACCGGAACCAGCGGTCGTTCTGGCTGCGCCGATAGTCGAGCAGTGCCCCCGCGAACGCGCTGTAACTGGAGATCCGTTCCTGCCGCATCTGCTCGGCCCGCGCCAGCTCCGCGCTGCGCACCGTCGCCCGCCCCTGGAAGAAGTGCGTGACCACCGAGCCGAGCAGGGTGCCGAGCACCGCTATCAGAGCCGCGTCCACCGTTCCGCACTCCTCCGTCCGTACGCCGACCCGCCGGGGGCAGGCTACGCCTCCGGCGCCGTCGCGCGTCCGGGGACGAGCGACATGCCGCGGCCCGCGAAGAACTCCGCGAACCGCTCCACCGGCAGCGACGCGGTGCGCGTCGCCGCGTCCGTGCCGGAGGGGTTGTGGAAGTGGTAGCCCGCTCCGTCCGCGGTGCGGGCGGTGACCAGGACCAGATGCCCGCCGCGGCCGGGTGCCGGCTCGTGCGGGCGGCGGATCGCGTAGTGGACGGAGGCGATGACCAGCCGGCCCGCGTCGAGCAGCGCGCCGATGCCGTCCGCCGTCAGCTCCCGGTGCACCGCCGCGTCCACGCCGTGTGCCTGGCGCAGGTACGTCACGGCCGGTGCGTAGATCATGCCGTGGATCTCCCCGTCGCCGTCCACCGTGTACGCGCCGGACTGCACTGCTCCGTCTCGGAGTTGGAAGAGGGAAGGCGCCCCGGCGCCGAGTGCCATCCGCAGGCAGGTCGCCCCGCACAGGTGCCCGCACCAGCGCGCGTAGTCCTCGACCGTCGCCGCGCCCGACGCGGCCCACGCGGGGTCGAGGGCCCGGTCGAACTCACCGTTCACGATGGGCCCGACGAGGTCCGGCGAGGCGAACTGGGTGTGGCTCGGATACGGGCAGGTGGTGCAGGAGGTCACTGACGGTATCCGCTCAGGAAGCGCCCGATCCGGCTGATCGCGGCGTCGAGATCATCAGCGTAGGGGAGGGTGAGGATCCGGAAGTGGTCGGGGCGCGGCCAGTTGAAGCCCGTGCCCTGCACGACCTGGATCTTCTCGCGCAGCAGCAGATCGAGGACGAACTTCTCGTCGTCGACGAGGGGATGCACCTTCGGGTCCAGGCGCGGGAACGCGTAGAGCGAGCCCTTCGGCTTGACGCAGCTGACGCCCGGGATCTCGTTGAGCTTCTCCCACGCCTTGTCGCGCTGCTCGCGCAACCGGCCGCCGGGCGCGGTGAGTTCATGGATCGACTGACGGCCGCCGAGCGCGGCCTGGATGGCGTACTGGGCCGGCGCGTTCGGGCACAGCCGCATGGAGGCCAGCATCGTCAGGCCCTCCAGATAGTTCTTCGCGTGCTGCTTCGGGCCGGTGATCACCAGCCAGCCGGAGCGGAAGCCCGCCACGCGGTACGTCTTCGACAGCCCGCAGAAGGTGAGGACGACCAGGTCGGGGGCGAGGGCGGCGGCGCTGTGGTGGACGGCGTCGTCGTACAGGATCTGGTCGTAGATCTCATCGGCGAACACCATCAGGCCGTGGCGCCGGGCGAGGTCGAGGATGCCCTCGATGATCTCCTTGGGGTAGACGGCGCCGGTGGGGTTGT
Organism: Streptomyces sp. NPDC001904; assembly: GCF_040297005.1. NCBI lineage: Bacteria > Bacillati > Actinomycetota > Actinomycetes > Kitasatosporales > Streptomycetaceae > Streptomyces > Streptomyces sp. NPDC001904. The sequence goes on along the minus strand of NZ_JBEOYI010000003.1, from coordinate 437,681 downwards.
TGGGGTTGATGATGACGACCGCCCTGGTGCGGTCGGTGATCTTCGACTCCATGTCGGCCAGGTCGGGGTACCACTCGGCCTGCTCGTCGCACAGGTAGTGCACGGCCTTGCCGCCGGAGAGCGTCGTGACCGCCGTCCAGAGCGGGAAGTCCGGCGCGGGGATGAGGACTTCGTCGCCGTCCTCGATCAGTGCCTGTACGGCCATGGAGACCAGCTCCGAGACGCCGTTGCCCAGGAAGACGTCCTCGACGTCGACCTCCAGGCCGAGCGTCTGATAGCGCTGGGCGACGGCGCGGCGGGCCGAGAGGATGCCGCGCGAGTCGGTGTAGCCGTGCGCCTGCGGAAGCATCCGGATCATGTCCTGGACGATCTCCTCGGGCGCCTCGAAGCCGAAGAGCGCGGGGTTTCCGGTGTTCAGGCGCAGGACGCTGTGGCCCGCCTCCTCCAGCGCGTTGGCGTGCTCGATCACCGGGCCGCGGATCTCGTAGCAGACCTCGCTCAGCTTGCTCGACTGCCGGAACTCCATGCGCTTGCCCTCCAGGCGGACCAGGTGTCACTGTGCTGAACCGTTGTTACTTGGTTTTACCAAGTGGACGCTTGGAAAGTCCAACAACTTGCATAGACTGCGAGCCATGCCACGCCGAAGCTACGACCAGTACTGCGCAGCGGCCCGCGCTCTCGACTCCGTCGGGGACCGCTGGACCCTCCTGATCGTGCGCGAACTCCTCGCCGGGCCGCGCCGCTACACCGATCTGCACGCCGATCTTCCCGGCGTCAGTACGGACATGCTGGCCACGCGCCTGAAGGACATGGAGCGCGACGGGCTCGCCGGGCGGCGCCGGCTCGGTGCTCCCGCCTCGGTGCACGTGTATGAACTCACCCCGCGCGGGCGGGCGTTGCTGCCCGTGCTGCAGGCGCTGGGGGAGTGGGGCGCGGCCGATCTCGCCGAGCGGCGGCCGACCGACGCGGTGCGGGCGCACTGGCTGGCGCTGCCGCTGTTGCGGCAGCTGGAGGGGCTCGGGGAGGCGGGGGTCGTCGAGGTGCGGGTGGATGAAGGGGAGTTCCACCTGCGGGTGGGCGGGGAGCCGGTGTACGGGGACGGTTCCCCTGGGGAGGGGGTGGCCGATGTGCGGCTGACGTTGGACGCCGAGGTGTGCGGGGCCGTTGCCCGGGGTGAGATCGGGCTCGTCGCCGCCGCACGGGCCGGGCGGGTTGAGGTCTCGGGGGACGGCGCGCTGGCCAAGCGGCTCCTCGCCGAGGGCGGCTGAGCTCCTGCGTTGCCGGGTGCGGCTCTCGTCGTGGCTGGTCGCGCAGTTCCCCGCGCCCCTGAAGGCATGCGCTGACGCGCAGCCTTCTCCTGAGGCAGCGCTACGCGCGCCTCTTTCGATGAGATGGCGCACGAAGTGCGCATCTCAGGGGCGCGGGGAACTGCGCGAGAAGCGGCCACCGGGCCGCACGCGAAGAACTACCCAGGGGCGCGGGGAACTGCGCGACCAGCCCCCGCGCACCCGCAGGCGCGCAACGAGGCCGCGGTGTTCCTACGGAGCGCCCACCGGGCGTCCCGAGCCGCGCGTCAGGGCGTAACCCCCGATACCCGCGAGCGCCGCCAGCACGGCACCGGCCGCCGTCCACACCCAGCGACCCGTCCACCACCCGGAGGACCACCCGTCCACCGGAGCGGCCTTCTCGGCCGAGGCCGTCGTCCCCGGGACCAGCGGAGCGGACAGCGTGCCGTCCACCGCCCCCGACGACCCGATGTCCTTCGAGTGCGCCTCGACCGAGGCCCGCACCGGCTGGCCCAGATCGGCGTCGGCGAGCGAGGTCACCGTCAGACGGACGAAGTACGTGCCGGGCAGCGGGTCATTGGCCCACGCCTCCGACCAGGCCCGCACCGGCCGCAGCGTGCAGCCGAGCTCCACGCTCTTCGCCTCCGCGGGCACCGTGCGCGCCTGCATGCCGTACATGCACGACTGACGGCGCCGCAGCCCGTCGTACACGTCGATCCGCCAGGTCTGCGCCCCGTGCCGCGCCTGCGCGGTCGACAGGTCGACACTGGCCCGCACCGTGGGACGCTGCCCCGCGTCGGCCGGGTACGACCAGTACAGGTAGTCGCCCGTGGACGCGCTCGTCGTCGCCTTCTGGTCCTGCTGCATCTGCGCCGCCGTACGGAACGACGTCCCCGCCTGGGCCGGCGCCTTCCCGGACGTGTCGTCGTCCGCGGAGACCGGTCCGGGCAGCGCCAGCAGCGCGGTCGCGGCGCCCAGCAGGGCGCCCGTCAACAGCCTTGTACGTCGCATCAGTTCGTCCTCCAGACGGCGACACGCCAGCGCGAGAGCCAGCCCCAGACGACACCCGCGAGGAAACCGACCACGACCAGCGCGACCAGCAGCCACCAGCCGTTGCCGAGCCCGAACGCGGCCACGTCGGACGCCTGGTCGGGGCCGTCCACGAGGTCGACGGTCAGCTCGACCGGCAGGCCGGGGCTCGTCTTCACCGAGGCGGGCGCGGAGTAGGAGTTCGAGACCTGGAGGCAGACCGTCTCCGGGTTCGTGTCGTCGTCGTCGGCCTCCGGCCTCGGATAGCGCAGGCCCGTCGAGATCGCGTCCGTGCGGCCGTCGCCCGCCTCCTGGCCGCGGACGATCTCCCGGCCGTGCGTGGTGACCGCGCGCAGCAGCACGCCGTAGTCCTGGTCGACGGCCCGGTCGGCCGCCACGCTCACCGAGGCGCGCAGCTCCTGCCCGGGGTCGACGTCGACGCGGTAGAAGCGGTGCTCGCCGAACTTCTCCCGGTCGCTGTACAGACCGGGCTTGAGCTGCGGCGCGTCGGCGCACTGCCCGGCGCCGTCGACGGCCACCGGGTTGACGACCGGATCGGCCGCCCGGTCGACCAACTGGCCGACCTTCTGGGAGAGCTGGTTCTTGTGGCGCACCGCGGTGTACGTGCCGCCGGTGGCGTCGGCGATGCACGACAGCTGCGCACGGGTCTTGGCGTCGGCGACCAGGCCGAGCGTGTCGATGGTCAGGCCGATGCCCTTGGCGGCGATCTCGCGCGCCACCTCGCACGGGTCGAGCGGCTGGCAGGTGTCCTCGCCGTCGCTGATCAGGACGATGCGCTTGGTGCCGTCTCCGGAGCCGAAGTCGTCGGCTGCCTTGAGCAGCGCGGGTCCGATCGGGGTCCAGCCGGTGGGCTGCAGCGTGGCCACGGCCGTCTTCGCGTCGGTGCGGTCCAACGGGCCGACGGGGTAGAGCTGGCGAGTGTCCTTGCAGCCCGTCTTCCGGTCGTCGCCGGGGTAATCGGCGCCCAGCGTCCTGATCCCGAGTTCCACCTCTTCGGGGGTCGCGTCGAGGACCTCGTTGAAGGCCTGCTTCGCCGCGGCCATCCGCGAGCCGCCGTCGATGTCGCGGGCGCGCATGGATCCGCTGACGTCCAGGACGAGTTCGACCTGCGGGGCGGGTTTGCTGTCGGTCTCGTCCGCGTACGCCGCTGTGGGCGCGAGGCCGCCGGCTGTCAGGGCGGCGAGCAGGGCGCACAGCCCTGCCGCCAGCCGTTGTCTGATGATCATCGGCGGATCTTATGAACCGAAGGGTCCCGGGACCAAAACGAGCAGGCGGAGCGGCCGGCGCGGGTGCCGCTCCGTCAGTAGCGCTGTGCCTGCGCGACCTTCGCCGTGAGATGCGGCTCCGGCGGCTCGGTGCTGATGGCGAGCGGCTGGGCCTTGTCGCCCGGGTCGAGGTCCTTGGCCCCGACCACCGTCGACTCCACCACCTTGCCGTCCGCGTCGCTGAAGTCGACCCGCACCGCGTACGAGGCCTTCTGGTCGGTCTTGTTGGTGATGTTGACCACGAGCGCGCGCACGTTGTCCGTCTCCGCCAGCGGCTTGCCGGTCAGGGAGACGCTGTCCATGGCATTGCCCTTGCCGTCCGCCTTGTCCAGCTCGCGCGTGAACTCCTGGCGGTTGCGCTCCACTTCGGCCGAGACCGACGCCTCGAAGTCGTGGGCGCGCTGGGACGCCGATGCGGCCGCCCGTGACGCCGACTCCTTCACCTCCGCCTTCTTCGACGCGGCGCTGGAGGCCAGGGCCGACGGCGGCTCGCCCGAAAAGTCCGACGTGTTCGGGGCGCTCGCGCGGGGGCTGGTGCTCGCCGCGCCGGAGTCGCCGCCGTCGTCGCTGCACGCCGCCAGCGCCAGAACGCCGGCGGCCGTGCACACGGCGAGGGCGACGCCCGTGCGACGGGCTGTCCTGGGTGTCCTCATGACCGGTTCCTTTCCTCTCTCTGTCCTGTCGGTGCCGTGCCCGCGTCAGAAGCGCAGGACGGCGGCGATGTGCCCGGCCTCGTCGAGGGTGCCGTCCGGGACGAAGACCACCTCGCCGCCGGTCTCCAGGGTGGATTCCACGATCTCGTCGACGATGTCGTGGACCGCGTCCAGGTCGTCGTCCCGCGCGGGCTCCAGATGCCCCTCGCCGGCCCGCACGGTGGTCCGGAAGTTCTCCTCCACCACGAGCCGGTGGATCCGCGCGTCCGACGCCTTCTGCCAGACCTCGTCGATCCCGGCCGCGTACGTGTGTCCGCCGCGGGCCCGGTCCAGGCCCGCCAGCGCCTCGGCGACCGCCCGCCGGGCGTCCTCCTCGCGCGCCGGGGCGACGGCCTTGGCGACCGCGTCGGGCGTGCCGTGCGCCAGCCCGCCGACCGGCACCTGGACCGCCCCGCGCGCGGCGTCGCCGACCTCGTCCAGCAGGGACAGCGCGGCCGGCTCCCCGGTGACGTACAGCGGACGCCGCTCGGCGGCCGGCAGCGCGCCGAGGGCGTCGTCCGCGTCCCGGAAGAACTGGCGCGCCTGCTCGTCCCGGAAGGTGCTCGGCAGATCGCCGACCCGCTCCTTGCGCTCCGCGTCCGGGTCCTCCAGATCGCGCTCCAGCGGGAAGCCGTGACCGGTGTCCCGGCTCACGCGCTCGCCCCGGCCGGCCCACAGGGTGATCCGGTCGGCGGCGACGGACAGCACCCGGTACGGGCGCGCGGCGGCGTCGGCGGCCACCAGGTTGCGGGTGAGGAAGGTGTCGGCGATCACGACGCGCTCGGGGACCGGCCGGTCGACGGCCCAGACCTGGTGCTCACCGGGGGCGGCGAAGACCAGCAGGCCGTCCCCCGCGTGCGCGAGGTCGGTCTCGGCGACGGCCTCCCGTAGCTGCGCGAGCACGTCCGCGCGGCGCTCGGCGGTCACCGCCGGGTCCGCGTCGAGCCGCCGCTCGGCCTCGGCCACGAGATTGTTCAGCCGGACCGGATCCTGGGCGTTCTCGGGCCGTCGCCGATGGGTCGGCATCACCAGGGACACCGCCGGATAGGGGCGCTGCCTGCGCAGCTCCGCGAGGACCGCGGGAGTGAGTGAGGAGTGCATAACACATCATGCTGCTCACACATTGACGTATCCGGCTATTCGAAAGCAGGACGGGAAAAGGGCGAGAGGAGGTAGAAAAGGTGCAGGATCCAGCATCTCGGTAGAAGACTGAAGCGTATGGATCAGGCAGTGGACTCCAGCGGGAACCCCACCGGGGGTACCGCCCGGGACACCACCCCCCGGACCGCCAAGCTGACGCTGTTCACGCTGACGACGATGGTCGTCGGCTCGATGGTCGGCGCGGGGGTCTTCTCGCTGCCCCGCCGGTTCGCGGACGAGACGGGGGTCGCGGGCGCGCTCATCGCCTGGGTGGTCGCGGGCGCGGGCATGCTGATGCTGGCCTTCGTCTTCCAGCGCCTGGCGCTGCGCAGGCCGGACCTCGACGCGGGGGTGTACGCGTACGCCAAGGCCGGGTTCGGCGAGTACCTCGGCTTCTTCGCAGCGTTCGGCTACTGGGCCAGCGCCTGCGTCGGCAACGTGACGTACTGGGTGCTGATCATGTCCACGGTGGGCGCGATCGCCCCGGCGCTCGGCGACGGCGACACGTTCCTCGCGATCGTGCTGTCCTCGGTGGGCCTGTGGGCGTTCTTCCTGCTCATCCGCCGCGGTGTGAAGGAGGCCGCGACGATCAACCGGATCGTCACGGTCGCCAAGCTCGTCCCGATCGTGGTCTTCGTGATCCTGGCGCTGTTCTTCTTCAAGCCGCACGTCTTCGCCGAGAACTGGGGAGGCGCCGACTACGCGGGCTCGCTCTTCGACCAGGTCCGCGGCACCATGCTCGCCACCGTCTTCGTCTTCCTCGGCGTCGAGGGCGCCAGTGTGTACTCGCGGCACGCCAAGCGCCGCGAGGACGTCGGCCGGGCCACGATCCTCGGCTTCCTCAGCGTCTTCGCGATCTTCGCCTCGGTCACGATCGTGTCGTACGGGATCCTGCCGATGAGCGAGATCGCCGAGCTGCGCCAGCCGTCGATGGCCGGGGTGCTCCAGGAGGCGGTCGGCACCTGGGGCGAGGTCTTCGTCAGCGTCGGCCTGATCATCTCGGTGCTCGGCGCCTATCTCGCCTGGACCCTGATGGCCGCCGAGGTGTTGTACGTCGCCGCCCAGGACGAGGACATGCCCCGTTTCCTGGGCCGCGCGACCGCCGACGACGTGCCGGTGCCCGCGCTGCTGATGACGACGATCCTGTCCCAGATCGTCCTGGTCATCACGCTGTTCTCCGACGACGCCTTCAACTTCGCGCTGGATCTGACCAGTTCACTGACGCTGATCCCGTTCCTGCTGGCCGCCGCGTTCGCCCTGAAGATCGCGCTGCGGCCCGATCCCCGTACCGTCGGCGGCGGCACCGGCTTCTCCTCCGACCTCGTGGTGGCCGCCCTCGCCACCGTCTACACGGCGTTCCTGCTGTACGCGGCCGGGCTCAAGTTCGTCCTCGTCTCGTTCATCTTCTACGCGCCCGCCACCATCCTCTTCGTCATGGCCCGCCGTGAGCAGGGCCGACGCGTCTTCTCCGCCCGTGAGCTGATCATCCTGGCCGTCTCCGTCGCCGGCGCCGTGCTCGGCGTCGTCGCCCTCGCGGCCGGCTGGATCAGCCTGTGAACCCCTCCACCCGCTCGACCACCACCGGCTCGACCACCGGAAGGCAGACCGTGACCGAGAACCGCACGACCACCGCTTCCGCCGCGTACGGCGTGCACTCCGAGGTGGGCCGGCTGCGCAAGGTGCTGGTGTGCGCGCCCGGCCTCGCGCACCGCAGGCTCACCCCGACCAACGCCGACGACCTGCTCTTCGACGACGTCATGTGGGTCGAGAACGCCCAGCGCGACCACGCCGACTTCGTCAACAAACTGACCCGGCGCGGGGTCGAGGTCGTCGAGCTGCACGACCTGCTCGCGCAGACCATGGCGATCCCCGAGGCGAAGAGCTGGCTCCTGGACCGCAAGATCGTGGCGAACCAGGTCGGCGTCGGCCTCATCGACGACACCCGCGCGTTCCTGGAGAGCCTGGAGCCGCGCCGCCTCGCCGAGTACCTGATCGGCGGTCTGGCCACCACCGACCTGCCGGACGACTTCCGCTCCCCGTACGTGGCGCTGGCCCGGGAGACGGCGGGCGTGCGCGAGTACCTGATGCCGCCGCTGCCCAACACCCTCTACACCCGCGACACCACCTGCTGGCTGTACGGCGGCCTCACCCTCAACCCGCTCTACTGGCCCGCCCGCCACGACGAGACGCTCCTGATGAAGGCGGTCTACCTCTTCCACCCGGACTTCGTGGGCTCGACGGTGTGGTGGGGCGACCCCGAGAAGGAGTGGGCGCAGGCCACCTTCGAAGGCGGCGACATCATGCCGGTCGGCAACGGCGTGGTGCTGATGGGCATGAGCGAACGGACCTCCCGTCAGGCCATCACCCAGGTCGCGACCGCCCTGTTCGAGCGGGGCGCGGCCGAGCGGGTCATCGTGGCGGGCATGCCCCGGCTGCGCTCCGCGATGCACCTCGACACCGTCTTCACCTTCGCCGACCGCGACATCGTCACCCTCTACCCGAAGATCATGGACTCGGTGCACACGTTCACACTGCGCCCCGCCGACCGGGCGCCCGGCCTTGACATCACCGACGAGGGCTCGACCCCGTTCGTCGACGTGGTCGGGAAGGCGCTCGGGATCGCCGGAGGCCTCCGGGTCATCGAGACCGGTGGCGACGTCTACGCCTCCGAGCGCCAGCAGTGGGACAGCGGCAACAACGCCGTCGCCGTCGAACCCGGCGTCGTCTTCACCTACGACCGCAACACCCAGACCAACACGCTGCTGCGCAAGGCCGGGGTCGAGGTCATCACCATCGTCGGCGCCGAACTGGGCCGGGGCCGCGGCGGCGGCCACTGCATGACGTGCCCGATCGTCCGCGACCCGGTCGACTTCTGAGCGGGACGGATCGCTCTCCTACCGCTACGGCTCGCTCAGCAGGCGTTCGCCGTGAAGCCGATCGGCACCAGATCGCCCTTGCCGCCGTCGACCGCCCGCGCGAACAGTGCCCGGACATCGCTCCCGAAGGGGGTGCTGTACTCCACGTCCGGTGCGCATCCGCCCTGTTCGAGACCGCCGATCACGCCGACCAGCTGTCCGTTCTGGAGCCAGGTGCCCCCGCTCGTCCCGCTGCCGAACCCGCCGCAGTGGATGCCGGAGTAGTCGTCGACGTTCTCCAGCGGGGCGGTGCAGGTGAGGGGACGGCCCCGGCTGCCCATCGGATATCCGCTGACCGTGACCGGCTCCTGTGCCCGCGGCGTGCCGAGGGGCGCTCCCGGCACCACGTCCTCGATCTTCTTGCCGCCCTGCGGCGCGACGCGCAGGAAGGCGACGTCGTGGCGGGGGTCGAACGACTTCTTCCACGCCGGGTCGATGTAGATGTCGGTCACCGACCAGACGCCGCCGGGGAGTTCGCTGTCGTGCAGCAGGGGCGCGAACTCGATGGTGGCGCCGCCGCCGAAGACGCAGTGGGCCGCGGTCACCAGCAGGTCGCGTGACGGCGAGTGGACGATGCCCGCCGAGCAGAAGTGCGGCCCGCCGAGCCGGGGGACCGCACCCAGCACGCTCGGGTAGAAGAGCGCTCCGGTCGCCGGAGCGGTCTCCACGGAGTGGGCCGTGGGGGCACCCGGTTCCGCGGCGTGCGCGGCGGGCTGGAGTGCCGCGAGACCGAGCATGAATCCGATGAGCACTGCGATGATCCGGCGCATCGTCGGATGCTAATGAGAAACACGCCATTCCTGAAGGCCCTGCGTCATGATGTGCTCATGGCCACGGAGGAGTTCAGCCGCAGCGTCACCGTCGCCGCCACGGCGGCCCGGGTCTTCGCGCACCTGGAGCTGCCCGACAACTACGTCGGCCTGGCACCGCTGGTCGTCGCGGTCCGAGAGGTGACGACCCTGCCGGAAGAGGTGCGGTACGTCGCGGTCGAGCGGTTCCGGCTGGGGCCGCAGCGCTGGGACAACCCGATCCGCGTGTCGATGACGTTCCCGCGCACCGGCCGCCGGATCGTGAGCGACGTCCACAGCCCCGGCGGTGTCCGGCTCACGGCGACGGTGGACCTGACCGACACCCCCGAGGGCGCCCGGGTGCGCGAGACGGTCCAGGTGGTCTTCCCGAGGCCGCTGCGGCCCCTCGTGATCGGTCAGGCGGCCAAGGCCCAGCGCCACCGTCTGGCCGAACTGGCGCGCCGGATGAGCGAGGCGCACCCGCGATGACGGGCGCCCCCGGCGCGCCGTGAAATGCTGGGCATTTGATCCATGGAGCCTTGGACCATGTTGAGAGAAGTCACGGCGACCCGCTACGTCACCCCGCTGCACGCCGGCGGGTCGGTCCCCGGGGTCGTGGAGGCCGACGACCTGGGCACGTACGTGCTGAAGTTCACCGGGTCCGCGCAGGGGGTCAAGGCGCTGGTCGCCGAGATCGTCGTCGGGGAGCTGGCGCGCCGGCTGGGGCTGCGCTTCCCCGAACTGGTCCTCGCCCGCTTCGACCCGGCCGTCGCCGCCGACGAACCGCACCAGGAGGTCCAGGACCTGCTGCGCGCGAGCGCCGGGCTCAACCTCGGCATGGACTACCTGCCGGGCGCGGCGGACTTCACGCCCGAGATCGCCGAGGTGTTCGCCGTCGACCCGCTCGAAGCGGGCCGCATCGTGTGGCTCGACGCGTTCACCGTCAACGTCGACCGCACCGTGCACAGTTCGAACCTGATGGTCTGGCCGACCTTCGGCACGGCTCCGCCGAAGCTGTGGCTCATCGACCACGGCGCGGCGCTCGTCTTCCACCACCGCTGGGAGGGTGCCGCGCCCGAGCGTGCCTACGACTTCAAGCACCACGCGCTGGGCGGGTACGGCCCCGACACCCGCGCCGCCGACGCCGAGCTTTCCCCGAAGGTGACGGAGGGGTTGCTGCGCGAGGTGCTGGCGCTGGTGCCGGACGCCTGGCTCACCTCCGACTTCGCGTCGCCGGGGGAGGCGCGGGACGCGTACGTGTCGTACTTGCTGGCCCGGGCTCGGAGTTCGGCGTCCTGGCTGCCGACGGACTTTCCTTCCCGGGACGAGCTGGCCGCTGCCGATGCGCGGCGCGCGGCCGCCATGGAGAAGGGGCGGCCCGCGTGGTTGAAGCGGGTGCCCGATCTGCACGGCAAGCCGGGGGCTGAGCAGGACTGGTCAGTTCATCTGGGATGAGGCGGGGCCGTTGTTCGTCGGCCGACGGCCGGTGGGGGCTGGTCGCGCAGTTCCCCGCGCCCCTGAGGCATGCGCTGCGCGCAGCCTCCCCCTGACACCCTGACGCCCCTGGGTGAGCGAAGCTCGCCTCAGGGGCGCGGGGAACTGTGTGACCGGCCGTGCTCGGCCGGACTCGGCGTGTCAGCCGAGCTGCTCGTAGGCCGGGAGGGTCAGGAAGTCGGCGTAGTCGGCGTCCAGGGAGACCTGGAGCAGCAGGTCGTGGGCCTGCTGCCACTTGCCGGCCGCGAAGGCCTCCTCGCCGATCTCGGCCTTGATGTTCGCCAGTTCCTCGGCGGCGACCGTGCGGGCCAGGTCGGCGGTGACGGTCCGACCGTCGTCGAAGACGACCCCCGCGTTGATCCACTGCCAGATCTGCGAGCGCGAGATCTCGGCGGTGGCCGCGTCCTCCATGAGGTTGAAGATCGCGACGGCGCCGAGGCCGCGCAGCCAGGCCTCGATGTAGCGGATGCCGACCTGGACGGCGTTGACCAGGCCGTCGTAGGTGGGCCGGGCGTCGAGCGAGTCGATGGCGATCAGGTCACCGGCGGCGACGGAGACGTCCTCGCGCAGGCGCTCCTTCTGGTTCGGCTTCTCCCCGAGGACCTTGTCGAAGGACTCCATGGCGATCGGCACGAGGTCCGGGTGCGCGACCCAGGAACCGTCGAACCCGTCACCGGCCTCGCGGTCCTTGTCGGCGCGGACCTTCTCGAAGGCCACCTTGTTGACCTCGGCGTCCTTGCGGGACGGGATGAAGGCCGCCATGCCGCCGATCGCGTGCGCGCCGCGCTTGTGGCACGTACGGACGAGGAGTTCGGTGTACGCCCGCATGAAGGGGGCCGTCATCGTCACCAGGTTGCGGTCCGGGAGGACGAACTTCTGGCCGCCGTCACGGAAGTTCTTGACGATGGAGAAGAGGTAGTCCCAGCGGCCCGCGTTCAGGCCGGAGGCGTGGTCGCGCAGCTCGTAGAGGATCTCCTCCATCTCGTACGCGGCCGTGATCGTCTCGATGAGGACGGTGGCGCGGACGGTGCCCTGCGGGATGCCGACGTAGTCCTGGGCGAAGACGAAGATCTCGTTCCAGAGGCGGGCCTCCAGGTACGACTCCGTCTTCGGGAGGTAGAAGTACGGGCCCTTGCCGAGCTCGATGAGGCGCTTGGCGTTGTGGAAGAAGTAGAGGCCGAAGTCGACCAGGGCGCCCGGGACGGCCTTGCCGTCGGCGTCGACGAGGTGGCGCTCGTTCAGGTGCCAGCCGCGCGGGCGCATGACGACCGTGGCGAGCTCGTCGGCGGACTTCAGCGCGTACGACTTGCCGGTGCGCTCGTCGGTGAAGTCGATCGAGCGGTTGTAGGCGGAGGTCAGGTTCAGCTGACCCCCGATGACGTTCTCCCAGGTCGGCGCCGACGCGTCCTCGAAGTCGGCGAGCCAGACCCTGGCGCCCGAGTTCAGCGCGTTGATCGTCATCTTGCGGTCGGTGGGGCCGGTGATCTCGACACGGCGGTCGTTCAGCGCGGCCGGGGCCTCGGCGACCTTCCAGGTGTCGTCCTCGCGGATCGAGGCGGTCTCCGGGCGGAAGTCGAGCGTGGAGGTGCGGGCGATCTCGGCGCGGCGCTCGGCGCGGCGGGCGAGGAGCTCGTCACGCCGGGGCGTGAACAGCCGGTGCAGCTCGGCCACGAAGGCGAGGGCCGCGTCGGTGAGCACCTCGTCCTGCCGGGGCAGGGGCGCGGCGTCGACGATGGCCAGCGGGGACGGCGCTGGTGCGGACATGAACTGTCACTTCCTTCAGCGAGCGGGCGCGGGCGTCGGCACGGGGTGCCGGGCGCGCCTGGGTACGGCTGCTGGCCCCGCTTCGGGGGACCTGCCCTTCTGATCAGTGGATACTAGTTTCCTCATTGTGGAAGTTCAATGGTTTGTTGATGTCGAGATTCTCTGAGTCGACAGACCGTGGCGCTGAGTGCCACCCCCTTCACCGAAGGTGCCGGAGGTCGGCCTCCGTGTCGATGTCGTACGCCTCGGCGATGTCCCCGCACTCCACCAGTTCCACCGCCGCCGCGTGCTCCTTGAGATAGGCGCGTGCCCCGCGGTCGCCGCTCGCACTCGCGGCGATCCCGGCCCAGTGGTCACGGCCGAAGAGCACCGGATGCCCGCGCTCACCGTCGTACGCGGCCGCCACCAGGGACGCGGGCGAGCGGAACGCCTCCCGGACCCGGGCCACCGCGGCGGCCCCGATGCCCGGCTGGTCGACGAGCAGGACGAGGGCGGCCGCCGCGTCCGTCGCGGTGAGCGATGCGAGGCCCGCCCGCAGCGACGACCCCATGCCGTCCGCCCACCCGGGGTTGTCGACCAGCGCGCACCCGTCGAGCACGGCCCGCTCCCGCACATCGGCTGCCGCCGCCCCGAGTACCACGTGCAGCGGCCCGCATCCCCCCGCGCGCAGGGTCTGTACGGCGTGCTCCACCAGAGGGCGGCCGTCCTTGGTCAGCAGGGCCTTCGGGCGGCCGCCGAGCCGGCGCCCGCCCCCGGCCGCGAGCAGCAGTCCCGCGACCGGACCCGTGTCTTTCGTCGTCATGATCCCTGCATACCGCACACCGACGCCGTCGGCGGCTCCGGCCCGCGGCGCGGATCGGCTCGCACGGGTGAAGTTGTCTTACACAACGGACTGGCGCGGGCGGGCCCCGTGGCGTTAACTGGTCGGCCACACAACCGAGTTGCACGACTGACCACCGTGGAGCGCGGGACAGCGGGAGACGCACAATGAGGTGCGAGGGGGAGTGCTGTGTTGCGGAGCATGGAGCAGAGAGTTGTGACGGGCAGCGACGAGGATCCGCGGGTGGCGGAGCTGCGCACGGCCGTGTCCCGGCTGCGTCGTGAACTCGCCGCGCATCCGGTCGAGTTCGCCGACCGGGGGATCGCCGAGGACGAGCTCGCGGCGCTCGACGCCATGGCGGGCGGCGGCCGGCCCGAGGTCCCGCGGCTGCGCCGGTCGCTGCTGCTGGTCGCGGGGGCGATCGGCTCGGTGAGCGCGCTGTCCGGGGCGCTGTCCCAAGTGCGCGGCGCCGTAGAGCTGTTCGGCACCGCGCCGCCGTCGGGGAACTGAGGGGCTCACGCCACCCAGTGCGGCCGTCCAGGCTCGTCGCCCGCGCCGCCGAGCCCGCCGGACCACTGGTCGGCGGCCGCCGCGATCCGGCGCACCGCCTCGTCGAGCACGTCCACCGGCTGTGTGTAGGGGAAACGCAGCCGGTGCTCGAACGTCCCGGGGTCCGCGCCGAACCGTGACCCGCCCTCGATCCGCACCCCGCGCCGCAGCGCGGCCCGGGACAGCGCGGAGGCGACGGGGCGGCCCAGGTCGACCCAGAGCGACATCCCGCCGGGCGGCAACGCCCACCGCCAGGAAGGGAACTCGCGCGCCAGCGCGGCCGCCAGATGGTCGCGCTGCGCGCGCAGCACCGGCAGCCGGCGGCGCAGCACCTCGGCCTCGCGGTCGATGAGCCGCCCCGCGACCAGCTGATCGAGCACCGATCCCGACATGTCGGCGGTCACCCGCAACGCCGTCAGCTCGGTGATCAGCCGGGTGCCCGCGCGCACCCAGCCCACCCGCAGCCCGCTCCAGTGACCCTTGCTCAACGAGCCGACGGTGACGATCTGCTCGCCGCCGCCCGCCCCGGCCAGCGACGCGAACGGCGGGGGCGTCGGGGTGTCGAGCCCGATGTCCGCGACCGTCTCGTCCACGACCAGCCAGGTGCCGGTGGCCCGCGCGGCGGCGATCACCTGCTGTCGCTGCCCGGCCGGCATCAGGCGGCCCGTCGGGTTCTGGAAGTCCGGGATGAGGTACCCGAGCCGGGGCGCCGCCTGCCGCAGCGTCGCGCCGAACAGGTCGGTGTCCCAGCCGTCCTCGGTCACCGGCACGGGTGCGGTCCGCAGACCGAGGCGCCGGATCACGGACAGGGCGTTGGCGTAGGACGGGTTCTCGACCGCGATCCGGTCGCCGGGCCTGCCCAGGAGCGTGAGCGTGAGCGAGACGGCCTGCTGGGCGCCGCTCGTGACCAGGATCTGGTCCGGCAGCGTCGGCAGTCCGCGCCGTGTGTAGCGGTCGGCGATCGCGGCCCGCAGCTCCGGCAGGCCGAACGGGTGGTAGCCCGGGGTCGCCGCGTGCCGTGCCACGTCCGGCGCCGCCTCGGCGTAGGCGGCCGTCAGCTCCTCGGCCACCGCACCCGGCGCCGCGATCGCCAGGTCGATCACCCCGTCCCCGGCGGCCAAAGCGGGGACACCGGTCGGCCGCGCGCCGTCCGGCAGCTCCGTCCAGGTCCCCGAGCCGCGCCTGCTGTGCGCGTAGCCGCTCTCCCGCAGCAGGTCGTAGGCGGCCGTGACGGTGGCCCGGCTGACCCCGAGCGCCGCCGCGAACTCGCGCTCCGCGGGCAGCCGGGTGCGCAGCGGGATCCGCCCGTCGAGCAGCAGTGTCCGTACGCCCTGCGCGAGCGCGCGGTAGCCGGGGCGCCGCCCGGCCGTGCTTCCGGCCACCAGCTCGGCGAGCCGGCGGCTGCCGAGACTGTCCATGGTGCGGACCACTCCTCCATCTGCCATGCCACATCTCCGATATTGGCCCTGCTGTCCAGGCCAATCAGCGTACAGACTCGGGAGGTGGCCGAGGAGAAGTGGCCTGGGCGTGCGGAGGAGGCGTGCGATGTACGACGACGGATTCAGGGCCGGCCGCGTGGTGGTCGGGGTGAGCGGCTCCCCGGCGAGCCTCGCCGCCGTGCGCTCCGCGGTGGGCCAGGCCCGCGGATCGGGCCGCGCGCTGGTCGCCGTCGTGGCCTGGGAGCCGCCCGAGGGGGAGAAGCTCTACTCCCGCTGGCCCGACCGTGCCTGGGCCCGCCACTGGCACGCCGAGGCCCGCGCCACCCTGGCCCGCGCCATCGAGGAGGCGGTGGGAGGCCTGCCGCCCGACCTGGACGTGACCCTCCGGGTGGTGCGGGGGCGTCCCGGGCCGGTGCTGGTCGGCCTGGCCGCCGGCCCGGACGACCTCCTGGTGATCGGCGGCCACCGGGGCCCGGTGCACCGGTACACCCGTCGGCACGCCTGGTGCCCGATCCTGACGGTCCCGCTCCGCAAGGTCCCCCGAGCCGAACTGAGGGCGCTCCTGCGCCCCGCCAAAGGCGCGGGGAACTGCGCGACCGGCCACAGCTGACCCGCGCACACGCCCTAGCGGGGCCGGACCAGACCCCTGCTGATGGCGGCGGCCACCGCCGAGGTGCGCGAGTCCACGCCCAGCTTGGCGTACACGTGGACCAGGTGGGACTTCACGGTGGCCTGGCTCAGGAACAACTGACGGGCGATCTCGGCGTTCGACAGCCCGTCCCGCACCAGCTGCAACACCTCCAGCTCCCGCTTGCTCAGCGACTCCGCGGGCGCCCGCATCCGGTCCATCAGACGGAGCGCCACGGCCGGGGCCAGCGCGGAGCGCCCCGCGGCGGCGGTCCGCACGGCCGCCGCCAGCTCCTCCGGCGGCGCGTCCTTCAGCAGATACCCGGAGGCCCCGGCCTCCACCGCCGCCAGGATGTCCGCGTCGGTGTCGTACGTGGTGAGCACCAGCACCCGCGGCCCGCCGTCGGCCGCCGCGATCAGCGCCGTCGCCTCCGCTCCGTGCATCCCGGGCCCGAACTGCAGGTCCATCAGCACCACGTCGACCCGCTCCGAAGCGGCCAGCGCCACCGCCCGCTCGGCGGACGCCGCCTCCGCGACGATCTCGAAGTCGGGCTCCGCGTCGAGGACGGCCCGCAGCCCGGCCCGCACGACGGGATGGTCGTCGGCGAGCAGCAGCCGGATCACGCGGAACTCCCGGCGGACAGCGGCAGCGGCAGGGTGACGGCGACGGCCGTCCCCTGGCCGGGCGCCGACTCGACGGTGAACGTGCCGCCGAGCGCCCGCACCCGCGCCCGCATCGCGGGCAGCCCGAAGCCGCCCTCGCCGCCGTCGCCCGTGACGGCCCGCTCCGGGTCGAATCCGTCGCCGTCGTCCACCACGTCCAGGGCCACCGAGGTCTCCATGAAGCTGAGGGTGATCTCCGCGCGGCGCGCGTGCGCGTGCCGCACCGTGTTGCCGAGTGCCGACTGGGCGATCCGCAGCAGCGCCACCTCGTACGGGGTGGGGAGCGCGAGCGGGGTGCCGCTCGTCGTGAAGCGGGCACTGACGCCGGGGGCGGTCGCGCAGAGCCGTTCCAGGGCGCCGGCCAGCGAGCCGTGGTCGAGGTCGGGCGGGCTGAGCGCCCGTACGAAACGGCGCGCCTCGGCCAGATTGTCCTGGGCGGTCGCCCTGGCCTGCTCGATGTGGTCGGCGGCGGGGGAGTCCACGGGCAGGTCGCGCCCGGCCGCGCGCAGCAGCAGCTGGATCGAGGACAGGCCCTGCGCGAGGGTGTCGTGGATCTCGCGGGCGAGCCGTTCGCGCTCGGCGAGGGTGCCCGCGGTGCGCTCGGCGGCGGCGAGTTCGGCGCGGGTCGCGATCAGCTCCTCGATGAGCCGCCGCCTGCTCTCGCTCTCCCGGTACAGGGCCTGGTAGCCGAGCACGGTCGCGACGGCGACGGCGGCGCCGATCAGCGGCCCTATGAACGCGCCCGCGTTGAGCGGAGCGCCATGGCCGACGTACGAGGCGATGGCCGCGCCCGCCGCCACCGCCACGGCCGGCACGCCCCAGCGGGCGGGCAGCAGATGGACGAGGAGGAAGTAGAGGGGGAAGGCCAGCCACAGACCGTCGGGGGAGAGGACGAGCAGCACCGCCCACACCGCGCCGAGCACGGTGAGCCAGCAGGCGGCGCCCGCGCGGGTCGAGCGGACGGCCGGGATCAGCGGCCCGGCCGCGTAGACGGCGCCCATCGCCGCGGCCACCGTCACCACCGCGGCCGCCGGCTCGTCCGTCCGCCCGGTCAGCGCACGCACGACGACGAGGGCGAGCAGCCCCGCCGTGAGCAGGTGCAGACACAGGCGCAGGACGCGCAGGGCGGGGGTGAGCGAGCGTGGATCCATACCGTTCACCAGCGTACGGAGGCAATCCCTCGAAGCGGTCAACCGAAAGGTTGAAAGGCGGCTGCGTCCTTCGATTCGGGTGAAGTGTGCTGTGGCGCGATGCCCGGGCGGGCCGCCGGGCCGCACTGTGGACGGCATGTTCGTCGCATGGAGAGACCTACGGTTCGCCCGGGGCAGGTTCGCCCTGATGGGCGCCGTGATCGTACTGATCACCCTGCTGGTGGGGCTGTTGTCGGGGCTGACCGCCGGGCTCGCGCGGGACAACACGTCCGCGCTGACAGGGCTGCCGGCCGACCACATCGCGTTCGCGCGGCCCGCCGACGGCCAGTCGGTGTCCTTCACCGGCTCGGCCGTCACCGAGAAGCAGTGGCGGGACCTGGCCGCGCGGCCGGGCGTGCGCGGCGCCGAGCCCATCGGCATCCGCACGCTCAATGCGGAGGCGGGCAGCAGGACCGCCGCGGTCTCCGCGTTCGGGGTGCGGCCCGGCTCGGGACTCGCGCCCGACGCCACCGCGCCCGGAACCGCCGTCCTGTCGCAGAAGGCCGCACGGGAGCTCGGGGTGCGCACCGGCGGCACGATCGCGCTCGGCGCCGGGAAGCTCACCGTTTCCGCCGTCTCCGGCGACGCCTCGTACAGCCACACGCCCGTCGTCTGGGCCGACCTCGCCGACTGGCAGCGGCTCACCCGCTCCGGCGGCGCCACGGTCGTCGCCCTGTCCACCGCGCCGGACGCCGATCTCGCCGCCGCCGACCGGGCCGCCGGGACCGACACCACCACCGTCGACGGCGCCCTCGAAGCCATAGGGTCCTACCAGGCCGAGAACGGTTCGCTGCAACTGATGCGCGGCTTCCTCTTCGTCATCTCGGCGCTCGTCATCGGCGCGTTCTTCACCGTCTGGACCATCCAGCGCAGCGGCGACATCGCCGTGCTGAAGGCGCTGGGCTCGTCCACCGGGCACCTGCTGCGGGACGCGCTCGGCCAGGCCGTCGTCATGCTGGTCGGCGGCACCGCACTCGGTACCGGGCTCGCCGCCCTCATCGGGGCGTTCGTGCCGGACAGCGTGCCGTTCGTGATGGAGCCGCTGACCACGATCGGCCCGGCCGTCGTGATGACCGTCCTCGGTGCCGTCGGCGCCGCCCTGTCCGTCCGGCGGATCACCGCCGTCGATCCCCTCACCGCGCTCGGAAGTGCCCGATGACCCTGCTGCTCGACGACATCACGCTGACGTATCCGGACGGGGACGGGCGGCTGACCGCCCTGGACCGGGTGAACCTGGAAGTTCCCGCGGGCGGGCTCACGGCCGTCGTCGGGCCGTCGGGGTCCGGCAAGTCCAGCCTGCTCGCCGTGGCGGCGACGCTCGTCACCCCGGACAGCGGGCGCGTCCTCGTCGACGGGGCCGAGGCGACCGGGCTCGGCCGCGCGGCCGCCGCCGAACTGCGGCGCCGGGCCGTCGGGATCGTCTTCCAGCAGCCGAACCTGCTGCCGTCGCTCACCGCGCTGGAGCAGCTTCGGGTGATGGCCCACCTCGGCGGGCGGCGCGAGCGTGGCGGGGTGCGGGCGCGGGCCGGGGAGCTGCTGGAGGCGGTGGGGTTGGGCGCACAGGCCCACCGGCGGCCGCATCAGCTGTCCGGCGGGCAGCGGCAGCGGGTCAATATCGCGCGGGCCCTCATGAACGAGCCGAAGGTCCTCCTCGTCGACGAGCCGACCAGCGCGCTAGATCATGAACGGGGGGCCGAGGTGTTGGAGCTTTTGGCCGGGCTCACCCGGGCGCGGGGGGTCGCGACGGTGCTGGTCACTCACGACCGGGGGCATCTGGGCGTCGCCGACCGGGTCGTCGAGATGGTGGACGGCCGCCTGGCCTCTGCCGAGAGCAGAACCGTGGTCGGCTGACGGCCGGCGGGGGCTGGTCGCGCAGTTCCCCGCGCCCCTGGGTGGTACTTCGTCCGCGGCCCGGTGGGGCTTCTCGCGCAGTTCCCCGCGCCCCTGAAGCGAGCTCCGCTCGCTCAGGGGAGGCTGCGCGGAGCGCATGCCTCAGGGGCGCGGGGAACTGCGCGACCAGCCACGACGTGAGCCGCGCCCGGCGACGAGATCCGAACCCCTACGACGCGTTCCCGGAACTGGCCAGCGCCGCCGACAGCTCCCGCGCCACCTGCTGCAGCACCGGCACGATCTTCTCCGTCGCGGCCTCGGTGACGCGCCCCGCAGGCCCCGAGATGGAGATGGCCGCAGCCGTGGGCGAATCGGGCACGGACACGGCAAGACACCGCACCCCGATCTCCTGCTCGTTGTCGTCGACGGCGTACCCGACCTGCCGCACCTCCTCCAGCGCGTCCAGGAAACCGTCCGGCGTGGTGATCGTCTTCTCGGTCGCGGCGGGCATCCCGGTCCGCCCGAGAAGCGCGCGCACCTCGTCCGCCGGGGTGTACGCGAGCAGCGCCTTGCCCACGCCGGTCGAGTGCGGCAGCACCCGCCGCCCGACCTCGGTGAACATCCGCATGGAGTGCTTCGACGGCACCTGGGCGACGTACACGATCTCGTCCCCGTCGAGCAGCGCCATGTTCGCCGTCTCGCCGGTCTCCTCCACGAGGCGGGCCAGATACGGCCGCGCCCACGTGCCGAGCAGCCGGGACGCCGACTCGCCGAGCCGGATCAGTCGCGGGCCGAGCGCGTACCGGCGGTTGGGCTGCTGACGTACGTAACCGCAGGCGACCAGCGTGCGCATCAGCCGGTGGATCGTCGGCAGGGGCAGGCCGCTGCTCGCGGAGAGTTCGCTCAGGCCCACCTCGCCGCCGGCGTCGGCCATCCGCTCCAGGAGGTCGAAGGCGCGCTCCAGGGACTGGACACCGCCGCTGGGTGTGGTCTTTGCGGTGTCGGTGGTGCTGGCGTCGGACGTCGGCACGGCGCGTTCCTTTCGAGGACAAGCAGGCGATGGTGCAGCCTACCGACCGATTCCCGGCCGGTGATCTCTTGACCTCGAAGTTCGTCGGTAGCTACGTTCTGCCTACCGGAATCATAATTTCACTTTGTGGAAACGTCTAGAGCCTTGACGGTTCCCGAAGTCGGAGTGAAAACTCCTTCAACAGAACGTTGAACTCATGTACGGGAGGTCCAGGGTGTCGGACGTCGAAGTCGAACTGGTGCTGCGCTCGACCCGCGTCATCACCCCCGACGGTACGCGGCCCGCGTCGGTCGCCGTGGCCCAGGGGAAGATCGCCGCGGTGCTCGCGCACGACGCGGAGGTACCGGCGGGCGCCAGGATCGAGGACTTCGGCGACGACGTGCTGCTGCCCGGCATCGTCGACACCCACGTCCACGTGAACGACCCGGGGCGCACCGAGTGGGAGGGCTTCTGGACCGCGACCCGCGCGGCCGCGGCCGGCGGCATCACCACGCTCGTCGACATGCCGCTCAACTCCCTGCCGCCGACGACGACCGTCGACAACCTCCGTACGAAGAAGGAGGTCGCGGCGAGCAAGGCGCACATCGACGTCGGCTTCTGGGGCGGCGCGCTGCCCGACAACGTCAAGGACCTGCGCCCGCTGCACGACGCCGGAGTCTTCGGCTTCAAGTGCTTCCTGTCGCCCTCCGGCGTGGACGAGTTCCCGCACCTGAACGGCGAGCAGCTCACCGCCTCCATGGCCGAGATCGCCGGCTTCGGCGGCCTGCTCATCGTGCACGCCGAGGACCCCCACGAGCTGGATGTCGCCCCGCACAACAGCGGCCCGAAGTACGACGACTACCTCGCCACCCGTCCCCGGGTCTCCGAGGATGTCGCGATCAAGGGGCTCATCGACACCGCGAAGCGGATCGGCGCCCGCATCCACATCCTGCACCTGTCCTCGTCCGACGCGCTGCCGCTGATCGCCGCCGCCAAGGCCGAGGGCGTCAAGGTCACCGTCGAGACCTGTCCGCACTACCTCACGCTCACCGCGGAGGAAGTCCCGGACGGCGCCAGCGAGTTCAAGTGCTGCCCGCCCATCCGTGAGGCCGCCAACCAGGACCTGCTGTGGCAGGCGCTCGCCGACGGCACGATCGACTGCATCGTCACCGACCACTCGCCGTCCACCGCCGACCTGAAGACCGACGACTTCGCCACCGCGTGGGGCGGGATCTCCGGACTCCAGCTCAGCCTGTCGGCCATCTGGACCGCGGCCCGCTCGCGCGGCCACTCCCTGGAGGACGTGG
This sequence comes from Streptomyces sp. NPDC001904, assembly GCF_040297005.1. NCBI lineage: Bacteria > Bacillati > Actinomycetota > Actinomycetes > Kitasatosporales > Streptomycetaceae > Streptomyces > Streptomyces sp. NPDC001904. The sequence goes on along the minus strand of NZ_JBEOYI010000003.1, from coordinate 415,853 downwards.
TCCGCTGGATGTCCGAGCGGACCTCGGCCCTCGTCGGCCTCGACGACCGCAAGGGCGCCATCGCCGCCGGTCGCGACGCCGACTTCGCCGTCCTCGCCCCCGAGGAGACGTTCACCGTCGACCCGGCGGAACTCCAGCACCGCAACCGCGTCACCGCGTACGCGGGCAAGACGCTGCACGGCGTAGTGAAGTCGACCTGGCTGCGCGGCGAACGCATCGTCGCCGACGGCGAGTTCACCGCCCCGCAGGGCAAGCTGCTCGTGCGCGACGAAAGGAACAAGTGACCACCATGTCCGCGAACTCCGGGATACCCAGCTTCACCGGCGACGCCAGCCCCTACGGCGGCGGCGACCCGTACGCCGACTACCGCACCGCGGACTTCCCGTTCACCCGCTTCGTCGACCTCGCCGCGCGAGCCCTCGGCGCCGGAGTGATCGCCGCCAACGACGAGTTCTTCGCCCAGCGCGAGAACCTGCTCGTGCCCGGTCGCGCCGAGTTCGACCCGGAGCACTTCGGCCACAAGGGCAAGGTCATGGACGGCTGGGAGACCCGCCGTCGCCGCGGCACGGGCGCCGACCACCCGTGGCCCACCGCCGACGACCACGACTGGGCGCTCGTCCGGCTCGGCGCGCCCGGCGTGATCCGCGGCATCGTCGTCGACACCGCCCACTTCCGCGGCAACTACCCGCAGGCGGTCAGCGTTGAGGCCACCTCCGTCGCGGGCGCGCCCACCCCGGAGGAACTGCTCGCCGACGACGTGAAGTGGACGACGCTCGTACCGCGTACGGCCGTCGGCGGCCACGCGGCGAACGGGTTCGCCGTCGACGCCGAGCAGCGCTTCACGCATCTGCGCGTCAACCAGCACCCCGACGGCGGCATCGCCCGCCTGCGCGTCTACGGCGAGGTCGTGCCGGACCCGAAGTGGCTCGCCACGCTCGGCACGTTCGACGTCGTCGCCCTCGCCAACGGCGGCCGCGCCGAGGACGCCTCGAACCTCTTCTACTCGCCCGCCTCCAACACCATCCAGCCGGGCTACTCCCGCAAGATGGACGACGGCTGGGAGACCCGGCGCCGCCGCGACCAGGGCAACGACTGGATCCGCTACCAGCTCGCCGCCCAGTCCGAGATCCGCGCCCTGGAGATCGACACGGCCTACCTCAAGGGCAACAGCGCCGGCTGGGCCTCCGTCGCGGTCAAGGACGGCGAGGAGGGCGAGTGGACCGAGGTCCTGCCCCGCACCCGCCTCCAGCCCGACACCAACCACCGCTTCGTGCTCGACGCCCCGGCGGTCGGCACGCACGCGCGGATCGACATCTACCCGGACGGCGGCATCTCCCGGCTGCGCCTCTTCGGCTCGCTGACCGAGCAGGGCACCGACCGGCTCGCCGCACGGCACGCCGAGTCGGGCGCGCAGTAGCGAGGTGCGGGGCGCCGATGCGCCCCGCACACCCGCCCGTCACGCGGCGTGCCCGCCGTCCACCGCCAGCTCAGCGCCGGTGACGTACGCCGCCGCCGGGCCCGCCAAGTAGGCGACGGCGCCCGCCACTTCGTCCACCGTGCCGAAGCGGCCGAGCGCCGTCATCCCGGCCTGCCCGTCCGCGTGCGGCCCGTCCGCCGGGTTCATGTCGGTGTCGATCGGGCCCGGGTGCACGATGTTCGCGGTGATGCCGCGCCCACCGAGTTCCCGGGCCAGCGCCTTCGTCAGGCCGATCAGCGCCGACTTGCTCATCGCGTACAGCGTCCCGCCGGGGCCCGGCACCCGCTGCGTCATGCAGGTGCCGATCGTGATGACGCGGCCGCCCTCGCCGAGCACCCGGGCCGCGGCCCGGGTGGTGAGGAAGACGCCGCGGGTGTTCACGGCGAGCACCCGGTCCACGTCCTCCGGCGCGAGGCCCTCCAGCGGGCCGAGCACCCCCACGCCCACGTTGTTGACGAGCACGTCGAGCCGCCCGAACCGGTCCGCCGTGACGGCCACGGCGTCGGCCGCCTCCCGCGCGTCACCGGAGTCCGCCCGCAGCGCGAGGCCGCGCCGGCCCAGCGCCTCGATCCGGCGGACGACCTCCTCGGCCGCCTCCTTGCCCCGCGCGTAGGTGACGGCCACGTCGAATCCGTCCGCGGCCAGCCGCACCGCCGTCGCCGCGCCGATCCCGCGCGAGCCGCCGGTCACCAGAGCCACCTTGCCGTTCATGTCCGCCTCCGTAGCGAGCTGTTGTCGTGCGTCGAGTACAGCCGCGTACGGCGACGAAAGCTGGCGGCAAACGGACGCCGAATCACCGGCGGACCGGCCCCGGCGCGCGACCTCTAGCCACCGTGATCACGCCCTGGATACGGTGAGCGCCCCCTCGCGCGAGCCACCGACGTCTCCGCACGGACCCGCCCTCCCGGAGACCCCTTGAGCAGCATCGCCCTGCCCGCGCCCCGCCCCCGCGCCTGGCTCACCGACGTCCCCGTGCTCGCCGTCGCCGTCGTCTGGGGCGCCAGCTACCTCGCCGCCAAGGGCGTCACCACCCAGTCGACCGTGCTCGCCGTCCTCGTCCTGCGCTTCGGCATCGTGCTGCCCGTCCTCGCGGGCGCGGGCCTGCGGGCGCTGCGCGCGTTGAGCCCCGCCCAGTGGCGCGGAGCCGCAGTGCTCGGCCTGATCCTCAGCGGGATCTTCCTCCTGGAGACGTACGGGGTCGTCCACACCTCGGCGACCAACGCGGGCCTCATCATCAGCCTCACCATGATCTTCACGCCGCTCGCGGAGTCCGCGCTCACCAGGACCCGGCCGTCCCGTACGTTCCTGGCGGCGGCCGGCACCTCCGTCCTGGGCGTCGTCCTGCTCACCCAGGGCGGCGGTTTCTCGTCACCCTCGGCCGGTGATCTGCTGATGCTCCTCGCGGCCCTCGCCCGCACCGTGCACGTCCTCGCCATGGCCCGCATGCGCGCCGTGCGGGGCGCCGACGCGCTGCCACTGACGACGGTCCAACTCGGCACCGCCGTCGTGGTGTTCGCCCTGCTCTGCGCGGTCCCCGGTACCGGCGCCGCACCCTGGGACGCGGCGGCCGCCTTCGAGCCCGCCGACTGGGCCGGGCTGCTGTTCCTGTCCGTCTGCTGCACGCTGTTCGCGTTCTTCGTGCAGATGTGGGCCGTTCGCCGTACCTCCCCCTCCCGCGTGAGCCTGCTGCTCGGCACCGAACCCCTCTGGGCGGCCGCCGTCGGAATCACCCTGGGCGGGGAGAAGCTGGGCGTTGCGGGTGTCGTGGGAGCGGTCCTCGTCCTGGCCGGAACCGGATGGGGCCGCCGCTCCGCAGGTTAACGGCCGGAAAACATGCGGCAGTTGGGATTGACGCGCGTAGTGCTACGCGCGTCAATTGAACGCATGAAGACCCCACGCTTCCTCAGTGCCGCGGCCGTTGCCGCCGCCCTCCTCATCGGTGGCCCCGCCGCCGTCGCCGCCCAGGCCGCCCCCACCGTCGCCTCGGCCCCCGCCCAGCTGTCCCCGCTGTCCGCGGCCGCGGTCGGGGACATCTGCTACTCCGCCCTGCCCTCCCAGGCGCACGACACCCTGGACCTGATCGAGGCGGGCGGCCCGTTCCCGTACTCACAGGACGGGGTCGTGTTCCAGAACCGCGAGGGCGTCCTGCCGTCGCAGTCCACCGGCTACTACCACGAGTACACGGTCATCACCCCGGGCTCGTCCGACCGCGGCGCGCGCCGCATCGTCACCGGTGAGGCGAGCCAGGAGGACTACTACACGGCCGACCACTACGCCTCGTTCGACCTGGTCGACCACTCCTGCTGATCCACTGACCCGGACCTAGGGCTCCTTCCGGCTGTCGGCGGCCGCGAACAGGGCGATCGCGAGCACCACCAGCGCGATGCTCCCGTACACCTCGCGGCCGTCGAGGAAGGGGATCCGGCCGATCAGGCCCCAGTCGAGCCGGCCCGTGAACGCGTGGACCAGCCCGATGGCGCCCTGGACCAGGGCGAGGGTCCCGGCGATGCCCAGCACCGTCCGTACCTGCTTGTCGTTCATGCCGGGAACTCTCGCCCCGCGGACCCTCCACGCACATCGGCCGCGGGGCGGGACCGGCTTGCCACAAGTCGTCGAACGGCCCGGCGGCCCGCGACCAAAGTCCCCGGCCGACCGACTTTGGTCCCCCTGCCACCGTACGAAGCGGTGCCCGCCGCCCATCGTGCGTAGATTTGTCGACCATGGAGGCCATGCAGGACCAGCAGACGCCGGCGAACGCGGGACCGGCGGACGAGCCGTCGCCGCGGTGGCGGCGCTGGCTGCCCTCGGCCGTCGCCGACGAGCTCGACCTCGACCCCGACGGCCGCCCCGGCCGCAGACGCCGCACCGCCCGCGACTGGATCGTCGACTTCGGCTGCTTCCTGGCCGCCGTCTTCATCGGCGTGCTCGGGGCCGAGCAGGTCTGGGACGACCCGCACACCCCGATGGCCCTGGCCTGGATCGACCAGGCGTTCGGCGCGCTCGCGTGCGCCGCCGTCTGGCTGCGCAGACGCTGGCCCCTCGGCCTCGCCCTCGCGATGCTCCCGGTCGGCTTCCTGTCCAACAGCGCGGGCGGCGCCTCCATGATCGCGCTGTTCACGCTCGCCGTGCACCGCCCGTTCCGGTACATCGCCTGGGTCGCGGGCGCCAATCTCGTGCTCGTCCCGTTCTTCTTCTGGCTGCGGCCCGAGCCCGACACCTCGTGGGCCGCGGCCGTCACGTTCACCGTGATCATCACGATCGCCGTGGTCGGCTGGGGCATGTTCGTCCGCTCCCGGCGCCAGCTGCTGATGTCGCTGCGGGACCGGGCGGTGCGCGCCGAGAACGAGGCGGTCCTGCGCGCCGAGAACGCCCAGCGGCTGGCCCGCGAGGCCATCGCCCGCGAGATGCACGACGTCCTCGCCCACCGGCTCACCCTGCTCAGCGTGCACGCGGGCGCCCTGGAGTTCCGGCCCGACGCGCCCCGGCCGGAGATCGCCCGCGCCGCCGGCGTCATCCGGGAGAGTGCCCACGAGGCGCTGCAGGACCTCCGCGAGATCATCGGCGTGCTGCGGGCCGCCGACCACGCGGAGGAGTCGGGCCGCCCGCAGCCCACCCTCGTCGCCCTCGACACCCTGGTCGCGGAGTCCCGCGAGGCCGGCATGGCCGTGACGCTCGACAACCGCGTCCCCGACCCCAAGGACGTCCCCGCGTCCACCGGCCGCACCGCCTACCGCATCGCCCAGGAGGGCCTGACCAACGCCCGCAAGCACGCCCCCGGCGCCGAGGTCGCCGTCACGGTCACCGGCGCCGCGGGCGACGGCCTCACCATCGCCGTCCGCAATCCCGCGCCGCCCGGCGACGTACCGCACGTGCCCGGCTCGGGACAGGGCCTGATCGGACTGACCGAGCGGGCGACCCTCGCCGGCGGCCGGCTCGACCACGGACCGGCCGCCGACGGCGGCTTCCTGCTGCGGGCCTGGCTGCCGTGGAGCGGCTGACCCGGCCGCGCACCGGGGGCGCGTGACTACGGTGGGAGCCATGAACGCGATCCGCTTGCTGCTCGTCGACGACGATCCCCTGGTCCGCTCGGGCCTGCGGTTCATGCTGGGCGGCGCCGACGACGTCGAGATCGTCGGAGAGGCGGCCGACGGCGAGGAGGCGCTGACCCGCGCCGCCGCGCTCCGGCCCGACGTCGTCCTGATGGACATCCGCATGCCGGTCCTCGACGGACTCGCCGCCACCGAGCGGCTGCGGGCCCGCGAGGACGCCCCCGAGGTCGTCGTCCTCACCACGTTCCACGCCGACGAGCAGGTGCTGCGGGCGCTGCGCGCGGGCGCCGCCGGTTTCGTGCTCAAGGACGCCTCGCCCGCGGACATCCTCGGCGCCGTGCGCAGCGTCGCGGGCGGTGACCCGGTCCTGTCGCCCGCCGTGACCCGCCAGCTGATGACGCACGCCGCCGCCTCCGGGCGCGAGGCGCGCACGGCCGGGGCCCGCGCCCGCGTCGGCGAACTCGCCGAGCGGGAAAGGGAGGTGGCGCTCGAGGTGGGCCGCGGCAAGTCCAACGCGCAGATCGCCGCGACCCTTTACATGAGCGTGCCCACCGTCAAGACCCACGTCTCACGGGTCATGACCAAGCTCGATCTCAACAACCGTGTACAGATCGCGCTGCTCGTCCACGACGCGGGGCTGCTGGACGAAGCCTGAACCGGGCCGCGGCCGGGGTAAATTCACACCGTGATCGACGAGCTGGGTGCTGTCGGGTGAAGGGGCGGGAGCCAGGGATGCCAGGACCACGTCGGCGTACGGTGCGCGATCTGCGCCGCAACAACCGGGCGACCGTGCTGAGCAAGCTCTACTTCGAGGGACCTCTCAGCAGACAGGAACTGGTCCCGCTGACCGGCCTCAGCTCGGGCTCCATCAGCAACGTGGTCTCCGAACTGGTCGCCGAGGGCCTGGTCGAGGAGGCCGGGTCCGTGGACTCCGACGGCGGCCGCCCGCGCACCCTGCTGCGGGTCGCGCCCGGCAGCGGCCACCTGGCGGGCGTGGACGTCGGCGAGACCCGGGTCCGGGTGGAGCTGTTCGACCTCTCCCTCAAGGAACTCGCGCGCGTGGAGGCGCCACTGCCGGACGGACGCTACGACGCCGAGGGCGTGGTGTCGCTCATCGCGGACGGGCTGACCCGGGTCATCGCCGAGGCGGGCGCCGCCCCGGCCTCGCTCATCGGCGTCGGGATCGGCGTGCCCGGCATCGTCGACGCCTCGGGAGCCGAGGGCGCGGTGGTGCACGGCCAGACCATCGGCTGGGACGCGGTCCCGCTGGAGGCCATGCTGCGCGCACAGGGCGAACTCCTCGCCGAACTGCCCCTGTTCGTCGACAACGGCGCCAAGACGCTCGGCCGCGCCGAGATGTGGTTCGGCGCCGGCCGCGGCGCGCGCAACGCCGTGATCACCCTCATCGGCTCCGGCGTCGGCGCCTGCGTCATCGCCGACGGCGTGCCCTACCAGGGCTCCTCGTCCAGCGCGGGGGAGTGGGGCCACACCGTGCTCCAGGTCGGCGGGCGGGCGTGCCGGTGCGGCGCGCGCGGCTGCCTGGAGGCGTACGTCGGCGCGGAGGCGCTGCTCGAACGGTGGCGGGAGACCGGCGGCAGCTGGTCGTCCCCGGACGAGGAGGGCGCGCTCGCCGAACTCCTCGAAGACCCCTCCGCCGATGGCGTCCTGGACGAGACGGCCGAGTTCCTCGGCGCGGGCATCGCCGACCTCGTGAACCTCTTCAACCCCGAGCGGATCGTCGTCGGCGGCTGGGCGGGCCTGCTGCTCGGCCCGCGCCTGATCGAACCCGTGCGCCGCGCCGCCGCCGCGTACGCCCTGCGGCATCCCTTCGCGCAGACCACCGTGGAGCTGGGCCGGCTCGGCCCGGACGCCGTCACCGTCGGCGCGGCGACGCTGCCGCTCGCCCGGTTCCTGGAGAAGGGCGGCACCCGTCGGGAACCGATCGTGAGCGGCGCGAGTTGAACTGATGTCGACCGGAGGGGAGCGGCATGGGTGAGATCGTCGATCTGAACGAGTTCAACGAGCGCGCGGACGGCGGCCGTGCGGGGTTCTACGCCGACCCGTACCCCGTCTACGAGAAGCTGCGGGCCCGTGGCCCGGTCCACCACGTGCGCACGCCGGGCCCCGGTCCGGCCGAGGAGCTGTGGCTGATCGTCGGGCACCAGGCGGCGCGCGCCGCGTTCACCGATCCGCGCCTGGTCAAGACGCCGCCGTGGGACATGGCGGACGACCTCATCGGCCCGCACCTGCTGTTCGCCGACCCGCCGGAGCACGGCAGGCTGCGCTCGCTCGTCACCCGCGAGTTCACCCCCGGCCGGGTGGCGGCGCTGGCCCCGCGCATCCAGAAGATCACCGACGAACTGCTCGACGACATGGTGCCGCGCGGCTCCGCCGACCTGATCGCGTCGCTCGCCTTCCCGCTTCCCCTCGTCGTCATCTGCGAGCTGCTCGGCGTGCCCGACATCGACCGCGGCCGGTTCCGCCGGATGTCGACGCAGGTGGTGGCGCCGACCTCCGACGAGGAGGCGTACGCCGCCCACGTCGAGATCGCCGGATTCCTGGACGAGCTGATCGAGGACAAGCGCTGCGCGGCGCCCGCCGACGACCTCCTGAGCGCGCTGATCCGCACGACGGCGGAGGACGGCGACCGGCTGTCCCCGGCGGAGCTGCGCGGCATGGCCTTCCTGCTGCTCGTGGCCGGCCACGAGACCACGGTCAATCTGATCGGCAACGGCGTCCGCGCCCTGCTCGGCCACCCCGACCAACTCGCCGCGCTGCGCGCCGACATGACCCTCCTCGACGGCGCCGTGGAGGAGATGCTGCGCTACGACGGCCCGGTCGAGACGACCACCCACCGCTTCGCGGCCGAGCCGATCGAGATCGGCGGCAGGGTGATCCCCGCGGGCGACCCCGTCCTGATCGCGATCGGCGACGCGGACCGCGACCCGGACCGCTTCCCCGACCCCGGCCGCTTCGACATCCGCCGCGCGCCGCGCGGGCATCTCGCCTTCGGGCACGGCATCCACTTCTGCCTGGGCGCGCCGCTCGCCCGCCTGGAGGGCCGGATCGCCCTGCGCTCCCTCCTCGACCGCTGCCCGGACCTGGCCCTGGACGGCGAACCGGACGGCTGGCTGCCGGGACTGCTGATGCGCGGGGTTCGTACACTGCGGGTGCGCTGGTAGCGGCCGTGCCACGCGCACCGCTGCCCGTGCCCCTGGAGCCGGACATCCGGCCCGACCGCCATCGACGATGCCGGGCGCGAGAGGTGTGTGCGGTGGCGCAGGGGACGGTGCTCACCGTGTAGCCACCGGGACACCGTGGTGCGGCTCCGCCACCGCGCGCCGGCGCAGGGTGCGGGCCGCGAGGGCGAGCAGCAGCAGCGCCCCGCAGGCGAACACGACATTGCCGGACACGCTCAGGGTGTGCGGCACCCCCATCTCCCAGCCGTGCTCGAAGCCCACCCAGGCATAGGTGAGCAGCGCCCCGCCCCCCAGTGCGAGCCGGTGCCGGGCGTCCCAGCCGCGGCCACGCGCCCAGCGGCCGAACAGCACCACGGCCCCGCCCGCGAGCAGGCACCACGCGCCGACCAGCACCCAGGCGGGCACGGCTTCGTCGGGCAGCAGGTCGCGGGCCCAGTACGCGCCGGACACGGCGAACGCCGTGACGCCCACCGTCAGCGGCGCGGGCGCGTCCGCGTCCCGGCGCGGCCCCGGCCGCCGCCCGACGACGAAGGCGAGCACGATCAGCGCGGCGATCGCGGCCCCGGCCCCCGCGAACTGCCCGGCCGACGCGACGAAGTGCTCCGACTCTGCCTGCGCGTATCCCAGGAAGGCGGCGCCCGCCCCGAACACCAGCGCGGTCGTCGTGAGCCCGAAGCCGCCCAGCCACGGTCGCGTACGGTCCCGGCAGAACGTCTCCACGAGTGCGATCGGGACGCAGATGCTCCAGACGGTGTGCATCGCCAGGACGTCCTGGAGCAACTGGACGCTGGTACCGAGCAGCGGCACGTGGGTCGCGGAGTAGGCGGCCCCGATGTCGAAGCCGCCGTAGTGCGGGTTCCACAGCATCTGGTCGACGGGCCCCTCCTCGACCAGGGCGTACGCGGCCGCGAGCACGATCATCGTCGGCCAGCCGCGCCCGGCGCGCCGCGCGACCTCCCGGATCAGCAGCGCGCCGCCGCCGTACAGGGGAGCGAACAGCACGAGCCCGGGCAGCTGGGTGATCGGCTGGTTCCCCAGCAGGAACTCACCGACGAGCGGCGCCAGCAGGAACAGCCCGAACGCGAACAGCAGCCGATGCCGGGGAAGGGGTTGACCGGTCATGCTTCGACGCTAGGCGGGCCGATCGGCACCCACATCGGCCGAAGGTCCAGCGCCCTGCGACTTTCGTACCCGCCGGGCGTCAGGGGCGCGGGGAACCGCGCGACCAGCCACCCACCCACGCGCACCCGGCACGGGAGTCCCTCACCGCCCCCCGGCGATCTCGTCGACCCGCACCACGCGCCGCTCGCGCCGTGACACCTCACAGGCCTCCGCCACCCGGAGCGCGGCCAGCGCCTCCCACCCGTCGCACGGATTGTCCCGGGCCCCGCGCACCACATCCACGAACGCCTTCAGCTCCGCCTCGTACGCGGGTGCGAACCGCTCGAGGAAGCCCGGCCAGGGCTTGTCCGCGGCAGGCGGCCCCGACGGCTCGGTCGACGCGATGGGCGTGCGGTCGTCGAGCCCGACCACGACCGTGTCCCGCTCGCCGGACAGCTCCATCCGCACGTCGTACCCGGCCCCGTTGCACCGCGTGGCCGTGGCGGTGGCGAGGGTGCCGTCGTCCAGCGTGAGGACGACCGCCGCGGTGTCCACGTCACCGGCCTCCCGGAACATGGCGGGCCCCGCGTCGGACCCGGCCGCGTACACCTCGACGACCTCCCGCCCGGTCACCCAGCGCAGCGCGTCGAAGTCGTGCACGAGGCAGTCCCGGTACAGCCCGCCCGACAGCGGCAGATACGCGGCCGGCGGCGGCGCCGGGTCGGAGGTCATCGCCCGTACGGTGTGCAGCCGCCCGAGCCGGCCCGCCCGCACGGTCTCCCGGGCGTTTGCGTAACCGGCGTCGAAGCGTCGCTGGAAGCCGAGCTGGAGCACCGTCCCGGCCGCCTCCACCTCGGCGAGGGCGGCCAGCGTCCCGGGCAGGTCGAGCGCGATCGGCTTCTCGCAGAAGACCGGCAGACCGGCCCGTGCCGCCCGCCCGATCAGCTCGGCGTGCGCCGCCGTCGCCGCGGTGATGACCAGCGCGTCGACGCCCCAGGTGAACAGCTCGTCGACGCTCGGCGCCGCCGTCGCCCCGATCCGGTCGGCGAGGGCGACGGCCCGCTCCGGCGCCACGTCGGTGACGAGGAGTGAACCCACCTCCCGGTACCGCTCGAGGACGCCCGCGTGAAAGGTGCCGATCCGGCCCGTACCGATGAGTCCGATGCGCATGCGTCCCAACGTGCCGTGCCGCCCAGATGCTGTCAATCCTTTGTCCTGACAAAGCCCGGTGGGGCGGGTGCGGCACGTGCGCCCCTCTTTGTCCGGACAACCGGACTTCCGGACTTCCCGTCAACATCTCCCGCCGCTACGCTCGGCCCGTGGCCAAACCTGGAGCCGATCCCGCCGTCCAGCTGGAGCTGAGCGTCGACCGTGGCAGCCCGGTCCCGCTCTACTTCCAGCTGTCCCAGCAGCTGGAGGCGGCGATCGAGCGCGGCGCGCTCACCCCCGGCAGCCTGCTCGGCAACGAGATCGAGCTGGCCGGCCGCCTCGGCCTGTCCCGTCCCACGGTCCGCCAGGCCATCCAGTCGCTGGTCGACAAGGGACTGCTGGTGCGGCGCCGCGGCGTGGGGACGCAGGTCGTGCACAGCCAGGTCAAGCGCCCCCTCGAACTGAGCAGCCTCTACGACGACCTGGAGGCGGCGGGTCAGCGCCCGGAGACCCGGGTCCTCGGCAATGTCCTGGTGCCCGCGTCCGCGGAGGTGGCCGCCGCGCTCACGGTCGGCGAGGGCGAGCAGGTGCACCGCTTCGACCGGCTGCGCCTGGCCCACGGCGAGCCGGTCGCGTACCTGTGCAACCACCTGCCCACCGGCCTGCTGCCGCTCGACGACGCCCGCCTCGAGTCCACCGGCCTGTACCGGCTGATGCGGGCCGCCGGGATCACCCTGCACAGCGCCCGGCAGACCGTCGGCGCCCGGGCGGCCACCGCCGTCGAGGGCGACCTGCTCGGCGAGCCGGAGGGGACGCCGCTGCTGACCATGCAGCGCACGACGTTCGACGACAAGGGCCGCGCGGTCGAGTTCGCCTCCCACATCTACCGGGCCTCCCGCTACTCCTTCGAGTTCCAACTCCTCGTGCGCCCCTAGGAGTTGCGCCGAGCAGTGCTCATACCCGTACGAAGTCCTAATGTTCTGACAAAGTCATTGACGCTGCGGTAGGAGCCCGCTACAAACTCCTCCAGCCGCACCGGGCGGCCGGAGGAGAGGTGGCTCCACCATGCTCACGACGCGTACAGCCCGTACGGCCGCGGCCCTTGTCGCGGTGGTCGCCCTCGCCGCCGGGTGCAGCGGTTCCGGCGGCAAGAAGTCCGAGGACGACGGGGGCGGCGGAGGCGGCGGCAAGGCCGTCGACACGCCCCGCCTCAAGATCGCGATGGTCACGCACTCCGGCGAGGGCGACACCTTCTGGGACATCGTGCGCAGCGGCGCCAAGGCCGCGGCCGAGAAGGACAACGTGACCTTCCTCTACTCGAACGACAAGGAGGCCCAGGGCCAGGCCCAGCTGGTCCAGGCCGCGATCGACAAGAAGGTCGACGGGATCGTCGTCACGCTCGCCAAGCCGCAGGCCATGGAGTCGGTGCTGGCGAAGGCGAAGGCGGCCGGCATCCCGGTCGTGTCGATCAACTCGGGATCCGAGTACGCGGAGAAGTTCGGTGCGCTCGCCCACATCGGCCAGGAGGAGTCGGTGGCCGGCGAGGCCGTCGGCACCAGGCTGACCGAGGAGGGCCGCAAGAAGACCCTGTGCGTCATCCACGAGCAGGGCAACGTCTCCCTGGAGCAGCGCTGCGACGGCGTGAAGAAGACCTTCAAGGGCACGGTCGAGAACCTCAACGTCGACGGGACCAACGCCCCCGACTCCCAGGCCGCCATCGAGGCCAAGCTCCAGGCCGACCCGTCCATCGACGCGGTCGTGGCGCTCGGCGCGCCCATCGCCGCGCGCACGGTGAAGGCGAAGCAGGACGCGGGAAGCAAGGCCGAGATCGCCACCTTCGACCTGAACGCCGAGGTCGTCCGGCGGCTGAAGGCCAAGGAGGTCTCCTTCGCCGTCGACCAGCAGCCCTACCTCCAGGGCTACGAGGCCGTCGACCTGCTGTGGCTGTACAAGTACAACGCGAACGTTCTCGGAGGCGGTCGGTCGGTCCTCACCGGCCCCGCACTTGTCACCGGGAAGGACGTGCCGAAACTGGAGAAGTACACCGCGCGCGGTACCCGGTGAATCGATGGATGATCCCCGTGACCCATACTTGTGCGTTTGGGACCGCAAAGAGGTCCCCATGGACCGGTAAACGGCCCTCTGGGATCGGCCGCCGTCGGGCGCGCCCGGTCCCGGTGTACAACGCAGCAGACCAAGAAGGGCACGGCCTCGTGGCACGGTTTCGGACCTGGGTGAGCATCGCGGTTGCGGGGGCTCTCGGCCTCGCACTGACGGGATGCAGCAGCACGGGCGGCAAGCGGGCGGAAGACGCCAGGAAAGCCCAGCAGGCTCAGGGGAAGGCCGCGGTGAACACCCCCAGGTGGACCTTCTCCATGATCACCCATTCGGGCGACGGGGACACCTTCTGGGACATCGTCCAGAACGGCGCCAAGCAGGCGGCCGTCAAGGACAACATCAACTTCCTCTACTCGCACAGTGACGAGGGCAACCAGCAGGCGCAGCTCGTGGACGCCGCCGTCGACAAGAAGGTCGACGGCATCATCGTCACGCTCGCCAAGCCCGACGCCATGAAGGCGGCCGTGGCCCGCGCCCAGAAGGCCGGCATCCCGGTCATCACCGTGAACTCGGGCTCCGCCGATTCCAAGAAGTTCGGCGCCCTCACCCACATCGGGCAGGACGAGACGATCGCGGGCGAGGCCGTCGGCGACGAGCTGAACAAGCGGGGCAAGAAGAAGGCCCTGTGCGTCCTGCACGAGCAGGGCAACGTCGGCCACGAGCAGCGCTGCGCGGGCGCCGAGTCGACCTTCGACGGGAAGATGACCAACCTCTACGTCGACGGCACCAACATGCCCGACGTGCAGTCCTCCATCGAGGCCAAGCTCCAGGCCGACAAGTCCATCGACTCGGTCGTCACGCTCGGCGCGCCGTTCGCCGCCACCGCCGTCAAGGCCGGGCAGGACGCGGGCAGCAAGGCCGAGGTCGACACGTTCGACCTGAATGAGAAGGTGGCCCAGGGCCTCCAGGACGGCAGTCTCGGCTTCGCCGTCGACCAGCAGCCCTACCTCCAGGGCTACGAGGCCGTGGACCTGCTGTGGCTGTACAAGTACAACGCCGACACGCTCGGCGGCGGCAAGCCGGTGCTCACGGGCCCGCAGATCGTCACCAAGGAGCAGGCCGCGAAGCTGGCGGAGTACGCGAAGAGGGGGACGCGATGACCACCACAGCTCCGGAGAAACAGCCCGAGCCGCAGCTCGACGAACGGCTCCTGAAGACCTCGCCCTGGAAGAAGCTGCTGGGCCGTCCCGAGCTGGGGTCGGTCGTCGGCGCGATCGCCGTCTTCGTCTTCTTCGCGGTCGCCGCGGACAGCTTCCTGCGGGCGACCAGCCTGGCGACCGTCCTCTACGCGGCCTCCGTGCTCGGCATCATGGCGGTGCCGGTCGCGCTGCTGATGATCGGCGGCGAGTTCGACCTGTCGGCGGGCGTCCTCGTGACGTCGTCGGCGCTGGTCTCGTCGATGTTCAGCTACCAGATGACGGCGAACACCTGGGTCGGTGTCGGGGTCTCGCTCCTCGTCACCCTCGCCATCGGCGCCTTCAACGGCATCATGCTGACCCGCACCAAGCTGCCCAGCTTCATCATCACGCTCGGCACCTTCCTGATGCTCACGGGCATGAACCTGGGCTTCACCAAGCTGATCAGCGGCACCGTGTCGACCAAGTCGATCGCCGACATGCAGGGCTTCACGTCCGGCAAGGACGTCTTCGCCTCGACGCTCACCATCGGCGGCGTCGACTTCAAGATCACGATCCTCTGGTGGCTGCTCCTGGTCCTGGTCGCGACCTGGATCCTGCTCCGCACCCGCGTCGGCAACTGGATCTTCGCGGTCGGCGGCGACGTGGACGCCGCCCGGGCCGTCGGCGTCCCGGTCAACAAGACGAAGGTCGGCCTCTACATGGGCGTCGCGTTCGGCGCCTGGATCTCCGGCCAGCACCTGCTCTTCTCCTACGACGTCGTGCAGTCCGGCGAGGGCGTGGGCAACGAGCTGATCTACATCGTCGCGGCCGTCATCGGCGGCTGTCTGATCACCGGCGGATACGGTTCCGCGGTCGGCGCGGCCATCGGCGCGCTGATCTTCGGCATGACCAGCAAGGGCATCGTGTTCGCCGAGTGGAACTCGGACTGGTTCAAGTTCTTCCTCGGGGCGATGCTGCTCCTCGCGACCCTCCTCAACCACTGGGTCCGCAAGCGCGCGGAGGCGAGCAAATGACCACTCCTCTCGTGGAGACCACTCCTCTCGTAGAGCTGAACGGCGTCAGCAAGTACTACGGCAACATCCGGGCCCTGGAGGACGTCTCGCTCGTCGTGAACGCGGGGGAGATCTCCTGCGTCCTCGGCGACAACGGCGCCGGCAAGTCCACCCTCATCAAGATCATCGCGGGGCTGCACCAGCACGACGCGGGCACCTTCTCCGTCGACGGCGAGCCGACGAAGTTCGCCAACCCGCGCGAGGCCCTGGACCACGGCATCGCCACCGTCTACCAGGACCTGGCGGTCGTGCCGCTGATGCCGGTGTGGCGCAACTTCTTCCTCGGCTCGGAGCCGACGAAGGGCACCGCCCCGTTCAAGCGCATGGACGTCGACCTCATGCGCCGCACCACGCACGAGGAACTGGCGCGCATGGGCATCGACCTGCGCGACGTCGACCAGCCCATCGGCACGCTGTCCGGCGGTGAGCGCCAGTGCGTCGCGATCGCCCGGGCCGTGTACTTCGGCGCCAAGGTCCTCGTGCTCGACGAGCCCACGGCGGCGCTCGGCGTGAAGCAGTCCGGAGTCGTGCTCAAGTACGTGGCCGCGGCGCGGGACGCGGGGCTCGGCGTGGTCCTGATCACCCACAACCCGCACCACGCGTACCTGGTGGGTGACCGGTTCATCCTGCTCAAGCGGGGTGGCATGTTCGGCAGCCACACCCGCGACGAGATCACCCTCGACGAGCTGACCCGGCAGATGGCCGGCGGCAGCGAGCTGGATGATCTCCGCCATGAGCTGGAGCGGGCGCCTGTGCCGACGCACCTGGGCGGGCATTCGGCTGACGGCGCCGAGAAGTAGTCCGACGCCGGATCGTCGTCCGCGGGTGCGTCGCCACCCACCGGGCCGCACGTGCAGGACGGCCCGCGACACCGCAAACCCGGCATGCGACGGACCCGGGACGTGAGGCAGAATCGCCGCAATGAGCACCTACCGCGACCTCGCACACCGTGGCAGCGCACGGGCCACCGTCCTGCGGACGGTCGGCACCAGGGAACGCCGCTCGCACCTGACCGCCCCCCGCGTCCCCACCGTGGGCATCGACATCGGCGGCACCAAGGTGATGGCGGGTGTCGTCGACGCGGACGGCACCATCCTGGAGACGCTGCGCACGGAGACCCCGGACAAGTCGAAGAGCCCGAAGGTCGTCGAGGACACGATCTGTGAGCTGGTCCTGGACCTGTCCGACCGGCACGACGTGCACGCGGTGGGCATCGGCGCGGCCGGCTGGGTCGACGCGGACCGCAACCGCGTCCTGTTCGCCCCGCACCTGTCCTGGCGCAACGAACCCCTGCGCGACCGCCTCGCGGGCCGCCTCGCGGTCCCCGTGCTGGTCGACAACGACGCGAACACGGCCGCCTGGGCGGAGTGGCGGTTCGGCGCCGGACGCGGCGAGGACCACCTCGTCATGATCACCCTCGGCACCGGCATCGGCGGCGCGATCCTGGAGGACGGCCAGGTCAAGCGCGGCAAGTTCGGCGTCGCCGGCGAGTTCGGCCACATGCAGGTCGTGCCCGGCGGTCATCGCTGCCCGTGCGGCAACCGCGGCTGCTGGGAGCAGTACAGCTCGGGAAACGCCCTGGTCAGAGAGGCCCGCGAACTCGCGGCGGCCGACTCCCCGGTCGCGTACAACATCATCGAGCGGGTCCAGGGCAACGTGCCGGAGATCAGCGGCCCGCTCATCACCGAGCTGGCCCGCGAGGGCGACGCCATGTGCGTCGAACTGCTCCAGGACATCGGCCAGTGGCTCGGCGTGGGCATCGCCAATCTCGCGGCCGCCCTCGACCCGTCGTGCTTCGTGATCGGCGGTGGCGTCAGCGCCGCCGACGACCTGCTCATCGCCCCGGCCCGCGACGCCTTCAAGCGCCAGCTGACCGGCCGCGGCTACCGCCCCGAGGCCCGTATCGCACGCGCCCAGCTCGGCCCCGAGGCCGGCATGGTGGGCGCCGCCGACCTGGCCCGCCTCGTCGCCCGCCGGTTCCGCCGCGCCAAGCGCCGCCGCGTCGAGCGCTACGAACGGTACGAGCGCTACGCCCAGGCCCGCGACACCGCGTCGGGCGCCGAGGGCCCCCAGTAGAGCGCCGGGCCGCAGAACAGTGACAGGAAAGCCAGCCATGACCGTGCCCCGCCAGCCTCCGTCCCCGTACGAGGAGACGTGCCCGCCGGAGGAGCCGCGCGGCCACGTGATCCGCCGCCGCGCGCTCACCCTCCTGATCATCGTGCTGCTCATCGGCATCCCCGCCGGATACCTGGTGATCTCCGCGAACCAGAGCCGGGACAGCGGCAAGGACAAGGAGGCGAAGTACTCGGCGACCGGCCTGACCATCGGCTGGCCCTCGAAGGTGCAGCGGCGGCTGTACGAGACGCCGATCCCGCACTACTCGCGCAACGTCGCCTACTACGAGACGAACAACTACAAGGTCAGCCGCCTGTACACGCAGTTCCTCACCAGCAGGGGCGGGCTCGACACGTTCCTCAAGGGCGTCGACGAGGAGTACACCGTCGACGACCTGGAGAAGGGCGACGTCACGATCGGCGCCCGCGACCGGAACGTCGCCGGGTGGGACTTCACCGGACCCGGCCCCTGGTACGGCCTGATCCACAGCCAGCGGGACCCGATGCCGACGCAGAGCATCGTGGTGAACCTGTCGAACCCGGACCATCCGATGGTCTTCGTCGTCTCGACCACCGAGCCCTGACCCGGCCGGGCCGCCCGTCCGTGCGGACGGCCCGTGCCGCTCAGCCGGTCTCGTCGTCGACGATGTGCACGGCGGCCTCCTCGGCGGAGGCCCCGGCGCCGTCCAGACCGGCGTCGGCTGCCGTCAGCGACTCCTCGGCGGCGCCGTCCAGGTCCATCTCCTCGGCGACGAGCCGCCCCGACCTGGCGTCGCCGACCTCGGAGTCGAGCAGTTCGCCGTCGGTGTCGTCGGCGTCACCGAGCCCGTCGCCCGGGAGCGGCGCGACGTCCGGCACCTCCTCCGCGAGCCGTTCGTCCAGGCTCTCGGGCTCGATGCCGTTCTCGTAGTGGCCCTCGAACCGCTCGGGCGGCGAGTACCCCTCGTCCAGCGGGTCCTCGACCCCCTCCAGGAGGGTGTCCGCCGCGTCGAGCAGCCCTTCGTCGTCCTGCACCTCGGAGCCGTCCGGCTGGTAGACGTCGTCGGCGAAGGCGTCGTTCTCGCTCATGACGTGCTCCCCGCCTCGGTCCGCTTGGGCAGCTTCCAGTTCGGCCGCGGGAAGTGGCAGGTGTAGCCGTCGGGGTAGCGCTCCAGGTAGTCCTGGTGCTCCGGCTCGGCCTCCCAGAAGTCGCCCAGCGGCTCCACCTCGGTGACGACCTTGCCGGGCCACAGCCCGCTGGCGTCCACGTCCGCGATGGTGTCCAGGGCGACCTGGCGCTGCGCGTCGTCGGCGTAGTAGATCGCCGAGCGGTAGCTGCGCCCGAGGTCGTTGCCCTGGCGGTCCTTCGTGCTGGGGTCGTGGATCTGGAAGAAGAACTCCAGGAGGTCCCGGTAGGTGGTCCGCGCCGGGTCGTAGACGATCTCGATCGCCTCGGCGTGGTCGCCGTGGTTGCGGTACGTGGCGTTCGGGGTGTCGCCGCCGGTGTAGCCGACGCGCGTCGAGAGCACCCCCGGCAACTTCCGGATCAGGTCCTCCATCCCCCAGAAACAGCCACCCGCGAGTACTGCCTTGTCCGTCGCGCCCGGCATGAAAAGCTCCTTCTCAAAGGCTCGTGGAGTCGCCCGTGGCGGCGCTCCACCCACTGTTGTCTGAACAGTACGACCGGCCCTTTTCATCCTCGCGGAGCCCCTGTCCGTCGCAACTCGGCGGCCGTCGGCGGCTCGCGTTGCGAGTTCGGCGCGGGCGTTCAGGATGGATGGGGTCGGCCGCGCGCGTTCCGCGCCGGCCGGACCTCCGGGGACGTGCGCTCTGCCGCCCCGCCCGAGCACACGCTCGGCCTTCCTCCCGACGACGGAGAACGATCATGCCCATCTGCACCACTCGCGACGGCGTGGACATCTTCTACAAGGACTGGGGCCAGGGGCGGCCCGTGGTGTTCATCCATGGCTGGCCGCTCAACGGCGACGCCTGGCAGGACCAGCTGAAGGCGGTCGCCGACGCCGGATACCGGGGCATCGCCCACGACCGCCGCGGCCACGGCCGCTCCACCCCGGTGTGGGACGGCTACGACTGGGACACGTTCGCCGACGACCTCCACGACCTCATCACCGGCCTCGACCTGAACGACGTCACGCTGGTCGCGCACTCGATGGGCGGCGGCGAGCTGTCCCGCTACATCGGCCGCCACGGCACCTCCCGGATCCGCTCCGCCGTCCTGCTGTCGGCGATCCCGCCCCTGATGCTCCAGGGCCCGGACAACCCCGAGGGCGTGCCGCAGGGCGTGTTCGACGACATCAAGGCCGGCATCGTCAATGAGCGCTCCCAGTTCTGGAAGGACACCGCGGTCGGCTTCTTCAGCGCCAACCGCGAGGGCAACAAGGTCACCCAGGGCAACAAGGACGCCTTCTGGTACATGGCCATGCAGGAGACCATCCAGGGCGGCGTCGCCTGCGTGGACGCCTTCGCGGCCACCGACTTCACCGACGACCTCAAGAAGTTCGACGTGCCGACCCTGATCGTGCACGGCGACGACGACCAGGTCGTCCCGATCGACGCCACCGGCCGCAAGTCCGCCGAGATCATCCCGGACGCGACGCTCAAGGTCTACGAGGGCGGCTCGCACGGCATCGCGCTCGTCCCGGGCGACAAGCAGAAGTTCAACCAGGACCTGCTGGACTTCCTCAAGAAGTGACGTCCCGGAGACCGGGCACTCCGCGTCCATGATCGATCGGGCGGGTCCGGCCCCGGTTTCGAAACCGGGGCCGGAGGTCATCCATGCAGGTGCACACGCGGATGCCGCCGCGTGGTCACACCTGCCGTGACAGCCACGAGGAGCGGAGAGCGAGCCTTGCCCGAGAACAACCAGAAGCCGCTGACCACGGTCGCCGGCGCACCGGTACCCGACAACCAGAACTCCCTGACCGCCGGCGCGCGCGGCCCGATGCTCCTCCAGGACGTCTGGTTCCTGGAGAAGCTGGCCCACTTCGACCGCGAGGTCATCCCGGAGCGCCGGATGCACGCCAAGGGCTCGGGCGCCTTCGGCACGCTCACGATCACGCAGGACATCACCCGCTACACCTCCGCGAAGGTCTTCTCCGAGGTCGGCAAGAAGACGGAGATGTTCGCGCGGTTCTCGACCGTCGCCGGTGAGCGGGGCGCCGCCGACGCCGAGCGCGACATCCGCGGCTTCGCCCTGAAGTTCTACACGGACGAGGGCGTCTGGGACCTGGTCGGCAACAACACCCCGGTCTTCTTCTTCCGGGACGCGCTGAAGTTCCCCGACCTCAACCACGCGGTGAAGCGCGACCCGCGCACGAACCTGCGCGACGCCGAGAACAACTGGGACTTCTGGACCAACCTGCCCGAGGCGCTGCACCAGGTCACCATCGTGATGTCGGACCGTGGCATCCCCGCCTCCTACCGGCACATGCACGGCTTCGGCTCGCACACGTACAGCCTGGTCAACGCCGACGGCGAGCGGTTCTGGGTGAAGTTCCACCACCGCACCCAGCAGGGCATCGAGAACCTCACCGACGCCGAGGCGGAGGCGCTGGTCGGCAAGGACCGCGAGTCGCACCAGCGGGACCTGTTCGACGCCGTCGAGACCGGCGACTTCCCGAAGTGGAAGCTGTACATCCAGGTCATGCCGGAGGCCGACGCGGAGCACTACCGCTTCCACCCCTTCGACCTCACCAAGGTCTGGTCGAAGAAGGACTACCCGCTGATCGAGGTCGGCGAGTGGGAGCTGAACCGCAACCCGGAGAACTACTTCGCGGACGTGGAGCAGGCCGCCTTCAACCCGGCCAACGTGGTGCCCGGCATCGGTTTCTCCCCCGACAAGATGCTCCAGGGCCGGCTGTTCTCCTACGGCGACGCCCAGCGCTACCGCCTCGGTGTGAACCACCACCAGATCCCGGTCAACGCCCCGAAGAACCCGGCGAACTCCTTCCACCGCGACGGCCAGTTGCGCGTCGACGGCAACCAGGGCGCCACGCCGAGCATCGAGCCCAACGCCTACGGACGCTGGCAGGAGCAGCCCGCGTACCGGGAGCCGCAGCAGGCCGTGGGCTCGGTCGCCGACCGGTTCGACTTCCGGGCGGACGACGACAACTACTTCGAGCAGCCCGGCAACCTGTTCCGTCTCATGACCCCCGAGCAGCAGCAGGCGCTCTTCGCCAACACGGCCCGCGCGATCGACGGAGCGTCCCCGCAGACCGTCGAGCGGCACATCGGCAACTGCGCCCAGGCCGATCCCGCCTACGGCGAGGGCGTCCGGAAGGCGATCCAGGCGCTGGCCGAGGGCCGGCTCTGAACCGCCCGCCCGGACCGATGCACGTGGACCAGTGAGCGGAGACCGATGAACAGCGCCGCGCTGACGGCGGAGCAGACGGCACGCGTCGTGGACATCGCCATGGACCTCGCGCGCGTGGGGGACACCGGCCGGCTCGTCGAGTTCCTGGAGCACGGCCTGCCCGCGGACGTGACGGACCCGGCCGGCAACACCCTCGTGATGCTGGCCGCCTACCACGGCCACGCCGACACGGTCCGGGCCCTGCTGGCGCGGGGCGCGGACCCGGACCGGACCAACGCCCGCGGCCAGAGCCCGCTCGCGGGCGCCCTGTTCAAGGGCGAGGACGAGGTGGTCACCGCCCTCCTGGCCGCCGGCGCGGACCTCGACACCGGCACCCCGACGGCCCGCGCGGCGGCCGGCGTGTTCGGGCGCACGCATCTCCTCGACGGGGCGCCCGGCGGAAACCGGTGAGGAACGCGGCTCGCGGTGCGCGAGTCGCTCAAGCGTGTTGTGGTGAATCGAGACGATGTGTACTGCTCACCTGCTCCTGTGAGGACCGGCCATGTCCAAACCCCTGATCGTTCTCACCGGTGCCAGCTCCGGGATCGGCGCGGCCACCGCCCGGCTGCTGTCGGCCGACGGTCACCCGCTGCTCCTGATCGCCCGGCGAACGGAGCGGCTGGAGGCTCTGGATCTGCCGCGGGCCCTGTGCCGAAAGGTCGATGTCACCGAGCGCGCCCAGGTGGAGCAGGCGGTGGCCGAGGCGGAGCAGGAGTTCGGGCCCGCCGACGCGATCGTCAACAACGCGGGCGCCATGCTGCTGGGGCACATGGCTGATCAGCCGGTCGAGGAGTGGGACCGGATGATCGACCTCAACATCAAGGGAGTGCTGTACGGCGTGCGTGCCGTGCTCCCCGGCATGCTCGCCCGCCGCGGCGGGACGATCATCAACATCAGCTCCATCGCCGGCCGCAAGACCTTCCCCGACCACACCGCCTACTGCGCGACGAAGTTCGCGGTGCACGCCTTGTCCGAGAGCCTGCGGGCGGAGGTGGCATCGGCCGGGATCAGGGTCGTGACCATCGCGCCGGGCGCCGTGGAGACCGAACTGCTCTCCCACACCAGCAACGAACAGATCAGGACGGACTACGAGGCGTGGAAGGAGTCCGCCGGCGGGGCGCTGGACCCCCAGGTCGTGGCGGAGTCCATCCGGTACGCCTATCGCCAGCCCCAGAACGTGACCGTCCGGGAGATCGTCCTCGCCTCCACCGGCCAGGAGACCTGATCCACCTCTGCCGTGCGGGATCGGGACGTGGACACGGGGCAGGGCGGGCCGACGGCCCGCCCTGCCCCTCATCGACCGGTCAGATGGCGATCGACTGCTGGAGCCAGCGGCTGACCCGGTACGGCACCCACCACGCGAACGTCCCCACTTCGAGGACGAGTTGCTCGGACCGGAACTCGTCGAGGACGTCGGCGGGGACGTCGGCGCGCGGAGCGCCGTAGTCCAGCCGGTCGATCGCCGTGTCGTAGCCGGGTTCGTCGGCGGTGAAGCGGCGCAGCTCTCCCCAGCGGCGGTCGCGTATCTGGATGAAGCCGGGGCCCTGGCGCCACAGGCACTTGCACAGGTAGTGGCCGCGCCGCCAGGTGCGCAGGGAGTCCTCGGCGTCGTCGGGCCCGTGCAGGGCGGTGGGCGGCTGGAGATGGTTGAGCCGCCGCCAGGTATCCGCCGCCCCCGGGTCGAGGCGCAGCTCCCACTCGACCATCACGGCCCGTGCCGTCAGGTCGCGGACCAGGGACAGGCCGTACAGGGCCGCCGCCGGATCGGCGCCGTCCGTGAGGTCGACGGGGGCGGGCAGGCGCACCCGGCGTGCGCCGAGCTTCCACAGGCGTTCGGCCTGGCCGCGGGCCGGTCCGGGCAGCGGCACCTCGCCCAGGGACATGCCCGGCAGGGCGCACGCGTCAGGGTCGTAGTCGCGCCAGGCCAGGACGGTGGGCGTGGTGAGGGTGGTGGTCATGTGCGGTCTCCTCCGGTCGCGTCGGGGCGGGGTCAGGCCGGTTCGGGGACGGCGGCACCGTCCCGGGCGTCGAGGGCGTCCTGCGGGCCGGACGGCTCGGGCACGACGGTGTGCGCGTGCCGCATGAAGTCCAGGCGCAGCAGGTCCTCGTTGACGGCCGCCGGGGCGATGTGGACGTACTGGCCGCCGTCGGTGAAGACGATGCCGAGGGCGAGCCAGGAGTCGAGCAGGGCCTGGACGCGGGCCTCGTCGCAGGCGGCGTCGGGCAGGCGGCCGGCGGCCTTGCGGGTGAGGGCCTGGACGGCGTGGGGCTGGTCGAGGAGGCGGAAGACGGCCAGCTCGAAGGGGTCGGTCAGCTCCATGGCGCGCCAGGTGAAGGCGCGGCGGCGGCTCACCAGGACGATGCGGTCGCCGTGGTCGTCGTGGGTGAGGCGGGCGTCGGTGTGGTGCTTCTTCCATTCGGCGAGCGCCGAGTTGAGGGCGCCGACGGTGGGCTCGGCGATGCCGCGGGCGGGCGCTTCGAAGACGTACGCCATGCCGTAGAGCTCTTCCTCGGGCAGGTCGTAGGTGAAGCGGTAGTGGGCCTCGGGGCGCAGCCCGGTGAAGCCCAGTTCGGGCCGCTCGAAGTAGGGGCTGAAGCGTTCGATGGCGATGCGGGCCGAGAGGTCGACCGGCGGGTCGAGGTGTTCGAGCGCGGGGAGCTGCGCGATGACGGGGTCGTAGTCCTCGGCGCTCTCCCCGGGAAAGCCGTGCAGGTAGTTCCAGGCGACGGAGAGGCCGGTCTCGGCGCCGTCGCGGAGCATCCGGACGTTCTGGCAGCCGCTGACGCCCTTGTCCATCAGGTCCAGGACCCGGCTGTTGAGGCTCTCGATGCCGGGCTGGACGTAGATGAGCCCGGCGTCGGCGAGGGTGCGCAGCTGGCTGCGCTTCATGTTGGCCTTGATCTCGATGTGCAGGCGCAGGTCGTAGCCGCTCTCGATGATGCGGGGCAGCACGGTGGTGAGGTAGCGCATGTCGAGGATGTTGTCGACGACGTACATGTCCAGGACCCGGTGGCGGCGGGCCAGTTCCATGATCTCGTCGTAGAAGGTGTCGGGGCTCTTGGAGCGGAACTCCATGAAGGAGCCGTTGAGCCCGCAGAACGTGCAGTGGTGCTTCTCGCCCCACCAGCAGCCGCGCGCGCCCTCGACCACCAGTTTCGGCTCGACCCAGTTGCGGGCGACCGAGGAGGCGAGGCGTTCGAAGTAGCCGCTGTAGTCGGGCGGCAGGATCGCGGCGGGCGGCAGCGGCCGTGTGGCCATGGGGTTGGCGACGCTGCGGCCGTCCGCGTCGCGGTGGCACAGGCCGGTGATGGTGTCCAGGTCCCCGCCCTCGGTCAGCGCGGTGAGGAGTTCGGGGAAGGCGGCCTCGCCCTCGCCGCGCACGACGTGGTCCACGAAGGGGAAGTTGCGGTGCACGGTGGCGCCCTGTTCGCCGTCGCAGTTGGCGCCGCCCATGACCGTGACGATGTGCGGGGCGAGTTCCTTGACACGGCGGGCGGCGGCGAGCGCGGCGGTGTTCTGCTGGAACGTCGAGGTGAAACCGACGACGTCCGGGGCGCTCTCGACGATGCGCCGGGCGATCATCTCGACGAACTCGGGCGCGATGCGGTGCAGTTCGTGGGTCATCCTCATGCGGGCGGACTTGAGCTTCCCGGTCATCGTGCGGGTGAACTCGTCCGCGCGCCAGTCCGGATCGGCGTACAGCGCGGAGGAGAAGACCCAGTCGCCGCAGCCCATGAAGTACGAGGACAGGGCGTAGTACTCGTAGTCGTCACCGGTGAACTCGGTGCGTTCGGTGATCCAGTCCGTGAACATGAGGTTGGCGTGCAGGACCTCGGCGCTCGCGCCGGGCACCCGCTCGTCGACGCTCCTCTTGAGAATGCCCAGTGCCAGCGACGGCAGGTCGATCGGTGACCAGGGCATGTTGACCAGCAGTACGCGCATGGGCGGTTCCTCCTGACGGTGGTAAGGGCCGGCCGGCCCCGGGCTGCGGGACCGGCCGGTGGAGGACTAGTCCTCGACGGTGTCGTCGCCGTCCTCGGCGTTGCGGAACGGGACGGTGACCGTGATGCCGACGCTCGGCTTGCGGTTCGTCTCGTCCTCGGCCAGCGGGTCGTTGTGGATGACGTCCTTCTGCATGGGCTTCTCCTTCGTGTCAGTGATCTACGGGATGGTGCGTTGACCCCGCTCCTGGTGCGGCGGGGCGTCTGGGTGGGGTGGTGCGGGTGGTGCCGCGCAGCCGCTGGTCGAGGAAGTGCACCGAGCGGCGCAGTACGTGGACGTGGTCGGCGCCGTCGTAGCCGTCGTGTCCGGTGTCGAGCCACAGGGCCTCGTGGTCGGCGCCGGTCGCGGCGAGGGCGGCGAGGTAGGAACGGATCTGCTCCGGGGGGCACTTGGCGTCGTGGGCGGCGGCGACGACCAGGAGCGGGTCACGGACGCGGTGGGCGTAGCGGATCGGCGAGCTGTGGGCGTAGGCGTGCGGCACCTGCCGGGGGGTGCCGCCGAACAGCCGCTCGTCCAGGGCGCGCACGGCGGGCGTGGCGGCGGCGTGCGCGGCGGCGTAGTCGGCCACGGGCTTCACGGCGATGCCGGCCCGCCACAGTCCCGGCCGGGTGCCGAGGGCGAGGAGGACGAGGTAGCCGCCCCAGGAGGTGCCCCACAGGCCGGTGGCGTCGGGGCGGATCAGGCGGCGCCGGGTGAGGTCCGCGTGCACGGCGGCGAGGTCGTCGACCTGGGTGTGGCCGACGCCGTTCCGGTAGGCGCGCTGCCAGCGGGGGCCGTAACCGGTGGAGCCGCGGTAGTTGACCCGGGCGACGGCGAAGCCGGAGGCGACGAGGGAGTGCACGGTTCCGTCGTAGGCGTCGCGGTCGTGGTCGGCGGGGCCGCCGTGGACGAGGAACACGGCGGGGTGCGGGCCGGGCCGGTCCTCGGGGAGGCTGAGCAGGGTGTGCACGGGCCCGTCGGGTCCGGGGGTGTGCACGTCGCGTTGGATCGCTGGGACGTGCCCCTCGACGGTGCCGAGCGGCGGCAGCGCGGTGCCGGCGGTGGAGACCATGCGGGGCGGGTGGGTGGTGTCGGTCCACAGCGTGTGCAGGTCGCCGCCCGGGCGGGGGGCCGCGTCGAGGAGGGCCCCGGCAGGGGTGGGGACGCGGTCGAGGGTGCGCCGGACGAGGTCGGCGCGGTGCAGCAGCGAGCGGCCGTGGCGGTCCTGGCGGACCAGGACGCCGCCGCCGTCAGGGTACCAGCGGGCGGTGAACTGGGTGTCCAGGGCGCTCCACTCGTGGGTGACGACTCCGGTCGCGGCCGTCCAGGTGGCGAGGACGTAGCGGTCCTCCTGCTCGCGGGCGAGGAGCAGGGTGGCGGGGGCGTCGGCGGCGGGGCTGAAGCCGAGGCTCCACAGCCTGCCGTGCGGACCGTCGCCGGGCAGGACGGCGGTCTCCGTGCCGTCGGGTGTGAGCAGGGTGACGGCGCGGGGTGAGCCGGCGGCGCGGGCGAGGGCCAGCAGGTCGCCCCGGGGGGCCAGTCCCGCGAGGGAGGCGGGGCCGTCGACGCCGGTCACCTCGCGAGCCGGGCCGCCGCGCGTCCCGATGTGCAGCTCGGTGCGGGCGGGCAGGCCGATGCCGACGGCCACGGTGCCCGTGGCGGTGACGGCGAGACCGCGGGCGGTGCCGTCGGGTGCCCCGGTCAGGCCGGGCCCGTCGGGGCCGCCGTCGAAGGGCTGGAACCGCCAGTGGCCCCGGCCGTGGGCGTCCTCGGCGAACCACCACACGTGGGCGTCGGCGTCGATCGCGCCGTGCAGGGTGCCCCGGGGCCGGTCGGTGACCTGCCGGGCCCGGCGGGCGGCGGCGTCCCAGGTGAAGACCTCGCAGCGGCCCTCGGCGTCGGCGGTGAACACCATGCGGAGCGCGTCGGTGGGGCACACCTCCGGCAGCTGGGCGCGGTAGACCTGGAAGCGGCTCACGCGGCCGCCCCGACCAGTCCGGCACGCCGTGTCGTGTGCAGGGCGAGCAGGGTGAGCAGGGCGGCGCAGCCCAGGGCGGGCGCGGCCGCGGCCGCCCCGTCGGTCAGCAGACCGGCGAGGGCGGGGGCGAGCGCCGCGGCGGTGCCGGAGACGGTCGCGAGCACGGCGCCCGCCCTGGCCTGGAGTTCGGGCCGGGTGGCGAGCAGGGCGCGGGACTGCAGCACGATCGCGGGCAGCGGTATGAGGAGGCTGAGTGCGCCGAGCAGGATCCCGTAGGACCAGGGCCCGTCGGCGAGGGCGAGGGCGGCGGTGAGCGGGACCAGCAGCCAGGTCGCCGCGACGAGGACGCGGGCGGCACCGAGGCGGACCGCCGCCCGGGGCGCGGCGAGGGATCCGGCGAGTCCCGCGGCGCCGGTCACGGCGAGGACGAGGCCGATCGGGAGCGCACCGCTGTCCGACCGTTCCAGGGCGAAGAGGGTGCAGTAGTACAGCGTCACGGCGACTCCGTTGACCAGTGCGATCCAGACGAGGACGAGACGCAGCAGAGGGTGGCCGCGCACCAGGCGCAGCCCGGCGGCGGCCTCGCGCAGCAGTCCGTCGCCGGAGTGCGCCGCCGAGGCCTTCAGGTCCGTGCGCATCGCGCGGACGCACAGGGCCGCGAAGGCGTAGGACAGGGCGTCGGCCAGGAAGGGCAGGGCGCGCAGGAGTTGGTAGGCGGCGCCGCCGAGAACGGGGCCGACCACGAGGGCGCCCTGATCGGCCGCGGCGAGGCGTGCCACGGCGCGGGGCTGGCCGTCGGGCGGGCACAGGAGGACGACGGTGCCGCGCGACGCGGCGTCGTGACAGGCGGTGCAGAAACGTTCCACCGCAACGGCGGCCAGCAGGTGCGCCAGGGTGAGCCGGCCCAGGAACAGGGCGAGGGCGACGGACCCCATGGCGAGGGCGGCGACGAGCGCGGACCAGAACATGATGGTCTTGCGGGCTCCGCGGTCGGCGGGCACGGCGGCGAGCGGCCCGAGGAGCAGGCCGGAACCGACCGAGAGCCCGGCGACGAGCCCGGCGGTCTGCGGGGAGTGGCCGAGGCTCAGCAGGAGCAGCGGGAGGACGACCCCCGACGCCTGGGTGCCGAGCGCGTCGGCGGCGTTGGCCCACCAGAAGAGGCGGAAGTCCCGGTCAGTCGCCTTCCGCGGCGGGCGGGCGGAACCGGAGGCGGAGCGGCGACCCCGGAACAGCCGGGGCCGCGCTAACTCACCGCGCCGGTCCGGCGCTCCCGCCTGGGTGAACGACTCCACGCACGTTCCTCACAAGCCGAAGTAGTTGTGCAGGATGTGTAGAAAGCGAAACGAGCGGGATCGTAGCCAGCGAAACGAACGGCCTACAAGACTGCGCCGTGGCTGGCCGGAAAGCGCGGGGTGCGCATGATCGGCCGCATTCTTCAAAGTGGCTAAAGGGCCGGTCAACTTTTTCTGTGAATGCTGGTGCTATTGAGGTGGGAGTAACGGATGTGACAAGAGAGGTATCGCATTCCCTGGACTTCCTGACGGGCCGGGGAGGCCCGGATGAACGGACGGGTGCCGATTCCTCCACCGTCCGGCCCGGCCCGAAGGAGCGTCGACGGTGAGGATGGCCAGTTCTCTACGCCCGTGGGCGGATCTGCGGATTCGGTGAGGGGCAGAGAATCTGCGCAAAGCCGCCACTCCTGGGGATGGCCTGCAAGGAGTTGTGGGGGACAGGTGGCAGTGAGGTGGGAAGTCTGTCGGACGGGCGACCTGCTGAGCGATACTCGCCCGGCGGCCGGTCACGTACGGGAGCGCCGGAGCGGCACAAGTCCGGCCAGGCCCACCCCGGCGCAGTGACTTTCGGTGACGGATGAGAGGGTCGGGCGGGTGAGTGAGACGCCGAAGAACACCCTTCAATACCGCTTCGACGGGCCGGATGACGCGCCCGTCCTCATCTTGGGTCCCTCACTGGGCACGACCTGGCACAGGTAGGCAGAACCGTCTCAGGGCGTCCAGCCAGTCCAATTCGAACTTCTATGTCCAGTTCGTGGTCGTTGGGTCGGGGGGCGTCTATGGGGTTGGTGATTCGCCCGTGACACGCAGAGGCCCCGCCGGAGCACCGGCAGGGCCTCTGCGCCTGACTGGTTGAAAGGGTCTGCGGTATACCCCGGGTGCTCCGTTGTGCTTTGGCTCGCCGTTGTCGAGCGCCGGAGCAAGGATGCGGCGACGACTCGCTGGCTGCGGCCGATGCGGGACATCCGGCACGGGAACTGCTCCTGTCGTACCGGGTCGTAGTCCTTTGCTTGTGAGATGCGCCTTGGCTCGAAGGTTTGGTGATTGCCGGTGCGCTCTCGTACCCCACGGTTGCGCCCTCGGAGCGCGCTCGACGGTCAGGTGGTCGCGACTGCGAGCCGTTGGCCGTTGTTCGCGTGCGGCGCTTCGAAACGCGCTGCAGGGGACTCTGCGGCGCGCAGCTGCGGGGGCGCTGTCACGATCTTCAGGTCGGCAGGCGTCAATGGTGTGAGGGCGGGCGGTGGTTGGGGAGCATTCCACCGACCGCTGCTGCAGTGCCGCGGACTGGCTCCTGACGTCGCTGACCGACGTGTCCTAATCATCCTGTGTCGCCGCGGGACGGGGCAGTGGGCTCAGAGGCTGGGCCGGGCGAGCGTGTCTAGATTACTGGAATGTGAGTGTCTTCTGCACCGTGCCACTGGTGACCGCTCTCCGGGCCGGCGGTAACGCTGCTGCCCGGCTTCCGACAGGGGATGAACTATCGAGTCGTCAGCCCTCTTCGAGTGGTGGGCCGCGCGGTGGACGCGGATGAGGTAGTTATCGGGGTCGACCCCCATCGTGATGTACGCGTGGCGGCTGTCGTCTCAATGACGGGCCGTGTTATGGCTGTTGAGCGCTTTACGACCACGGCGGATGGCTATCGACAACTTGCCGAGTGGACTGGCCGGTGGGGTGCTCCGGCAATTACGGGGCGGCGCTCTCTCGCTATCTGCTGTCTCAGGGCGTCGCGGTGTTGGAGGCTCCTGGTCCTGGGCGTTCGGCCCGACGTCGACAAAGCGAGTCCGACGAGGGTGATGCAGTCGCTGCTGCGCGGTCTGTATTTGAGTGGCCGCGCCCGGGCCCCAGCGAAGTCCGGCGATGGCCCGGTCGAAATGGTGCGTACGTATCTGATGGCCAAGGACTCTGCGGTGAAGGCCAAGCGGAAGGCTGTGAACCAGATCAAGGCGATCCTGGTCATGGCCGATCCGGCTCTCCGGGAGGCATTGCGGAGTCTGTCGCGCCGTCGTCTCACCCTTTCCTGGATGCAGTTGAGCAAAGGCGGCGAGGGAGTAGATCCGATCGTGCGGGCCACCCGGTTCACGGTGCGGGTGCTGGCTGAACGCATCGAGCAGTTGTATGAGCAGGCCCGAGTACTGGAACAGCGCCTGTCTGAGTTGATCGGGAAGCACCATCCGCGCCTGCTCGATGCTGTCGGCGTCGGCTCGCACAGCGCGGCGGTTCTGTTGACGGCCCTGGGTGACAACAGCGAGCGGATGCGCGGCGAGGCGTCGTTCGCCGCGTTGTGCGGGGCGAGCCCGGTCGAATACTCCTCGGGCAGCCGATAGCACCGCCGGCTCAACCGTGGCGGCAACAGACAGTCGAACGCTGCCCTCCACCGCATCGTGCTGACCCGGTTGCGCTGGGATCCGCGTACCCAGGCGTACTACGAGCGACGTGTGGCCGAGGGCAAGCCCCGTCGCGAGATCGTCCGCTGCTTGAAACGATACGCGGCCCGCGAGATCTACCGACTGATCACCGCCGGACATCCAGGGACCGTCCACGGAGCCAACAGTTAGAGCGCCCAATGATGATCTTGTGTAACTTGCTTCCGGTGAGCTCAGGGCTGAGCCGACCGGCGGGCAGCTGTTCTGTTGGCATGTCAGCGGGCGCCACGCTCACTCCATGAACGTGGGAATCTGTCCGCCACCGCGGA
Organism: Streptomyces sp. NPDC001904; assembly: GCF_040297005.1. Lineage (NCBI taxonomy): Bacteria > Bacillati > Actinomycetota > Actinomycetes > Kitasatosporales > Streptomycetaceae > Streptomyces > Streptomyces sp. NPDC001904. Next base: position 384,159 of record NZ_JBEOYI010000003.1, on the reverse strand, counting down.
CTCGCCGCATATCACCGTGAAGTACATCTCAGGCGTGCGCGATGTCTTGGCGCAGATGCGTGATCAACCGTTGATCTGTGTACCGGCTAGGGTTCCGAGCGATGCATGCCCGTGTATCACCGCGGGGTTCAAGGTTGCCGACTGGAGGGCGGATATGGTTGCCCGGCGGGCACAGCCAAGTGAATGAAAACACCCGGAAGGTCACCGAAAACTGCAGGTCAGTTAGTGTCGACCCCGCGCCTGCGGGGATGCTCCGGTGGTGAAGGTGCGGCCCGACGCGGCGGCGGCGTCGACCCCGCGCCTGCGGGGATGCTCCTATTGCCGAGGAGACCCAGTCCGGGATCTACCAGTCGACCCCGCGCCTGCGGGGATGCTCCGTACGGGCCCGCCGTCTCCGGCGACAACCACATGTCGACCCCGCGCCTGCGGGGATGCTCCGACCAGGTCGGCGTTGAGCGATTCTGTCTCCTCGTCGACACCGCGCCTGCGGGGATGCTCCGCCGACTGCCAGAAGGCCCTCACCGAACAGGCCGTCGACCCCGCGCCTGCGGGGATGCTCCGCAGGCCGCACACCCCGCCGAACGCTGGTGGCAGTCGACCCCGCGCCTGCGGGGATGCTCCGATGGTGTGGTTGTCCCAGCCGTCGCGGGAGTTGTCGACCCCGCGCCTGCGGGGATGCTCCGGGCGAGCACCAGATCGACCACCGACTGCCCGGGTCGACCCCGCGCCTGCGGGGATGCTCCGAGCGAACGCACCGCCCGCGGTGTCATCGGCGAGTCGACCCCGCGCCTGCGGGGATGCTCCTCTCCTCAGGCATCAGCCGCGGCGTCCGCAGCTGTCGACCCCGCGCCTGCGGGGATGCTCCTCGGGTTGAGTTGGGCACATGCCGTCAGGCTGCGTCGACCCCGCGCCTGCGGGGATGCTCCGCCGCTCGCCGGGACTGTCGCCGGGAACGTCTTGTCGACCCCGCGCCTGCGGGGATGCTCCGTGGGAGCCACGGCCGCCGCCCTGCCCGGCCTGGTCGACCCCGCGCCTGCGGGGATGCTCCGGACCCGGCGCGGGCCGGGGGCTGGCAAGACCGGTCGACCCCGCGCCTGCGGGGATGCTCCGGTGTTGGCGAGGTCGGTGACCTTCGTGGCGATGTCGACCCCGCGCCTGCGGGAATGCTCCGAGCGCACCCGAGCGCATCGGGGGCGTGCGCGAGTCGACCCCGCGCCTGCGGGGATGCTCCGCCGCGGCGCCGGCGCCGGCGCATCCGCCATCGTGCTCCGTCGACCCCGCGCCTGCGGGAATGCTCCGTGGGACGCCGACTTCGGCGTGGCCTCCATGGCCGTCGACCCCGCGCCTGCGGGGATGCTCCGCAGGACGAGATGCCCGGCTACGAGTGGACGATGCCGACCCTGCGCGCGGGGTGCTCAAGCTTTCACCAGCTAGCTTCAGACCCGCGTCGGTCGACATTTCGCCAGCGGAGATGTCACGTACGTCTCGTGGCTGGCGGGCGCCTCAAGGTAGCGCTCGAGCCTGCGGTACCACGTGGGGTGCGACGATGTTGGGTCGGTCGGATATAGATCGGCGCCTTACTGCGGCTCAGGGTGTGTTGTCAGTGCTGCCCCCTAGTGTCTGAGTCTCGGTATTCGCGGGGCATCAATAGGGCGGGACAAGGTGGATATTGCTGAGTTAGGGAAACGCTACGAGCCTTTGGTGGTAGCCGCATTGGCGGCTCTGTGGGGCAAGTCCAGGGAGCGGGCGGGTGGCAGGACGAGTCTGTTGATGGCGCACCTCCTGGACACTGCGGCGGTGGCGGAGTTGCTGTGGGAGCGTTTTATCGCGCCGTCGACGCGGGCGGCGCTGGACGAGGTTGCGGGTGGTGCGGGCCGTGGACGGCACCTGTTCGTTTGGGTGTGCGGCGTTCACGATTGCGGGAAGGCGACTCCGAAGCATCAGGGGCTGTGGCCTGAGGGTGCGGAAGCTGTCCGCCGGGCGGGGCTGACGTGGCATGAGAAAGCGGCTGATGCGGGAGCGAAGCAGCGCAGGCGTTGGCGCCATGACTGGGCCGGCGGGCTGGTGCTGCGGGAGCTGCTGGTCACTGCTGGGTGGAATGTGCGACAGGTGGACTGGGTGTGGCCGCTGGTGGCCGGGCACCATGGTGCGTTTCCTTCGCTGCGCGATGTGCAGGAGCCGAAGGCGGCGAAGGGGCAGTTGCGGGGGAGAGGCGGGTGGAGGCAGGTTCAGGAGGCCGTGGTCGAGGAGTTCACTCGCGAGGTCGGACTCGGTGGGCTGCGTGCGGTGGAGCCGGTTAAGGTTCCCTCGCGAGCCGTGCAGTTGCAGCTCAGCGGGCTGGTGGTGATGGCTGACTGGATTGCCAGTGATGAGCGGCATTTCGTCGGGGTGGACGATCTGGCGGCGGTGAGTATGGAGGCTGCGCGCGGCCGTGCAGTTGCTGCGTGGGATGAGTTGGGGCTGCAGGGTGGCTGGACGGCGGCGTCTTTGGGAGTGCCGGGGCCTGAGACGTTCCAGGATCGGTTCGGGTGCGCGCCGCGTCCTTCGCAGGTGATGGTGCTGGAAGCGGCTCGGCGGATGGCCGCCCCGGGGCTCCTGGTGATCGAGGCGCCGATGGGTGAGGGCAAGACGGAAGCTGCTTTGGCAGCGGCAGAGGTCCTCGCGTCCCGGTTCGGCGCAGATGGGGTCTTTGTCGGGATGCCGACCCAGGGCACCAGCGACCCCATGTTCGCTCGCGTTCGTCGCTGGGTCGAAAGGATCGAGGGCCCGCTGGCGTCTCGCGTGATGCTGCTGCACGGTAAGCGGGCTTTCAACCGGGAGTGGAAGGCTCTCCGTGAAGGGGTGGAGACGAAGGCAGGCCGCGCGTTCCGTGGAGTGGACGAGTACGGAATGAGCGCCGACCCCTACGGCGTCGAGGCAGAGTCGTCGTGCTGCTGGTCCGAGTCGCAGGCGCTTTCGGAGTGGTTTCTGGGGCCGAAGCTGGGGCTACTTGCACCGTTCGTGGTCGGTACCGTTGATCAGCTTCTGTATGCGGCGACGCGTACCCGTCATGTGATGCTGCGTATGGCGGGTCTGGTCGGCAAGGTCGTCATTTTGGACGAGGTGCACGCGTGCGATGTGTATATGAGCCAGTTCTTGCAGGAGGCGTTGCGCTGGCTGGGGCAAGCTCGGGTGCCGGTCATTTTGCTGTCCGCGACGTTGGCCCCCGCGCAGCGGCATGCCCTGTGTGAGGCGTATCTGGCCGGTGCGGTCTCGCGGGAGGAAGTGAAGACGCAGGTCCCGCCGCCGTCGGGGTACCCGGCGGTGACCGCTGCGTGGACGTCCGCTGCTGCGGGGCAGGCTTCCTTTCATGCGCAGGCGACGAGTAGCTGGCGGGACGAATTCGGTGTCATTGTGCGCTCGATGCCCGAAATTCTGCCTGGTGCGGGTTCCTCTGCTGTGGAGCGGGAGGCGGCTCAGGGTACGGCGGACGCCGCGGTGGGGGATCTTCTGGAGCGGGAACTCGGTGCTGGCGGAACCGCGCTCGTCATCCGCAACACTGTGGCGCGGGCGCAAAGCCTGTACGAAGAATTGCGCGGACGCTTCGGCCCGGAAGAAGTGCGGCTGTTGCATGCCCGGCTCACGGTGGCCCGACGTGCTGGGCTGACGGAGGAGAGCCTGCGGCTGCTGGGTCCGGACACACCACGACGGCAGGACGGTGGGCGGCTCGTTGTGGTGGCGACGCAGTTGGCCGAGCAGTCCTTCGACGTCGACGCCGACCTCTTGGTTGCTGATCTCGCCCCGGTTGACTTGCTGCTGCAGCGGATCGGGCGGGTGCATCGCCACCAGGAGACCTGGCGGCCCGAGGGACTCCGTGCGCCGCAGGTGTTCGTCACCGGATATCAGCCGCGTCCGGGCCGTGAGCCGGCTGTGACATTCGCAAGCGAGATGATCTACGGGCGTCATCTACTGCTGCGGACGGCTGCGGTGTTGCCTGCAGAAGGTGGGACATGGAACGTTCCGCGGGATGTACCCCGGCTGGTGTCGCAGGTGTACGGGATGGATGCCGCGCTGCTTCCCGAGTCGTGGCGATCAGCGGGTGAGGCGGCCGCAAAGGAGCAGGAGAACCGCCACCGGATCCGCGCCGAGAGTGCGCAGGACTTTTTGCTGACGCTGCGCGGTGAGCGAGAGCTGCCGACGTTGGCGGGCCTGCACTTCGGCGGAGCCAGCGCGGGCAGCGACGAGGACTCGTTGCGCGCGACTGTGCGTGACGGTGACGAGTCCGTCGAGGTCGTGCTGGTAACCCGTGATGATGACGAGGGTGTCTACCGGACGTTGTCAGGCCGGAGCCTGGGCGTCAACGGTGATGTGGCTGCGCAGGTGTTGGACGATGTGTTGGGGTCCGTGGTGCGCCTGCCAGCGCAACTCAGCACAGCTGCACTGCAGTTGGCGCCGTTGCCCGGCTGGTATGGGCATGTGTGGCTGCGCAGGGCCCGCGCATTGGTACTGGACGCGTCCGGCGGAGCAGTCCTGGGTGACTCCGCCCTCTCCTACGACGACGAGCTGGGGTTGAGGGTCCGCCGGGGTAACCGCGGTGCCACCGGGCCGGGAGGTTGAGTATCCGGGCCGTCTGGTGAAGTGAGAATCCCCGCGTGGGGCGGGGTCAAGGAAGGTCCCTTTCCCCTGCGCAAACAGAGAAGGGGATCATCCCTGCGGCCTCGCCTCGAAGTGGGCTCGCAGGGTCAACTGCCACCACCGTAAACCCGATTCAAGTGTTTTGGGGGTGGCGTCCTGGCTTCTGCTGCTAGCTTAAACATAGAAGATTCAGTTCAAAGGGGGACTGATGGTTCATGGCTTTCTTCTGACCGATGAACCCTGGCTGCGCTTACCGTCGATCTCCGGCGGTTCGGCACGTGAGCAGTCTCTACGTACGGCGCTCATGGATGCCCACGTCTTCGGGGATCTGCTGGTGGAGAGCCCCACGCAGAGACCGGCAGTGCTGCGACAGGTGCTGCTGCCCGTGATCGTTGACGCGCTGGGCCGGCCGGCCGACGAGCACGAGTGGATGGACTGGTTCACCGCCGGCCGCTGGACGACAGAGCAACGCGTGAAGCTCGCGGCATACCTGGATACGTATCAAGGCGCGTTTGACCTCTTCGATCCTGTTCAGCCCTTCGCGCAGGTCGGCGAGTTGCAGACGGCCACGGGGGAGACGAAGAACGCCGGCCTGATCGTCGCGACCGCCTCGACGGGCAACAACGTGCCCCTCTTCGCCTCTCGGACCGAAGGGAGCGTTTTCTCTCTCAGCCCCGCGCAGGCGGCCCACTGGCTGCTGCACACCCAGTGCTGGGACACCGCGGCCATCAAAACGGGCGCTGTCGGGGATCCGCGGGTGAGTAAGGGCAAGACGATGGGCAACCCCATTGGGCCGCTTGGCCAGATGGGGGTGACCCTGCTGCTCGGCACGACCCTGTTCGAGACTCTGTTGCTGAACCTGCCCGTCGGCTCGGCCCCCGTGGCGGCCGATCTCCCGCAGTGGCGACGGCGAGAGCCTGCCACCACACACCCAGCAGGTACTCCGCAATGGCAGGAGCGGGCCCCCGAAGGACTGCTGGATCTGTGGACCTGGCAGTCGCGTCGTATCCGGCTGGTCCCTGAGAGGACCGACGAGGGCCTGCGGGTGACGCGAGTGGTGGTCGCCGGCGGGGACCGGATGCCGCACACGCCCACGATCGAGCCACACACGATGTGGCGAGTGGAGCCGACCGGCGGGCGGGGCACTCGAAAGAAGAAGGATCACACCATGCAGCAGCGGCGCCCGCTGCGTCTTCAACCCGGCAAGGCGGCTTGGCGCGGACTCGACGCGCTCCTGGCGCCTGAGCGGCCCTCCCGCGATGCCGGGCAGAAGACCAGCGGCTTCGCCACGAGCAAGGTCCTGGACCAAGCCGGTGCGGTGACCGGTGAACTCGCAGCCGGCTATCCGCTGCGCGTGGAACTCTTCGGTGTCGTGTACGGCAATCAGTCGGCCGTCATCGACGATGTCCTCTTCGATGCGCTGCCGCTACCGCTTGCCGCGCTCGACGCGGACAGCGACATCCGCGCCGCCCTCCTGGAAGTCGCCGACCAGGCCGAGCAGTTGGCCACCGCCCTCAACCTGCTCTCGGCCGACCTGCGCCGTGCCCTGGGATCCGACCCGATCCCCTGGGACAAGGGGCAACGCCCTGGCGAACTCGTCCTGCACGCCCTGGATCCCCTGGTGCGCCGCCTCCTGGCCGGCCTGCGCGAGGTGGAAGACCTTGAACGGATCGAAGCCGGGCAACTGGCCTGGGAACAGCTCGCCTGGCACCGAAGTGAGGAGATCGCCGAGCATCTCCTGCAGGCAGTGCCCGTGGGCGCGTTCGCGGGCAGGCGTCTCTCGCAGGGCGAGGGGAAAGCCGAGCGAACCTATCGCGCCTCGACGGCGGAGGCCGCCTTCCGAAGGCGGCGGCGCGAGATCCTCCACCGGGCCTCCGCCGAGCGTGCCGCAACACCGCGCGTCTGAAATTGACCAAACGCTTCCCCCCCACACGTGCCCATCGCTGACTGCGGGGCGGCATGTGCTGCCCGCCCCGCCCTCCACACGGCCTGTGTGACACCCGGTACTCCCTGACCATGACTGGACCGGCCATGACCGAAGAAGACCGCACCAAGCAGAGAATCTGGCAGCGTGACCTCGCCGCGGACGGCAACTGGCGCCGTCCGGGCGGCCTAGCTGCCACACGTCGCCCCTCCGGGGAGGAACTCGCTGTCCTGCGCCGTGGCCTGGGCCGCCCTGTCGGCACGGTCCTGGAGATGTTTCGCTTCTACACGTGTCCCGTTGACGACTTCGCCGCTCGCAGGGGCGAAGTATCGGCCGAACAAGAGGCGGAACACATCGCCCTCGCGCTGTATGGCCTCCACCAGCAGAGCCAGGAGCGGTCGATGCACCGCGACAAGATCGGCCTGGGCCGGGCCATGCGCGAACTGCGACACCATGAGCGCACCAGCGACGAGGCGGTCGACGCCCGCTTCCAGCAGGCATTCTCCGCCACCTCCGCGGCAGCGCTGCAAATGCGCCTGCGGGGACTGGTCACCCAGCTCAAAGACATCAAGCAGCCTCTCGACTACAACTGGCTCGCCGCCGACCTCCATGCCTGGCGACGGCCCGATGCCCGCTCCCGCGTGCGCCGCCGCTGGGGGCTGGACTATTACGGCTGGACCCAGCCCTCTGCGGATCCGTCACCCGGGCCCTGACGCCGTCCCGCCATCCCAACCTGCTCTCCAGCGCCCTTCTCTACGGCACGTCGTCCCTACGGACGCGTCTCTTCGACCATCCCTTTGACCTGACCGGGAGTAGCCCATGCCCCAGCGCCTCTATATCGACGTTCACGTGATTCAGACCGTGCCGCCGGCCAACCTCAACCGAGACGACCAGGGAAACCCCAAGGAAGCGATCTACGGCGGAGTACGCCGCTCCAGGGTCTCCTCCCAGGCGTGGAAGCGGGCCACTCGGCGTCACTTCGACGACCAGGTCCCCACTCCCGACCGTGCCACCCGCACGAAGCGCATCACCCATGAACTGGCCACCCGCATTGCCCGGACCAGCGGCCTGGACCGCGACGGTGCCGATCGGATCGCCACCGCCCTGCTGGCCCAACTCGGCCTGAGTCAGGGCAAGAAGGCGGGCGACACCGCCTACCTCCTCTTCTACGGCAACGCCCAGCTCGACGCCGCAGCCGCCCTGGTAGCCGACAAGGCCACCGAACTCGCTGCCCTGGACGACAAAGCGCTGGGCGAAGCGGTCAAGGAGCTGCCCGTCGCGGACACCTTCCACAGCGGACACCCCGTCGCCGTCGCGCTGTTCGGCCGCATGGTCGCCGACATCCCCAAACTCAACGTCGATGCCGCCGTGCAGGTGGCGCATGCCCTGTCCACCCACGAGACGCAGTTGGAGTTCGACTACTTCACCGCCGTCGACGACCAGAACGAGAAGGACGAGACCGGCGCTGGCATGATCGGCACCATCGGCTTCAACTCCGCCACTCTCTACCGCTACGCGACCGTCGGCCTGGCCCAGCTCATTGACAACCTCGGCGGAGACAGCGAAGCCGCTCTCGACGCCCTCGACCGTTTCGTCGACAGCTTCGCCCTCTCCGCACCCACCGGATACCAGAACGCGTTCGCCCACCGCACCCGGCCCAGTCTCGTGGCCGTCGTCGTCCGCACCGACCAACCGGTCAACCTCGTCTCCGCCTACGAACAGCCCATCGCGTCCGAAGCCGGCATCCAGGCCAACTCCGCCCGCCGTCTCGCCGAGGAACACCTCACCGCCACCCAGATCTGGGGCGACCAGCCCCTCTACGCCGCTACCAGCCACACCTTCACCTCCCGCGAACCTGCCACCAAGGACACCGCCGAAGCTCTCACCCACGCCTTCGGAAGCCCCGTCGCCTTCGCCGAGCTTCGCTCCACCCTGCGCACCCGCCTCACCGCTTCCCTGGGAGCGGGCGCGTGAGCGACCACAGCAGCACCTCCGCCCTGCTGCTGCGGCTCGCTGGCCCGCTCCAGTCCTGGGGCGACCGCAGCGTCTTCAACCGGCGCGAGACCCGGCCCGAGCCCACCAAGTCGGGCGTTGTCGGCCTGCTCGCCGCAGCAGCCGGCCGCCCACGCCAGGCAGCCCTGGACGACCTGGCCGGACTCAGTCTGGGCATACGCATCGACCAGCCCGGAACCGTGCTGCGCGATTTTCACACCGTCAGCGACCACCGCGGCAGACCGCTGCTGTCCGCCGCAGTCACGGCCAAGGGCCTGCAAAAGCCCACCACACCCGCGAAACACACGCACGTCACCCAGCGCTTCTACCTTCAGGACGCCGTATTCCTGGCCGCCGTAGAAGGCCCCTACGACCTCATCACCACCCTCGAACACGCCCTACGCCACCCCGCGTTCCCCCTCGCCCTTGGCCGCCGCTCCTGCGTGCCCACGCAGCCCCTCGTGCTCGGCCGGCGCACCGGCCCCCTGCAAGACGTGCTGCAACAAGAGCCCTGGCAGGCCAGCCGGACGGTACGCGCCCGTTGGGGACGGATCAACGACAACGCCGCCCACGTCGACCTGCCCGCCACGCTCGACGACCCGACCGGCGACGAGGACCGCGACGACCTGCCCCTGTCCTTCGCCCCCACCAGCCGCTCCTACACCACTCGCCGTGTCCGGCACACCTACCTCACCGTGCCCACCGGCCTCGCCCCCGATCCCACACGGCCCCCGGCCACCGGCGGCCACGACCCCTTCGCCCTCCTGGGCTGGTGACCGACATGCCCTACCTCTCCCGCATCCGCATCAACCCCCTGCGCGCGGAAAGCCGCAAACTCCTCGCCAGCCCCCGCGCCCTGCGCGGCGCCGTCCAAGGCGGCCTGCCCGGTCTCCCCGCGGACGAGCGCACTCTGTGGCGCCTGGACAGCGACAACCCCTACCGTCCGCAGCTGTTCGTCCTCACCACCGGCAAGCCGGACTGGACCCACCTCGTCGAGAACGCCGGATGGCCCGACGCCGACGGAGAGCACTACGCCATACGCGACTACACCCCGCTCCTCCAGCAGGTCGCACAGGGCCGCAGCTTCGCCTTCCGGCTCACAGCCAATCCCGTCCAGAACACCAGGCACCCCGTCAAAGCCACACCACGCCAGCAACAACGCCTCGACGCCGGCGAAAGACGCGGCCTTCGACTTGGCCACCGCACCGCCGCAGCTCAGCTCACCTGGTTCCTCACCCGCACAGCACGCTGGGGATTCGACATCGCGCCCGCCCTCCACCTGGACAGCACCCGAACCGCCGACGGCGAAGTTCCGCGAGAGGTCCGCATCACCACACGCCATCGCCGGACCTTCACCAAGGGCACCATCACACCCAAGGAAGCCCACGTCGTCATCAACGCCGTGACCTTCGAAGGGCACCTGCGCATCACCGACCCCGCCCTGTTCACCGAACGCCTCCTGACCGGCATCGGTCCCTCCAAGGCGTACGGGTGCGGACTTCTCACCCTCGCCCCGATCCCGAACAGGACCTGAACGCCAGTGCCCGACATCTGGTGGAAGGCCGACCCCCAAGACCTGCACCGTCTCACCGACCGAGTCTCCAGCGTCTACGTCGAACGCAGCCACCTGGACCGCGACGAGAACGCCGTCGTCATCATCAACAGACAACAAACCGTCAAAGTCCCCGCCGCCATGGTGGCCGTCATGCTCCTGGGCCCCGGCACACGTGTCACCCACGGAGCCATCCGCCTGCTCGCCGACTCCGGAACCACCGTGTGCTGGGTCGGCGAACAAGGCGTTCGGATGTACGCGTCAGGGCTCGGCCCCAGCAGAGGAGCCGGACTCCTGCACCGGCAAGCATGGCTCGTCACCCGTCCCAAGGAACGCCTTGCCGTCGCCCGCGCCATGTACAGCATGCGCTTTCCCGGCGAAGACGTAAGTGCCCTCACCATGCAGCAGCTCAGAGGTCGCGAGGGCACCCGCGTCCGCAAGATCTACCGTGCCCAAGCCAAGCGCACTGGTGTTACCTGGAACGGCCGAGAATACAAGGCCGGCGACGCCCACGCTGCTGGAGACGACCTCAACCGTCTCCTGTCCGCCGCCAACGCAGCCCTCTACGGCATCTGCCACGCCGTCATCACCGGACTTGGCCTCAGCCCCGGACTGGGATTCGTCCACACCGGCAAAGCCACCTCCTTCGTCCTTGACATCGCAGACTTGTACAAGGCCCAGTACACGATCCCTCTCGCCTTCGATCTTGCCGCCCGGGGGCTCACGGAGGAACGCGACGCACGACTGGGACTGCGCGACCTCATCGCTCGAGACAAGCTTGTCGCCAGGATCGTCACCGACATCAAGACCCTTCTCAACGCCGACGAAGCCCACACCGAGGACACACAAGCCAATCTCCTGTGGGACGAACACCTTGGCGCCGTTCCGGGCGGCACTAACTACTCCGGCCACGCGGATCTCTCGACCCACGGGATAACCGAAAACCACATCGCGGTCATAGGACCCACCCTCGTCACTCCGGACAGCGAAGCGACTTCATGACCGTCATCATCCTCATCGCCGCCCCGGAAGGTCTTCGCGGACACCTAACGCGCTGGATGGTCGAAGCTAGCGCTGGCGTGTTCATCGGTAATCCCAACCGGCGCATCCGAGACCGTCTTTGGGAACTCCTAGCTACCCGCATCGGTGACGGCCAAGTCATCCTCGTCGAACCCGCTGCCAACGAACAAGGCTGGGCAGTCCGCACCGCAGGCCGTGACCGTTGGCAGCCCGTGGACTTTGACGGACTCATCCTCTCCGCCCGCCCCAGAACACAACTAAACGAAAACAGCCCACATGCCCAATGAAGCTGCAGCTCAGGAAGTGTCGACCCCGCGCCTGCGGGGATCCTCCGCAGCTGTCCGCGATCCGCATGGACGGCCGGAAGTCGACCCCGCGCCTGCGGGGATCCTCCGCCGGGGCTGACGGCGCGTGCGCTGCGCAAGACGTCGACCCCGCGCCTGCGGGGATCCTCCCCGGCCAGCCGTCGCCATCTGGATCTGCCGGCAGTCGACCCCGCGCCTGCGGGGATCCTCCGGGGTACTCGTGCTCAACGACCGAACTCGGTGGGTCGACCCCGCGCCTGCGGGGATCCTCCGTTTGCTGCGATAGCCGGCCAGCTCGAGCTGGAGTCGACCCCGCGCCTGCGGGGATCCTCCGAGGTTGACGATCGCCAGGCCGCCGGCCTGCTCGTCGACCCCGCGCCTGCGGGGATCCTCCGGCCGTACATCACCCCGAGGTCGAAGCGGCAGCGTCGACCCCGCGCCTGCGGGGATCCTCCTGGGTGAATGACTAGGTCAGGGTGCATCCGTTAGTCGACCCCGCGCCTGCGGGGATCCTCCTCCCGGACACGAGTCGGGCAAGCCGGACACGCGGTCGACCCCGCGCCTGCGGGGATCCTCCGGTGACCGTGCACGGCGGCCCGTCGATCGAGGGCGTCGACCCCGCGCCTGCGGGGATCCTCCGCAGGACGCCGCCGGCGTCGTTGAAGCCGACCTGTCGACCCCGCGCCTGCGGGGATCCTCCGATCGCCGAGGAGCGCGCGGCGGCCGAGCAGGAGTCGACCCCGCGCCTGCGGGGATTCTCCCTGATATCACGCATTTCGACAGGGAAACGTTTCGTCGACCCCGCGCCTGCGGGGATCCTCCGTCGGCACGCGGCCGCAACTCCCGCACCCCGCAGTCGACCCCGCGCCTGCGGGGATCCTCCGGACATCACCAGCGGTAAGACGGCAGCGCTGGAGTCGACCCCGCGCCTGCGGGGATCCTCCGCCGGGCATGCGCAGGTCGTGGGCGGGCCAGTCGTCGACCCCGCGCCTGCGGGGATCCTCCGTCGGTGTGCTGGGTCACGGTTCGTCTCCTGTCGTCGACCCCGCGCCTGCGGGGATCCTCCGAGGCCGTGATCCGTATCCGGGTCTTCCGTCAGGTCGACCCCGCGCCTGCGGGGATCCTCCGCGGTGGCCCGACCGGGCCGCGGAGCTTGCCGGGTCGACCCCGCGCCTGCGGGGATCCTCCGCTCGCCATCCCGGCCGCTCCGGCACCGGATGAGTCGACCCCGCGCCTGCGGGGATCCTCCCCGCGAATAGTTCGACTCAAGCGGCCGGTGGGGGTCGACCCCGCGCCTGCGGGGATCCTCCTCTCGATGTGGAGATCGCGGCCACGCGTCAGATGTCGACCCGGCGCCTGCGGGGATCCTCCGCCGGGCTCGGTGCCCTTGCTGCCGTCCGGCTTGTCGACCCCGCGCCTGCGGGGATCCTCCGCCCGCCGGTGACCGCCGGGCAGCGACCGGAGCGTCGACCCCGCGCCTGCGGGGATCCTCCGCGACGTCCCCGGGAGCAGACCCCGGGGACGTCGTCGACCCCGCGCCTGCGGGGATCCTCCCGTGTACATCGGCCGGATCGAGCACATCGGCGTGTCGACCCCGCGCCTGCGGGGATCCTCCGCGCTTGTCGCCGATGAGCCCGGTCGCCTCGGCGTCGACCCCGCGCCTGCGGGGATCCTCCGTTGAGCGCGTGTCGGCAGCAAACTGGCCCTACGTCGACCCCGCGCCTGCGGGGATCCTCCGAGGCAGCCCACCGTCCGCTCCATCAAGCCCAAGTCGACCCCGCGCCTGCGGGGATCCTCCGCGCTTGTCGCCGATGAGCCCGGTCGCCTCGGCGTCGACCCCGCGCCTGCGGGGATCCTCCGTAGTTGCCGGTGTAGCGCTGGTCAGCGGGGATGTCGACCTCGCGCCTGCGGGGATCCTCCGCTATCCGCGCTGTCTGCTCAGGCGGTGGGCGTGTCGACCCCGCGCCTGCGGGGATCCTCCGCACGGGCACCAGCGCCACCCGCTGTACCTGCCGTCGACCCCGCGCCTGCGGGGATCCTCCGATGAACATGCAGTTCGACCGGCTCGGCGCCGTGTCGACCCCGCGCCTGCGGGGATCCTCCGACGGGAGCCGCGTACGCCCGCGACCTCGCCGTGTCGACCCCGCGCCTGCGGGGATCCTCCGACGGGAGCCGCGTACGCCCGCGACCTCGCCGTGTCGACCCCGCGCCTGCGGTGATCCTCCGACGGGAGCCGCGTACGCCCGCGACCTCGCCGTGTCGACCCCGCGCCTGCGGGGATCCTCCGACGGGAGCCGCGTACGCCCGCGACCTCGCCGAGTCGACCCCGCGCCTGCGGGGATCCTCCGTCCATACGCACCCATCGAGCCTCCATCGGGTCGTCGAGCCCGCGCCTGCGGGAATCCTCCGGTACTCGAGCAGGACATCGGCCTGCTGAAGAAGTCGACCCCGCGCCTGCGGGGATCCTCCGCGGGCATGTCCCGCAAAGGACTCGCAGCGAAGGCCGCACCCCGTGCCTGCGGGGATCCTCCGCTCGGCAAGGAGAGGGACACCGTCGGCGCGCTGTCGACCCCGCGCCTGCGGGGATCCTCCGTCCACGTTGCGCCACAGGCCGGCGCTCAGACCGTCGACCCCGCGCCTGCGGGGATGCTCTGGCGCTTGTACTTGTGCTCGCGGGCCGGGCGCATTGACGCGACGAGTTCGTCGAGGGCTTGGGGGTGTCGCACGATCGAGTCACATCTGAACTGACTAACCCTGCGGAGCGGGTCAGATTTCCGTCTTTGCCCGGGTGTGACGGGTGTAGCCCTCCCGCTCTGGTGCGGAACATAGACCGAGAGTGCCGGTTAGCCAAACCGGCGATCGTGACGACGATAGGAGTTGCTTGCATTCGGCCGGGCTCGCACCGAGGCCCCCAGGTTGCGGCGGCGTCTTCGGCTCGTGACGCGTTACTGCGCGGCAAGCGTTGGGAGGCGGTGTGGCCCGTGTCAGTGCTCGCGTTCCGTGCCTCTCAAGGAGTGTGAAAATCGTGTCTGTTCCGATCAAGAAGCTTTCCCCTGATGCGAAGGGGAGGGTCCGGTACCGGTTTGTGGTCGATGTAGGGGCTCATCCCTTGACTGGGAAGCGGCGCCAGGTGACCCGCACGTTTGGGACGTTGCGGGAGGCGAAGGCCGAGTACGCGCACATCACACACCGCCGCCACGAGGCAGCGGCCGTCTCATTCGATGTGAGGACGCTGGACGAGTGGCTCGATGAGTGGCTGGCCAGGAAGGCGGAGGACTTGGAGGAGAGCACCGTCTGCAGCTACACCATGACTCTGGGGCGTCTTCGCGGAAGGCTCGGGCACATCCGGCTCCAGGAACTTACCGAGGACGATGTCGAGGCGTGGATGAAGTGGGCGCTGCACGAGGGCCGGGTACGAAGTGGCAAGGCGGCCACCGGCCTGGGGGTGACCTCGGTCGAGATGTCACTGGCGCGGTTGAGGGAAGCGCTCGACCGGGCGGTGGCTCAGCGCCTTGTCGAGGTGAACGTCGCCACGGAGGTGAAGGTCCCCCGTAATTACCGGAAGGCGGAGCGGCGGGCGAAAACCATGATCCCGCCCTGGAACATCCATGAGGTGCGTGCCTTCGTGGATGCGGTCAAGGGCGACCGTCTGTATGCCGCCTTCCTCCTGTCCCTGATGGGACTGCGGCCGGCGGAGATCTGCGGAATGCGCTGGAGCGACGTCGACCTCGGCGGAGCCACCCTGATCGTCCACCGGACCCGGACGTTGATGGGCAACAAGGTCGTGGTCGAAAAGGATACGAAGTCGATTGCCGGGGAGCGTCAGCTCCCCCTGCCTGACCTGGTGGGCGAGGCTCTTGCCGCTTTCCAGGCCCGGCAGGTTGCCGAGAAGCTCGATGCGGGTGAGAGGTACGAGGACAGCGGATACGTGCTCGTGGACGGGCTAGGCAGGGCACTCAACGGGCGCCAGTTGCGGGAGCGGGCGTACACGGTCATGGCCGAGAACGCGTTGCGCCGGGTGCGTTTGTACGATGCCCGCGCGAGCTGCTTCACGTACCTGGCGAACAAGGGTGTGCCGGACCATCTGCTTGCCCGCTGGGCCGGACACACCGACGTCCGCACCACCAAGCAGTGGTACGTGAAGCCGGATGTGGAGGATCTGCGACCGGCCGCTGATATATGGGGAGAACTGGCGGTCGCTCCGGCCCCGCTCACGGAGCGAATGTGAGATGTGGGAGCGTGAGCGGGTGAGTGAGAAGAAAGTTGAGACCCTGCAATATCGCTTTGACGGGCCAAAAGACGCCCCGGTGCTCGTCATGGGAACCTCCCTCGGCGCTACATGGCACATGTGGGACCGGCAGATCCCGGAGCTGGTCAAGCACTGGAGGGTGTTCCGGTTCGACCTGCCGGGACACGGCGGCGCCCCCGC
Organism: Streptomyces sp. NPDC001904; assembly: GCF_040297005.1. Lineage (NCBI taxonomy): Bacteria > Bacillati > Actinomycetota > Actinomycetes > Kitasatosporales > Streptomycetaceae > Streptomyces > Streptomyces sp. NPDC001904. The sequence continues at coordinate 368,323 of NZ_JBEOYI010000003.1, read as the reverse complement.
CCACCCGGCCGGTTCCGTCGCCGAGCTGGCCGAGCGGGTGCTGGCCACGCTCGACGAGGTGGGCGTGCAGCGGTTCGGGTACGCGGGCTGCTCGCTGGGCGGCGCGATCGGCGCGGAGCTGGCGCTGCGCCACCCCGAGCGCGTCGCGTCGCTGGGACTGATAGCCGCCTCGCCCCGCTTCGGCACCGCCGACGAGTTCCGGCAGCGCGGCGTCATCGTCCGCAGCAACGGCCTCGACCCCATCGCCCGGACGTCGCCGGAACGCTGGTTCACGGCCGGGTTCGCCGCCGCGCAGCCCGCCATCACCGACTGGGCCGTGCAGATGGTCCGCACCACCGACCCGGGCTGCTACATCGCCTCCTGCGAGGCCCTCGCCGCCTTCGACATCCGTGCGGAACTGGGCGCGGTCGGCGTCCCGACGCTGGTGCTGGTCGGTTCGGACGACCAGGTCACCGGGCCCGCCGAGGCCCGCACGCTCGTCGCCGGCATCCCGGACGCGCGGCTCGCCGTCGTCCCCGGCGCCTCCCATCTGGCCCCCGTCGAGCAGCCGGCCGCGGTGACGGACCTCCTCGTGCGGCACTTCACCTCCGCGTGGCTGCCCGGCTTCGAGACCGGCCAGCACGCCATCCAGGCCGCTCCGGTCAAGCCGGTCCTCGCGCCGTCGCCCCCGCCGGTGGCCCCGGTCGCCGAGATCACGGCCGCGATCCGGCAGCCCGAGGCAGCGGTCCGTCCCGATCCGCGCGACGTGGGTCTCAAGGTGCGCCGCGAGGTCCTGGGCGACGCCCACGTCGACCGGGCGCTGGCCTCCGCCGACGAGTTCTCGGGCGACTTCCAGGAGTTCATCACGCGCTACGCGTGGGGCGAGATCTGGAGCCGCCCCGGCCTCGACCGCCGGATGCGCTCGGCGGTGACCCTCACGGCGCTGGTCGCGGGCGGGCACCTCGACGAGCTGGCCTTCCACACCCGCGCCGCCCTCCGCAACGGTCTCACCGCGGCCGAGATCAAGGAGATCCTGCTCCAGGCGGCGGTCTACTGCGGCGTGCCGGCCGCGAACTCCGCGTTCAAGGTGGCCCAGCAGGTCATACGGGAGGAGACCACTCCGCAGGAGTGACCGCCGTCCGGTTGCCCGGCACCGGTGTGCCGGGAGCAGGATGGGAGCATGAAGCTCACGAAGAAGACCCATGCCTGTGTCCGTCTGGAGAAGGACGGCCGCACGCTCGTCATCGACCCCGGCACCTTCACGGAGGAGGACGCGGCGATCGGTGCCGAGGCGATCCTGGTGACGCACGAGCACCCGGACCACTTCAACGAGGAGCGCCTGCGCGCGGGGCTCGAGGCCGACCCCGCCGCGGAGATCTGGACCCTGAAGTCGGTCGCGGAGAAGATCTCGGCGGCCTTTCCCGGCCGCGTCCACACGGTCGGCCACGGCGACACGTTCACGGCCGCCGGGTTCGACGTCCAGGTCCACGGCGAGCTGCACGCGGTCATCCACCCGGACATCCCGCGGATCACGAACGTCGGCTATCTGATCGACGGCGGTACGGTCTTCCACCCCGGCGACGCCCTCACCGTCCCCGACCAGCCGGTCGAGACGCTGATGCTGCCCGTCATGGCGCCCTGGAACAAGATCGCCGAGGTCATCGAGTACGTCCGCGAGGTCAAGCCCGCGCGCGCGTACGACATTCACGACGCGCTGCTCACCGATCTCGCGCGGCCGATCTACGACAACCAGATCGGCGCGCTCGGCGGCACGGAACACCTGCGCCTGGCGCCGGGCGCCTCGGCGCAGGTGTGAACCGCCGCTACTCGCCGAGGAGCGCGAGCACGTCGTCGGTCGAGCCCAGCTCGGCGATGCGCGGGAAGATCTTCCCGAAGCTGTGCGCGTGGGACGCGGCGTCGGTGTCGGTCGTCGCGTCGTCCACGACCACCAGGTGGTAGCTCAGCTCGAACGCGGAGCGGGCGGTCGACTCGACGCCGATCGACGTGGAGATGCCGCAGAGCACGATCTGGGTGACCCCGCGCCGGCGCAGCTGGAGGTCCAGCTCGGTGCCGGTGAAGGCGCCCCAGTGGCGCTTGGTGATCACGATGTCGTCGCCGAGCGGGCCGAGCTCGTCGGGGAACTCGGAGAACGCGGCCGGCGGCGCCTGCGCCGGGCCGGGCGTCACGGCCCGGCTGACCGGAAGGTCGCCGCCGTCCTGCGACCAGCCGACCCGCACCCGCACGACCGGCAGCTCCTTGGCGCGGAAGGCGTCGGCGAGCCGGACGGCGTTCTTCAGGACGTCACCGGAGGGGTGCACGGTCGGCAGGCCGAGGATGCCCTGCTGGAGGTCGATGAGGACGAGGGCGGTGCGCTCGTCGAGGGAGAGGGAGGTGGGGGTGCTGTCACTCATGTTCGGCAGGCTAACTGTCTAACAGGAAAACTTGCAAGATTACCTGTCTATATCGGGCGGCGGCCCGCGGTCGCGCGGGCCCGTTGTCGGACCCGCCCGGTAGGTTGTGGGACATGCGCATCGCTACGTGGAACGTGAACTCGATCACCGCGCGCCTCCCGCGCCTGCTGGCCTGGCTGGAGAGCAGCGGCACGGACGTGCTGTGCGTCCAGGAGACCAAGTGCTCGGAGGAGCAGTTCCCCGCGGACGCGCTGCGCGAGCTGGGCTACGAGTCGGCGGTGAACGCGACAGGCCGGTGGAACGGGGTGGCGCTGCTCTCCCGCGTCGGCCTCGACGACGTGGTCAAGGGCCTGCCCGGCGACCCGGGCTACGAGGGCACGCAGGAGCCCCGCGCCGTCTCCGCGACCTGCGGCCCGGTCCGCGTCTGGTCGGTGTACGTGCCGAACGGCCGGGAGGTCGACCACCCGCACTACGCGTACAAGCTCCAGTGGTTCGAGGCGCTGAAGGCGGCCGTCGCGGGCGACGCCGCGGGCGGCCGCCCCTTCGCCGTCCTGGGCGACTACAACGTGGCACCGACGGACGAGGACGTCTGGGACCTCGCCGCCTTCGACGGCCTCACCCACGTCACCCCGCCCGAGCGCGCCGCCCTCGCCTCGCTGCGCGAGACGGGCCTCACCGACGTCGTGCCGCGCCCGCTCAAGTACGACCGCCCCTTCACGTACTGGGACTACCGCGCCCTCGGCTTCCCGAAGAACCGGGGCATGCGCATCGACCTGGTCTACGGGAACGAGCCGTTCGCGAAGGCGGTCTCGGACGCGTACGTGGACCGCGAGGAGCGCAAGGGCAAGGGCGCCTCCGACCACGCGCCGGTCGTGGTGGACCTCGACGTCTGACCGGATCCTTTCCGTCGGCCGGGGCCGTTGTCAGTGGCCGCCGCTAGCGTCGCCGACCATGACCACTGACCAGACGGCCTACTTGCGGTCCACCCGGCTCGCCTACGACACCGCCGCGGGCGCCTATGCCGAGATCATCCCGCCGCTGTTCGGCCGCGATCCGTACGGGGTCGCGATGTTCGGCGCCTTCGCCGACCTCGTGCGGGCCGGCGGCGGCGCCGGCCCGGTGGCCGACCTCGGCTGCGGGCCCGGCCACGCGACGGCTCATCTGAGGGACCTCGGGCTGACCGCGTTCGGCGTCGACCTGTCGCCGAAGATGATCGCCGAGGCCCGCCGCGCCTACCCGGACCTGCGGTTCGAGGAGGGCTCGATGACGGGCCTCGACCTCCCCGACGACGCGCTGAGCGGCATCGTCTCCTGGTACTCGACGGTGCACACGCCGCCGGAGGTACTCCCGACGATCTTCGCCGAGTTCCACCGCGTCCTCGCCCCCGGCGGCCACCTCCTGGTCGGCTACAAGATCGGCGACCTGATCCGCCATCTCGATCACGCCTACGGCCACGACCTCTCGCTCGACGTCTACTGGCGCTCGCCCGAGGAGGTCGAGAGGCACCTCGAAGCGGCCGGATTCGTCGTCCAGGCCCGCCTGGTCCGCGAGCCGGACGACTTCGAGCGCGCGACCCAGGGCCGGCAGGGAACCCTGCTCGTCCAGAAGCCGGGCCCCGCCGCCGCGTAGCGCGTCACGGCACCAGCATCCGCAGGTCGACCGAGTCGGCCAGGGCCGCGAGGCCCGAGTCGCCCGGATGCAGATGGTCCCCGCTGTCGTAGGCGGGCAGCATCCGGGCGGGATGCGCCGGGTCGCGCACCACGGCGTCGAAGTCGGCCAGCCCGTCGAAGGGCGAGTCCGGCCCGCGCAGATACGTGTTCACGGCGACCCGCTCGGCGTCGACGGCGGCCGGGCACAGCACCTCGCCCTCGCAGGGCGTGATCGTCGCCCCGATCACCTTCAGCCCGCGGGCGTGGGCCCGCCGCACGATCTCCCGCAGCCCGGCCCCGACCTGCTCCGCCGTGGCACCCCAGCGCAGGTCGTTGATCCCCTGGAACACCACGACGGTACGGGCCGACGTCTGCGCCAGCACGTCCCGGTCCAGCCGGTGCAGGGCGCTCACCCCGCCGGTGTCCGTGGAAATCCCGTCACCGGGGTACCGGTCCGTGACGACCTTGTTCGCCGAGATCCCCTGGTTCAGCACCCCGTAGCGCGGCACCTTCGACTGTCCGAGGAGCCGTGCGGCCAGCACGTCGGGCCACCGGTGGTTGGCGTCCTGCGTCGACTTCACGCCGTCGGTGATGGAGTCCCCGAGCAGCACCACCGACCCTGGACCACCGCCCACGTCGACCCCGGTGAGCAGCGGCCAGTACGCGATCGTGGACGTGTACGCCGACCCGGCCGCCTCGCTCGCGTGGTCTCCGGGCCCGCTGACGTAGCCGGTCTGGAGGGCCTGGCTGTGCACGGGCGCCGAGACCACCGGATCCGGCAGATGGAAACTCACCAGGAGGTTCGCGGCGGCCGGTACGTCGAAGTCGACCGGGTCGCTGAACATCTGTGTCCCGGCCGGGAGTTGGGTGCCGGACGCGCCCCGGAACCGCAGCGGCACCGGCGTGCTCCTCGCCGCGGCCCCCGACTCCTGCACCGCCACCGACGCGCTCGCGATCCGTACGGGCGACGGCGCGAAGGTGTTCTCCAGGCGGATCCGCACCCGGGGCCCGCCCGCGCTGGTGTGCACCACGAGCCGCACCGTGCTGTCGCTCCACGGGCCCACCACCGTGTACCCGGCGGGCGACGCCGACCAGCTCCCCGTCCATCCCCGCGGCTGCGCGCGCACGGACAGGGCGAACACATGGAGTGCGGCGCCCGTGGCCCGCGGCAGGTCCACGGACGCGATGTCCCGCCCGGCCCGCACCGGCACGCTCACCACGAACAGCCGTGTCTTTTCGGCCAGTTGACCTTCCGGGGTGTTCCGGTGCGCCAGCGCGACCGTCTTCGTCGCGAGCGGTCCCGTCCGCCAGTCCGGCGCGGTCAGCGTGTACGCGGACCGTGAGCCGTCCGCGTACCGCACGACGCCCGCGCCCGTCGCGTCGCCGCCGGTGCCCGCGACCAGGAAGGCGAGCGCGTCGCCGCGGCCGGGCACCCGGACCCGCTGCCCGTCCGCGACGACGTTGTCGAGCCCCTTCCCCGCCGAGCGCGGCCAGGTGAGACGCGCGCCGTCAACTCCCAGGCCGCGGCCGGGAGTCCAGCCCGACGCGGCGAGGTCCTGCGCGGACAGCGAAGCGCCCGCACCGTCGAAGTCCGCCTCGCCGGGCGTGGCGTCGTCGCTCACGGCCCGGTTGTCGAAGAGCCGCTCCAGCGGGAGCGGCCCGGGTCCGTGCGGTGCCGCCCGCGCCGTCGTGGCGGGGGCCAGCCCCGCGCAGACGGCCAGCAGGACGGCTGTTCCCCAGGTGCGTCGGCGCACGGCCGGCTCCCTTCCGTCGGTGTGCGTGCCGTGACTGGTGCGCCCCGAACGTAAAGATGCGTCAGGGACGCGTCAATGAGGTGCGGCCGACGTGGCGGTGAACTCCCCGCGAACGGCCGGACACCTTGGCCCGCGCGCCTGTGGTGCGCCGACGGCGCCGAATGCGACGCTGGTCGGTATGAAGATCCCTTTCGTGGACCAGTGGCGCAAGAGGCACGGGAACACCCCCATCGTCGTGTTCGGTCCGGGTGCCGAGGGTGCCGAGGGTGCCGAGGGTGCCGAGGGTGCCGAGGGTGTCGACGCCGAGGGTGTCGCCGAACTGCTCGGCGAATGCGAGCTGTTGCGCGCCCAGGCGGAGGAGGCCGGAGTGGAACTCGACGACTCCGTCGCCTCGTTGGCGGCCCTGGACCAACTCGTGCCGCGCTGGCGGGAGGACGAGGACGTACTGCACTGGCTCGGCAATGACGCGGGCCTCTATCTGGGCACGATCATGGTCCACCATGTCGCCGGCGCGGCCTGGGTGATCTGGCCCAACGGGCAGCCGGTGGTGCGCCTGGCGTCCGGCCGGGAGATCGACGTGGTCGAGGCGGGGCACGACTGGGCCGAGAGCGGGGCGCCCGAGCTGTCGCAGTTCTACGCGGAGGCCGCCGAGTCCTGACCATGTGGCTGAGCAGCAAATACGGTTAATGCTCATACGGGCGTGTCGTCCATTAAGTCCCAAATCGGCGTGGGTAGTTTGCGCGGACCGACACAGCGATGAGTGGGCAGGGACTGCCATGGCCGTCGATCCGTTGATCGAGCTGCGTGACGTGAACAAGTACTACGGGGAGCTGCATGTCCTCCAGGACATCGAGCTCACCGTCGGCAAGGGGGAGGTGGTCGTCGTCATCGGCCCTTCGGGGTCGGGCAAGTCGACGCTCTGCCGGACGATCAACCGGCTGGAGACCATCGAATCGGGCACCATCAGACTCGACGGCCGGCCGCTGCCCGCGGAGGGCAAGGCGCTCGCGCAGCTCAGGGCCGAAGTGGGCATGGTCTTCCAGTCGTTCAACCTCTTCGCGCACAAGACCGTCCTCCAGAACGTCTCGCTGGCCCAGGTCAAGGTCAGAAAGCGGAAGAAGGACGAGGCCGACCGGCGCTCCCGCGAACTCCTCGACCGGGTCGGGCTCGCCGCGCACGCCGACAAGTTCCCCGCACAGCTCTCCGGCGGCCAGCAGCAGCGCGTGGCCATCGCCCGCGCACTCGCCATGGACCCCAAGGCCCTGCTCTTCGACGAGCCGACCTCGGCCCTCGACCCCGAGATGATCAACGAGGTCCTGGAGGTCATGCAGCAGCTGGCTCGCGACGGCATGACGATGGTCGTGGTCACCCACGAGATGGGCTTCGCGCGCACCGCCGCCGACCGCGTCGTCTTCATGGCCGACGGAAAGATCGTCGAGGACCGCGCCCCCGAGGAGTTCTTCACCCACCCGGAGAGCGAGCGCGCCCGCGACTTCCTCTCCAAGATCCTCAAGCACTGACGGGGGAGTGCAGCACCACATGATCGCCAAGTCGCTCCGGCTGCTCGCCGCGCTCCTGGTGACGGCCTCGGCCGCCACCGCCTGCGGCAAGGACGGCAGCCCGCCCACCAAGGGCCCCTCCGCCGAAGAACTCCCCAAGTACCAGATCGCCCAGGGGTTCTCCCTGCCCGACTCGAAGACGTGGAAGCGGGCGAAGAGCCGCGGCCACTTCGTGGTCGGCGCCAAGGAGGACCAGCCCTACCTCGGTGAGAAGAACCCCGCCAACGGCGTCTACTCCGGCTTCGACATCGAGATCGCCAAGATGATGTCGGCCTCGCTCGGGCTCGACCCGGCGCGGATCCGCTTCAAGACGATCGCCTCCGCCAACCGCGAGACCGCCCTGCAGAACGGGCAGATCGACTACTACGTCGGCACCTACACCATCAACGACAACCGCAAGAAGCTCGTCGGCTTCGCCGGGCCCTACTACATGGCCGGCCAGTCCCTGCTCGTGCGCACCGACGAGGACGACATCCGCGGACCCCAGGACCTCGCGGGCAAGCGGGTCTGCTCGGCGGCCGGTTCGACCCCGTACCAGCGCATCCAGGCCGACTACCCGAAGGCCGACCTCGTCGCCTACGACACCTACTCCATCTGTGTCGACAACCTGCTGACCTACCAGGTCGACGCGGTCACCACCGACGACGCGATCCTGCTCGGCTTCGCCGCCAAGGCGCCCGACGAGCTCAAGATCGCCGGGAAGCCGTTCTCCGAGGAGCCCTACGGCATCGGCCTGCCCAAGAGCGACACCGCGCTCCGGTTCGCCATGGACGACGCCCTGGAGGCCCGCGAGAAGAACGGGGACTGGAAGAAGGCGTTCGAGGCCACGCTCGGCCTGTCCGGCGAGGCCGCGCCGAAGCCACCGCCCGTCGACCGCTACCCGGCGAACTGAGGAGGCGTCCCATGAATGTCCTGACCGACAACTTCTCGACGTACTGGAAGGGCTTCCTCGGTACCGTCGAGCTCACCGTCTACGCCTCGGTCCTCGCGCTGGTGCTCGGCTTCGTGATGGCGTCGTTCCGCGTCGCGCCCGTCGGCTCCTTCCGCGTCTTCGGCACCGCCTGGGTGACCGTCCTGCGCAACACCCCGCTGACCCTGCTGTTCTTCGCGGTGCTGCTCGGCCTGCCGCGCTTCGGCCTGGTGCTGCCCTTCCAGCTGTTCGCGGTGCTCGCGCTGGGCTGCTACACCTCCGCGTTCATCTGCGAGGCGCTGCGCTCCGGCATCAACACGGTGCCCCGGGGACAGGGCGAGGCCGCCCGCAGCCTCGGCATGACCTTCGGGCAGACGCTGACCACCGTGATCCTGCCGCAGGCCTTCCGGTCGGTGATCCCGCCGGTCGGCTCCACGCTGATCGCGCTCGCCAAGAACTCGGCCATCGCCGGTGCGTTCAGCGTCGTCGAACTGCTCGGCACGTACAAGACGCTCAGCGAACTCGGCTACAACATCATCTGGACGTTCGTCTGGATCGCGCTCGGCTACCTCATCATCACGCTCGCCATCAGCGCGCTCTTCAACGTCCTGGAAAAGCGCTGGGGAGTCGCCCGATGAAAGCACTCGACCACTCCGCCACCGCCCTGTACGACATTCCCGGGCCGAACACCGAGCGCCGCCACAAGGTGTACGGGCTCATCTCCACCCTCGTCGTGCTCGGGCTCGTCGCCTGGCTGCTGTACCTGCTCTTCGACACCGACCAGTTCACGGCCACGAAGTGGTCGCCCTTCGAGTACAAGGGCATCCAGGAACTGCTGCTCCGCGGCCTCGGCAACACGCTGAAGGCGTTCGCCCTCTCGGCCGTGCTCTCCCTCGTGCTCGGCACCGTGCTCGCCGTCGGACGGCTGTCCGACCACAAGCCGGTGCGCTGGCTCGCCACGCTGTGCGTGGAGTTCTTCCGCGCCATGCCGGTCCTCGTGATGATCTTCTTCATCTACGTGGCCCTCAAGGTCGAGCCGCTGCCCGCCCTGGTCGCGGGCCTGACCCTGTACAACGGCTCCGTCCTCGCCGAGGTCTTCCGCTCCGGCATCAACTCCGTGGAGCGCGGCCAGCGAGAGGCCGCCTACGCGCTCGGGATGCGCAAGACGCAGGTCATGGCGCACGTGCTCGTACCGCAGGCCGTACGGGCCATGCTGCCCGCCATCATCAGCCAGCTCGTGGTCGCCCTGAAGGACACCTCGCTCGGCTATCTGATCACCTATGAGGAGTTCCTCCACGCCGGGAAGCTGATCGCGTCGAACCTCGACTACGATTTGCCCTTCATCCCTGTGGTGATGGTGATCTCTCCGATCTACATCGGGATGTGCATGCTGTTGTCGTGGTTCGCCCAGTGGGTGGCCAGGCGGCAGCGGCGCAGTCCCAAGACCGAGGCCGCCGATGTCGCGCCGGCCGAACCAGGGACGCTGCTGCCGGGCAGGCAGTAGCCAGAGCATCGGCGGTTTCCGCCCAGCGACAGCCGGAGATCACTCCCCGCGCGTACGGGGAGAAGGTCAGCTGCGCCGGACGGAAGCGGGCCTGCTTGCCGAGGCCGAGCGGGCCCCTGTCGCATTCGTACGCGACAGGGGCACCGCTCCCTTGGTCCGTGGGCCGCCGGGACCGCACAGCGGCCGCGCTACTTCTCCGCGCGGTGGGAACTGCGCGGCGGCACCGCCGGTGCGGGCAGCGGAGTCTGCGCCGCCTTCGTGACATCCGCCACCAGCTCGACGACGTCCGGGCCGTAGGCCCCCGAGTTGACGACCTTCAGCAGCAGCACGAACGACCCGCCGCCGTACTTGCGCGCAAGGCGCTCGTGGTGCCGGGCCAGATAGCGGGTCGCGGCCTGATGGGTGATGGGCAGCTGCCCACAGCACAGGAACACCGGTCTGGCCAGGCCGGCGTCCCCCGCCTCCCCGGCGGTGAGCCGGGCCAGGATCACGTACTCGGCTCTGCCGGGCTCCAGGCGGTGGCGCTCGGTGCCGATCTGGAAGGCGCCGCGGTCCGGGCCCGGCTCGGGATCGGTGTTCACCCGGATCCCGGGCAGCAGACTCACCATGTGCGCCGCCATCCGCCGGTTGGACCCCGGCCCTCCGACACAGAACTCCGTGCGCTCGCCGAAGCCCTGCTGGGCCGTGTCGTGGGCGACGATCTGCGCGTGGGCGCCGCAGTCCTTGATGACGGCGGAGAGTTCGAGGAGGGCGAAGACGTCGTGCCGCTTGACCGTCAGCTCGGGGCCGCCCGCGTCCCGGTTCACCACCAGCAGGGACTCGGAGTTGGCGGGCAGTCCGAAGAAGGTCTGCTTGCGGCGGAGCCTGCGCCGCCAGAGATGGGTGCGGGCGACCCAGCCCAGCGAGACGCAGAGGCCCGCCGCGATCAGGCCGAGGACGATGGTGCGCACGTCGTCAGTCATGGGGGCGCACTCTAGCCAACCGACGCACCGGTGTTCGAGAGGGTCCTGACGGGTAGCGGAAGTCAAGTTACGCTGCGCGAACCGCTGTTGACCGGAGGTACCGATGAGACGTTCAGTTGGGCGGAATCTGTCGTTGTGCGCGGTGGCGGCGAGCATGGTGGCCGTCGGCGCGGCCGCGCCGCCCTCCGCCGGAGCCGCGTCCGCCGTCCCGACGAAGCAGCCGGTGGCCGTCGGCTACGGCGGCGCCGTAGCCAGCGTCGACGCGGACGCCTCGGCCGCGGGCATCGAGGTCCTGCGCAACGGGGGCAACGCGGTGGACGCCGCCGTCGCCACCGCCGCCGCCCTCGGCGTCACGGAGCCCTACTCGTCGGGCGTGGGCGGTGGCGGCTACTTCGTCTACTACGACGCCAAGTCCCGCGAGGTCCGGACGATCGACGGCCGGGAGACCGCGCCGCTCACCGCAGGCTCCGATCTCTTCCTGGAGAACGGCAAGCCGCTCGCCTTCACCGACGCCGTGACGAGCGGGCTGAGCGTGGGCACGCCCGGCACCCCGGCCACCTGGCAGTCGGCGCTCGACGCCTGGGGCAGCCGACGGCTCGGCACGGTCCTGAAGCCCGCCGAGAAACTGGCCCGCGACGGCTTCACCGTCGACGACACCTTCCGCTCGCAGACCGCGTCGAACGAGGCCCGCTTCCGCGACTTCCCCGACACGGCGAAGCTGTTCCTGCCGGACGGGCGGCTCCCGGTCGTCGGATCCACCTTCAAGAACCCCGATCTGGCGCGCACCTACGCGCAGTTGAGCCGCGAGGGAATGGGCGCCGTCTACCGGGGCGACATCGGCGACGACATCGTCAGGACGGTCGCCAAGCCGCCGGTCGACGCGGGGTCGGACTACGTGGCCCGCCCCGGCAAGCTGTCCACGAAGGACCTCAAGGCGTACCGCGCCAGGTTCCAGGCCCCGTCGAAGACCTCGTACCGCGGGCTCGGCGTCTACTCGATCGCGCCGTCGTCGTCCGGCGGCACCACCGTCGGCGAAGCACTCAACATCCTGGAGCGTACGGACCTTTCGAAGGCGTCCGCCGTCCAGTACCTGCACCACTACATCGAGGCCAGCCGGATCGCGTTCGCCGACCGGGGCCGCTGGGTCGGCGACCCGGCCTTCGAGGACGTCCCCACCCGGCAACTGCTGTCGCAGAAGTACGCCGACTCGCGGGCCTGCCTCATCAAGGACGACGCGGTGCTCACCAGCCCGGTCACACCCGGCGATCCCCGGCATCCGGGCAAGTGCGGCAAGGCCGGTGACAAGGCGGCGCCGACGACGTACGAGGGCGAGAACACCACGCACCTCACCACCGCCGACAAGTGGGGCAACGTCGTCTCCTACACCCTCACCATCGAGCAGACCGGCGGCAGCGGCATCACCGTGCCGGGCCGCGGCTTCCTGCTCAACAACGAGCTGACCGACTTCTCCTTCGCGCCGGCCAGCCCCGACGTGCACGACCCGAACCTGCCGGGCCCCGGCAAGCGGCCGCGCTCGTCGATCTCCCCGACGATCGTGCTCGACCGGCACGACCGGCCGGTCGTCGCCGTCGGTTCACCCGGCGGCGCCACCATCATCACCACCGTGCTGCAGACGCTCACCGGGTTCCTCGACCGCGGGCTGCCCCTCGTCGACGCCATCGCGGCACCGCGCGCCAGTCAGCGCAACGCCGCGCAGACCGAACTCGAACCCGGCCTGTACGACAGCGCGTTGCGCGGCGAGCTCGAAGCCATCGGGCACTCCTTCAAGCCGAACCCGGAGATCGGGGCCGCCACCGGTGTGCAGCGGCTCCCGGGCGGCAAGTGGCTCGCCGCCGCCGAGAAGGTGCGGCGCGGCGGGGGCTCCGCGATGGTGGTCACCCCCGGCAAGTGACGGTCCGTGACACACGCGGCGGACATCGGCCCACGGGATGCATCCCGTGGGCCGATGTGTGCGTGGCCCCGTCTTCGTAGGCTCACCGGTGTGAACACGACCTCCACCTCCCGCGGCGCCGCCTGGGGCGGCCTCGCCCTCTACCCGCCGGCCGTCGCCCTGGCCCTGTTCGGCTTCTCGTTCGTCGCGCCCGAGGTGCGCGCCCTCGGCGTCGCCCTGTCGGCGGTGCTGCTCGCGGGAGTGGTGCGCCGGACGCCGCTGACGGGCCTTGCGGTGATCCTCCTCGGGACGCTGGTCGCCGCGTTCGCCCAGCCGACCGGCGGGTACTGGGGCGGTTCGCGGGAGGTGACCCTGCTGGCGTTCGGGGCGGCCGATGTGGCGCTCGGCTATCTGATCGCCACCCGGCCGAGGTGGCAGTGGTACACCGGGATCGCCGTCTCCCTGGTCGTCCAGGCCGCCGGGATCGGCTTTCTGGTCCGGCCCGAGAACATGATCGGCGGTGCCGTCGTCGCCGTGCTCGCCCTCCTCGTCGCCTGCATGGTCGGACTGCTCGCGGGGGAGCGCCGCGCCCACGCCGACGCGCTGCGCACCCAGGCGGTCACCGAAGCCGTCACCGCCGAACGGCTGCGCATCGCAAGGGAGTTGCACGACATGGTCTCCCACAGCATCGGCGTCATCGCGATCCAGTCCGGAGTCGCCGCCCGGGTCGTGGAGACGCGTCCCCGCGAGGCGCGCGAGGCCTTGTCGGCGATCGAGGACACCAGCAGGGAGACTCTCGCCGGACTGCGCCGCACCCTCGTCGCGCTGCGCGAGGCCGACCCGGACGGCACCGCGCCGCTCGCTCCGGCCGCCGGGCTCGGCGACCTCGACGCGCTCGCCGCCGCCACCGGCCGGGACGCGGGCGTCAGGGTCGACGTCGTGCGCACCGGCCCCGAGCGGCCGCTGCCGTCGGACATCGAGCTGGCCGCGTACCGCATCGTCCAGGAGTCCCTCACCAACGTCGTCAAGCACGCGCACGTCGACGCCTGCCGCGTCGACGTCCGGTGGAGCGCCGACGCGCTCGTCCTGGAGATCGACGACGCGGGCACCGGCGGCTCGGCTACCGTCCCCGGCATGGGGATCACAGGGATGCGGGAGCGGGTCAGCCTGCTGCACGGCGAGTTCAGCGCGGAGCCGGGGCCGGAGGGCGGCTTCCGGGTGACGGCCCGCATACCGCTGCCGGAGGCCGGCCGATGACCGTACGCGTGCTCCTCGTCGACGACCAGCCGCTGATCCGCTCCGGGCTGAGCGTCCTGATCGGCGAGACCGAGGACCTGGAAGTGGCCGGCGAGGCGGGCGACGGCGCGCGGGCCGTCGAACTGGCCGCGTCGCTCCGGCCCGACGTGGTCGTCATGGACCTGCGGATGCCCGGCATGGACGGCATCGAGGCGACCCGGCGGATCACGGCGGGCGACAGCGGCAGCCGGGTCCTCGTCCTGACCACCTTCGACGAGGACGACTACGTGTACGGGGCGCTGCGGGCCGGGGCGGGCGGCTTCGCCCTCAAGGACATGCAGCTGGAGGACATCCTGGCCGCCGTGCGCGTGGTGGCGGCCGGGGACGCGCTCATCGCGCCCGGGGTGACCCGGCGGCTCATCGCGGACTTCGTGGGGCGGCCGGGGCCCGTCGCGGCCCGGCCGCCGCGCTCCGTCCAGGGGATCACGGAGCGCGAGCGCGAAGTGCTCACCCTGGTCGGGCTCGGCCGCTCGAACCAGGAGATCGCCGACGAACTCGTCATCAGCATGGCCACGACCAAGTCGCACGTGGCCCGTCTGTTCACCAAGCTGGACGCCCGCGACCGGGTGCAACTGGTCATCATCGCCTACGAATTGGGACTCGTGGCGCCGTCCGGGTGAGGGCGCGGGGACGGCGGGGGCGATGCGCCGCGGGCCGGATCGCCACGGTGGGCACCGTGAGGGGTTCCGGCCGGTCGGCGTACACCCGTGGGGCGTACGCCGACCGGTGTGTCGGCCCACGGGTGCGCCGTCGCGGCGCCCGGCACGGGGAGGCTCCGGAGCGGCAACCCCACCCCACAGGAGGTCACCCGTGCCCTCGAAGACGGCCGTGCGCACCGGCGCCGCCCTCGCTCTGACCGCCCTCGCGGCAGTCGCCTGCGCCGCTCAGGAACCGGATGACGTCCCCCGGGTCACGGGCGCCCTCGGCATCCGGCCCACCATCACCGTCCCGGACCTGCCCGCGCCGGAGGAGGCCCGGACCACGGTGCTGCGCGACGGCACCGGCCCCGAGGTGCGGAAGGGGCAGGTCGCCGTCACCGATGTGGAGATGACGAGCTGGGAGGGCGCGAAGGGACTCGTGTCGTCCTGGAGCCTGACCCAGCCGCGGACGGTGCGTCTCGACGGCGCCGGTGCCGCGCGCACCTGGGAACGGGCCCTGGTCGGCCGCAGGGGCGGCAGCCGGGTGCTCACGGTGACCCCCGCGGAGAGGAGCACCGGCCCCACGATCGCCGTGTTCGACCTGATCGGCGGCTACGACCTCGACCAGCGGGTGCCCGTCACCGAGGGCGGCACGCCGGGTTCCGGGGCGGCGAGCGAGGGGACGCCGGTCGTGGACTTTCCCGACGGCGCCCCGCCCCGGGTCGCCGACTGGGGCGGGGCCGCGCCGCGCAGGCTGCACGTCCGTACCGTCGCCGAGGGCCGGGGACCGGTCGTGCAGGACGGCGATGTCGCCGTCGTGAACTACTCGGGCTGGCAGTGGGGGAGGACCGGGCCGTTCCGCTGCTCGTACGGAACGAGCGGTCCCAGCGGCATGGTCGTCGGCCGGCGGGCCGCGCTGCCCGGGATGTACGAGGCGCTGAGGGGCGTCCGTGTCGGCAGCCGCCTCCAGATCGCCGTACCGGCCGACTACTGGCCCGGCTTCACCGCGACCCGGGGCGGCCTCGCCCAGCCCCCGCACGCGGCCGTCCTCTACGTGGTGGACGTGCTCGACCGGCAGGACCGCCCGTTCGTCCCGCCTGCTGCCTAGGTCCTGTCCGGCCTAGAGCGTCGTCAGGATGCGCGGCCCCGCGTCGGTGATCGCCACGGTGTGCTCGGCGTGGGCGGCGCGCGAGCCGTCGTTCGTGCGCAGGGTCCAGCCGTCCGGCGCCTCGTGGTAGTCGTCCTTGCCGCCGCCGATCAGCATCGGCTCGATGGCGAGGACCATGCCGTGGCGCAGCACCATGCCGCGGCCCTGCCGTCCTTCGTTCGGCACGCCCGGGTCCTCGTGCATCCGGCGGCCGATGCCGTGCCCGCCGAAGTCCTGCGGGATGCCGTATCCGGCGGTGCGGCAGAGCCGGCCGACGGCGTGCGCGATGTCGCCGATGCGGTTGCCCACGACGGCCGCCCCGATGCCCGCGGCCAGGGCCCGCTCGGCGGTCTCGACGAGGGTCACGTCCTCGGGGCGCGCCCGGCCCACGACGAAGCTGATGGCGGAGTCGCCGGCCCAGCCGTCGAGCAGGGCGCCGCAGTCGATCGAGACCAGGTCGCCGTCGCGCAGCCGGTCGGCCGTCGGGATGCCGTGCACGATCGCGTCGTTCACGGACGCGCAGATCACCGCCGGGAACGGGGTCGTCGCGAACGTGGGCTGATAGTGCAGGAAGGGCGAACCCGCCCCGGCCTTGTCCAGCACCTCGCGTGCCACCTCGTCCAGCTCCAGCAGGCTCACGCCCACGGCGGCGTGGTCGCGCACCGCGGTCAGTGCCTGGGCCACGACGCGGCCCGCCTCACGCATCGCGTCGATCTGTGTGTCCGTCTTGAGTTCCACCATGCCAATAACTATACCGGTATTTCTATCCGGTACAGAAATCCGGTATAGGAATCGGATCTCAGGTAGACTCTCGTCATGGTCCGAACCCCCTTGACCCCTGAAGAGCGCGAGCGCGGCGAGCGGCTCGGCCGGCTGCTGCGCGAGGCGCGGCGCGAGCGCAGCATGACGGAGGTCGCCGCGGGAGCGGGCGTCTCCGTCGAGACGCTGCGCAAGATCGAGACCGGGCGTGCGCCGACCCCGGCGTTCTTCACCATCGCCGCCGTCGCCCGCGAGCTGGGCCTGTCCATGGACGAGCTGGTGGTGCACTGCGCGCTGGTGCCCGCCTGAAAAGTCCGCGTAGCCGCCCCGTAACACGCCGGGTGTTTCCTTCCGGAGCGACAGGCTCCAGGGGGCGCGAGGATCGGCGGGGCGCACGTGACGGAAACGACGGACGTGGGGCAACTGGCAACGCCCCGCAGGGAGTTCGCGGCATACCTGCGCGGACTCGTGACCCGGATCGATCAGGGGGCCGGCTGGTTCGGCGTCTTCTGGCAGCGTGACCCCGAGGGGCTGCGCGCCTGCCTCGACGGGGCCGAGGTGCCGCCCTGGGACGTGGTCGAGGCGCTGCTCCAGGACGTCGCCGCGCAGTACGGCCCGGACCGCGCCGACCACGAGGCGGCCGGCGCCCGCACCCTGCACCGCGCGGCCGTCCGCGCCCATGACGCGGCCCCCGGCGGCCGGGACGCGCTGCTCGCCCACCTCGACGCCATGACCCGCGAGCAGCGCCACGCCACCGAGCGCCGCCGCGACCTGGGCCGCCTCCTCGACTCCGCCACCACATACGAACAGGCCGAGTCGGCCCGGCGGGACCTCGCCTGGGCGCGGGACGACCACGACCGGGCGACGGCACGCATCACGGAACTCCGTTACCGGCTCCAGGAGTTGGGCCGAGTCGTGGTGGAACCGGAGCCGCAGGCCCCACCCCGGACGGCCGCATCCGACGGCTCGGCCGGGCCCGCCACCGGGGCCGCGGAGGCTTCCCGGCCCGCCGCCGAGCCGGCCGGGCCCGCCAAGTCCAAGAAGCGCCGCCCCCGGGGCAGCGCCCGCTTCGCGGGCCTCGACGTGGAGACGGAGGAGCGCCCTGCCCCGGACGCGCCGCTCCCGGCGGCCCCGGCGACAGCCACCGGCGCCCGCTTCGCCGGGGCACAGGACGAGACCGCGCCCGCGCCGCGCACCCCGCGGTCCCTCGACGCCGCCGCCCACGAGGACATCGCCGCCACCGTCGGCACCCTGCTCGAACTGCGCGCCGCCGCGCGCAGCGGCGAGGCGCACATCCTCCTCGTGGAGGCCGCGAACTGGCCCGCTGCCCGCCTCCCGTTGCTCGCCGCCGAACTGCACCGGGCCGGGCTCGACGCCGACTGGGCCACGCTGCTGTGGGAGGCCGCGTCGCTGCCTCCGGCCCGGCTGGTCGACGCCGCCGACGCGCTCGCCGCGGCGGGGCGCGGTGCCGACGGACACCAGGTGCTGCGGCAGGGCGTGGGCCGTCCGCCCGAGGTGATCGGGGCGGCGGTCGCCGGACTCGACGCCGACGGACGGCGGCGCGAGGCCCGGATCCTGCTCGACGCCTATGTACGCACCCGCACCCCCGAGGAGGCGGCCCGCAGCGCGCTGTGCGACCCCGGCCGCCTCGTCCCGCTGGTGCTCGACGCGGCCCGCGCCGTCACCGACGAGCGCCACCGCGACGTGCTGCACGCGCTGCGCCTGGCGGGGCACGCCGCCTGAGCCGGACGCCACCCGCGGGGCCCCACGCCGCTGACCCGCCCGGCTGAGAAACGAGATCGATCCAGCGGGTTAACGACGATGGTCTTGGCAAGCCTCCCGGGTGGGCTTACGTTCGTCCCTCTACGACCCGGTCTACGGGCGTAGAGGATCAGGCAAAGGAGCGGCTCATGGCCCCCGTCGTACGCGCCGCACTCGTCCAGGCCACCTGGACGGGCGACACCGAATCCATGATCGCCAAGCATGAGGAGCACGCCCGCGAGGCGGCCCGGCAGGGCGCGAAGATCATCGGGTTCCAGGAAGTCTTCAACGCCCCCTACTTCTGCCAGGTCCAGGAGGCGGAGCACTACCGCTGGGCCGAGCCCGTCCCCGACGGCCCGACCGTGACCCGGATGCAGGCCCTCGCCCGCGAGACCGGCATGGTCGTCGTGGTCCCCGTCTTCGAGGTCGAGCAGTCCGGCTTCTACTTCAACACCGCCGCCGTGATCGACGCCGACGGCAGCTACCTCGGCAAGTACCGCAAGCACCACATCCCGCAGGTCAAGGGCTTCTGGGAGAAGTACTACTTCAAGCCGGGGAACCTGGGCTGGCCGGTCTTCGACACCGCCGTCGGCCGGATCGGCGTCTACATCTGCTACGACCGCCACTTCCCGGAGGGCTGGCGGCAGTTGGGGCTGAACGGCGCCCAGCTGGTCTACAACCCCTCGGCCACCTCGCGCGGACTCTCCGCCTACCTGTGGCAGCTGGAGCAGCCCGCGGCGGCCGTCGCCAACGAGTACTTCGTCGCCGCCATCAACCGCGTCGGCGTCGAGGAGTACGGGGACAACGACTTCTACGGCACCTCCTACTTCGTCGACCCGCGCGGACAGCTCGTCGGCGACGCCGCGAGCGACAAGACCGAGGAGCTTCTCGTCCGGGATCTGGACCTCGGCCTCATCGACGAGGTACGGCAGCAGTGGGCGTTCTACCGCGACCGCCGCCCCGACGCCTACGAGGGCCTCGTCCAGCCCTGACCCGAGCCCCCGACGAACCCGCGCACCCCGCCCGAGCCGTGATCGACGAAGGGACGCCGCACCCGTGAACACCACCTCCCTGCACGCCCGTCATCGCGCCGTCCTGCCGGACTGGCTGGCCCTCTACTACGCCGATCCGATCGAGCTGACGCACGGCGAGGGCCGCCACGTCTGGGACGCCGAGGGACGCAGGTACCTCGACTTCTTCGGCGGCATCCTCACCACGATGACCGCGCACGCCCTGCCCGAGGTGACGAAGGCCGTCACCGAGCAGGCGTCCCGGATCATCCACTCGTCGACCCTCTACCTCGACCGGCCGATGGTCGAACTCGCCGAGCGCGTCGCCCAGTTGTCCGGCATCCCGGACGCCCGGGTCTTCTTCACCACGTCGGGCACGGAGGCCAACGACACGGCGCTGATGCTCGCCACCGCGTACCGCCGCTCGAACCAGATCCTGGCGATGCGCAACAGCTACCACGGCCGCTCCTTCTCGGCGATCGGCATCACCGGCAACAAGGGCTGGTCGCCGACGAGCCTGTCCCCGCTGCAGACCCTCTACGTCCACGGGGGCGTCCGCAGCCGCGGCCCGTACGCGGCGCTGTCCGACGCCGAGTTCACCGACGCCTGCGTCGCCGACCTGCGCGACATGCTCGGCCAGACCCGCGGGGACGTGGCGGCCCTGATCGCCGAGCCGATCCAGGGCGTCGGCGGGTTCACCTCCCCGCCCGACGGCCTGTACGCCCGCTTCCGCGAGGTGCTGCGGGAGCACGGCATCCTGTGGATCTCCGACGAGGTGCAGACCGGCTGGGGCCGCACCGGCGACCACTTCTGGGGCTGGCAGGCGCACGACCAGGCCGGCCCGCCCGACCTCCTCACCTTCGCCAAGGGCATCGGCAACGGCATGTCGATCGGCGGTGTCGTCGCCCGCGCCGACGTCATGAACTGCCTCGACGCCAACTCCATCTCCACCTTCGGCGGCTCCCCGGTCACCATGGCCGCCGGCCTCGCCAACCTCTCCTACCTCCTGGAACACGACCTCCAGGGCAACGCCCGCCGCGTCGGCGGCCTCCTCATCGAACGGCTGCGGGCCATCGCCGCGCAGGTCCCCGCCGTACGGGACGTGCGCGGCCGGGGCCTGATGATCGGCGTCGAGCTGGCACGGCCGGGCACGGACGAGGCGTCCCCCGAGGCGGCGACCGCGGTCCTGGAGTCCTGCCGCGAGGCGGGCTTGCTGATCGGCAAGGGCGGCGGCCACAACACGAGCGTCCTGCGCATCGCACCGCCGCTGTCCTTGACAGTCGCGGAGGCAGAGGAAGGCGCCGCGATCTTGGAAGGGGCGTTGCGAGAAGCCCCGTAGGGGCGCGGGGAACTGCGCGACCAGCCACGACGAACCCGCACTCGGCCGTCAACAGAACCCCCACGGCGAGGAGGCCCGATGCCGACCACCGCACCCGGCACCGAACACGCCCTGTCCGTCCGCCAGATACTCGCCCTGGAACGCATCGCGGCCGGCGAACCGGAGGTGGTCGCGGCGGCGCACCACCTCGACCGCGCCGTCCGCTGGGTCCACGTGGCGGAGGCCGCCGACGTCGGCGTCATGCTCACCGGCGGCGAGATGATCCTCACCACCGGCGTCCTCCTCACCGGCGACGCGCACACGCAGACCGCGTACATCGAGTCCCTGCACCGCGCGGAGGCCTCGGCCCTGGTCCTCGGCCTCGGCCGGGCCTTCCCGTCCCCGCCGGAGGACATGCGCCGCGCCGCCGAGCGCTACGGCCTGCCCATGGTCGTCCTGCACCGCCCCTTCCCCTTCGCCGAACTCACCGAGGAGGTCCAGTCCCGCCTGGTGCGGCGGAAGTTCGCGGCCGTCAGCCTCTCCGAGGGCATCCGTACCGCCCTCACCGGGCTGATCACGGCGGGCGCCCCGCTCCAGGCCCTGCTCGACGAGGTCGCCGCGCACAGCGCCTGCCCGGTGCTCGTCACCAACCTCGCCCACCGTGTCCTGGCCACCGCGGGCGAGCGTCCCGCCGTCGACGACGTGCTGCGCGACTGGGAGCGGATCGCCCGCCAGCCGGGCGGCGTCGACGGCGAGGGCTGGCTCCGCGCCGACCTCGGCGGACGCGGCGAACGCTGGGGCTCGGTCGTCCTGTGCGGCTACCGCGGCGACGGCGCCACCGGCCGTCTCCTCGCCGACCGCGCCGCCGAGGCACTGGTCCTGCACCGGATGCTCGCCGGCGCGGGGTCCGCGACCTGGGAGGAGCAGTCCGCGCGGTGCCTGCTGGCCGACCTGATCTCGGGCACCGCCCCGGCCCGCCACTTCCTGCCGCGCGCCCGGGCGGCGGGCCTCCCCGTGAACCGCCGTACCTTCGTCCCGCTCGTCGTCCGCGACCGCGGCGCGGCCCAACTCGACCGCGTGGTACGGCTGCTCGGCCTGTCCGCGCTGGTGGCCGAGGTCGCCGACGGTGCCACGGCCGTCCTCCTCAGCCTCGCCCGCGACCAGGCCGCGCAGTCACTCACCGCCCACTTCGCCGCCCGGCTGCACGCCGAGACCGGCGAGCCCGCGGTGATCGCCGCCGGACCCGACCGCACCACCTGGGACGAGGTGCCCGCGGCCCTCCAGGAGGCCCTGCACGTCGCCGACGCCGTCGCCGGGGCAGCATCGTCATCAGGGCTGCCCGCCGTCGTCCGCCTCGGCGACGTACGGCTGCGCGGCCTGATGCGGCTGCTGCGCGACGACCCGCGCGTCCAGGCGTTCGCGGAGCGGGAACTGGACGGCCTGCTGTGCGCGGACGACACCGACGCCCTGCTGCCGGTCCTGCGCACCTACCTGGCCACCGGCCGCAACAAGTCCCGCACCGCCCAGCTCCACCACATGAGCCGCCCCGCCCTCTACCGCCGCCTCGAAGCCATCGAGACCCTGCTCGGCATCGACCTCGACGACTTCGAACAGGCCGCGTCCGTCCACATCGCGCTCCTCGCGCACGACGCACAGCAGGCGTGACACGGTGCAACGACACGCGGCGGCGGACGTGACACGGTGCAACTCGGCGGCGGCACCCCGCCTTCCTATCGTCGTGGGCACACCCAAGCGGGTCGGGGGACCCGCTGAGCATCCCGCCACGCTGGAGGCCCTGATGAGCCCCGTGATCCGCGCCGCGATCTTCCAGACCGCATGGACCGGCGACAAGGAATCCATGATCAAGGTGCACGAGCAGGCCGTTCGTGACGCCGCCGCGCAGGGCGCCCAGGTCCTGTGCTTCCAGGAGCTGTTCTACGGCCCGTACTTCTGCCAGGTGCAGGACCCCGAGTTCTACGCCTACGCCGAGGCCGTCCCCGACGGTCCCATCGTCCGCCGCTTCCAGGACCTGGCCCGTGAGCACGGCATCGTCCTCGTCCTGCCCATGTACGAGGAGGAGCAGCCGGGCGTCCTGTACAACACCGCCGCCGTCATCGACGCCGACGGCAGCTACCTCGGCAAGTACCGCAAGACGCACATCCCGCAGGTGAAGGGCTTCTGGGAGAAGTTCTACTTCCGCCCGGGCAACAGCGGCTGGCCCGTCTTCGACACCGCCGTCGGCAAGATCGGCGTCTATATCTGCTACGACCGCCACTTCCCCGAGGGCTGGCGCGCGCTCGGACTCGAAGGCGCCCAGATCGTCTTCAACCCGTCGGCCACCTCGCGCGGCCTGTCCCGCTACCTGTGGCAGCTGGAGCAGCCGGCGGCGGCCGTCGCCAACGAGTACTTCGTCGGCGCCATCAACCGCGTCGGCGTCGAGGAGTACGGCGACAACGACTTCTACGGAACGTCCTACTTCGTCGACCCCGAGGGCCAGTTCGTCGGAGAGGTCGCCGACGACAAGGCGCCCGAACTCGTCGTGCGCGACCTTGAACTGGCCAAACTGCGCGAGGTCCGCGACCGCTGGCAGTTCTACCGGGACCGTGCCCCGCAGGCGTACGAGCCCCTGACCCGCCCGTAAGACCGCCGCACTTCTGGAGGAGAACATGAGCGCCGTCCGTACCGTCATCCGCGGTGGTCTCGTCGTCACCGCCGCCGACGAGATGCACGCCGACGTCCTCGTCGAGGACGGCCGCGTCGCGGCCCTCGCGGCCAGCGGCAGCGACACCGCCGCGTCCTGGACGGACGCGCGCACCATCGACGCGAGCCAGAAGTACGTCATCCCGGGCGGCGTCGACGCGCACACCCACATGGAGATGCCGTTCGGCGGCACGTTCGCCGCGGACACCTTCGAGACGGGGACGCGGGCCGCCGCCTGGGGCGGCACCACCACCATCGTCGACTTCGCGATCCAGAGCGTGGGCCACAGTCTGCGCGAGGGCCTGGACGCCTGGCACGCCAAGGCGGACGGGCAGTGCGCCGTCGACTACGGCTTCCACATGATCGTCTCCGACGTGAACGAGGACACGCTGAAGGAGATGGACCTGCTGGTGGGGGAGGGAGTCACCTCCTTCAAGCAGTTCATGGCCTACCCGGGCGTCTTCTACAGCGACGACGGCCAGATCCTGCGCGCCATGCAGCGGGCCGCCGAGAACGGCGGGCTGATCATGATGCACGCCGAGAACGGCATCGCGATCGACGTCCTCGTCGAGCAGGCCCTCGCCCGCGGCGAGACCGACCCCCGCTTCCACGGCGAGGTCAGGAAGGCCCTCCTGGAGGCCGAGGCGACCCACCGCGCGATCAAGCTGGCCCAGGTGGCCGGGGCGCCGCTGTACGTCGTCCACGTCTCCGCGCAGGAAGCCCTCGCCGAGCTGGCGCGCGCCCGCGACGAGGGCCTGAACGTCTTCGGCGAGACCTGCCCGCAGTACCTGTTCCTGTCCACCGACAACCTCGCCGAGCCCGACTTCGAGGGCGCGAAGTACGTGTGCAGCACCCCGCTGCGCCCCAGGGACCACCAGGCGGCGCTCTGGCGCGGCCTGCGCACCAACGACCTCCAGGTGGTCTCCACCGATCACTGCCCGTTCTGCTTCACCGGCCAGAAGGAGCTGGGCCGCGGCGACTTCTCGAAGATCCCCAACGGCATGCCCGGCGTCGAGAACCGGATGGACCTCCTGCACCAGGCCGTCGTCGACGGGCACATCAGCCGCCGCCGCTGGATCGAGATCGCCTGCGCGACCCCGGCCCGGATGTTCGGCCTGTACCCGAAGAAGGGCACCATCGCGCCCGGCGCCGACGCGGACATCGTCATCTACGACCCGCACGCCGAGCAGACCGTCAGCGCCGAGACCCACCACATGAACGTCGACTACTCCGCGTACGAGGGAAAGCACCTGACCGGACGTGTGGAGACGGTCCTCTCGCGCGGCGAACTCGTCATCACCGAACGGGAGTTCACGGGCCGCGCCGGACACGGCACGTACACCCCGCGCTCCACCTGTCAGTACCTGAACTGAACCTGATCTGAGCAAGCGAGGGATCACATCATGGACTTCGGACTCGTTCTGCAGACCGACCCGCCGGCCTCCGGGGTCGTGGAGCTGATGAAGCGGGCGGAGGGCGCCGGGTTCACGTACGGGTGGACGTTCGACTCGTGCGTGCTCTGGCAGGAGCCGTTCGTCATCTACAGCCGGATCCTCGCCGAGACCGAGCGGCTGATCGTCGGCCCGATGGTGACCAACCCCGGCACCCGGACCTGGGAGGTCACCGCCTCCACGTTCGCGACCCTCAACGACATGTACGGCAACCGCACCGTGTGCGGCATCGGCCGCGGCGACTCCGCCATGCGCGTCGCGGGCCGCGCCCCGAACACCCTCGCGCGCATCAGCGGCGCGATGAAGGTCATCCGCGCGCTCGCCCGCGGCGACGAGGCCGACCTCGGCGGCGGCGCCGTGGTGCAGTTCCCGTGGGTGCGTCCCGGCGCCGAACTTCCCGTGTGGATGGCCGCGTACGGCCCGAAGGCGCTGAAGATGACCGGCGAGGAGGCCGACGGCTTCATCCTGCAGCTCGCCGATCCGTTCCTGACCCGGTGGATGGTCCAGGCGGTGCGGGACGCGGCTGTCGCGGCCGGCCGGGACCCGTCGGACGTGAAGATCTGCGTCGCCGCGCCCGCGTACGTGACGGACGACGACTCGCCCGAGGCCCTCGCCCACGCCCGCGAGCAGTGCCGCTGGTTCGGCGGCATGGTCGGCAACCACGTCGCCGACCTGGTGTCCAAGTACGGTGCGCACTCCGGCATGGTGCCGGACGAGCTGACGGACTACATCAAGTCCCGCGAGGGCTACGACTACGCGCACCACGGCCGCTCCGGGAACCCCGACACCCGGTTCGTGCCGGACGAGATCGTCGACCGGTTCTGTCTCATCGGCCCGGCGTCCGCGCAGATCGAGAAGCTGCGCGCGCTGCGCGAGCTGGGCGTGGACCAGTTCGCGCTGTACGCGATGCACGACGCGAAGGAGAAGGCCATCGACGCGTACGGGCAGGACATCATCCCCGCGCTGACCGCATGACAGCGCCCGTCCCCTTACCCCCACGCTCCACCTCCCCACACAGCACGGCAGTTCACGGCTTCCGCACGGCCGCTCTTTCTCGTTCACCTCCCTAGAACGGACTGCCTCATGACCGACACGGCCCCATCACCGCACCCCGCGGTGGAACTGCCCGCCGACGCCTACCCGGCGGGCAGCCGCTACGCCAATGACGATCTGCGCCCGGTACCGCTCGCCGAGCGCCGCTGGACGACGTACAACTTCGTGGCCCTGTGGATCGGCATGGCCCACTGCATCCCGTCCTGGACACTGGCCTCGGGGCTGGTGGCGCTCGGCATGGACTGGAAGCAGGCGGTGCTGACCATCGCCCTCGCCAACGTCATCGTGCTGCTGCCGATGCTGCTCACCGGGCACGCGGGGCCCAAGTACGGCATCCCCTTCCCGGTCCTCGCGCGGGCCTCGTTCGGGGTGCGGGGCGCGAACCTGCCGGCCATGGTGCGGGCGGCGGTGGCCTGCTGCTGGTTCGGCATCCAGACGTGGATCGGCGGCCAGGGCATCTTCGTGCTGCTGGGGAAGCTGTTCGGCGGCTGGGCGGACGCCGGGAGGATCGGCGGCTACCCGTGGACCCTGTGGCTGTGCTTCGTCATCTTCTGGGTCCTCGAACTGGCCATCATCTACCGAGGGATGGACACCCTGCGCCGCTTCGAGAACTGGGCGGCGCCGTTCGTCCTCGTCGGCGCGCTGGTACTGCTGATCTGGATAGCGAACAAGGCAGGCGGGTTCGGCCCGCTGCTGCACGAACCGTCGAAGGTCGGCTGGGGCCCGGACTTCTGGAAGGTCTTCTTCCCCGGCCTGATGGGCATGATCGGCTTCTGGTCGACGCTGTCGCTGAACATCCCGGACTTCACGCGGTTCGGGAAGGGACAGAGAGCGCAGGTCCTCGGGCAGACTCTGGGTCTTCCCACGACCATGACGCTCTTCGCCCTCATGTCGGTGCTGGTGACGGCCGGCTCCGAGAAGGTGTACGGCGTCCCCATCTGGGACCCGGTCGCGCTGGCCGGAAAGACCGACAATGTCTTCGGGCTGCTGTTCGCGCTCATCACCGTGTTCGTGGCGACGATTTCGGTCAATATCGCCGCTAATGTCGTCTCACCCGCGTACGACCTCGCGAACCTCGCGCCGAAGGTCATCAACTTCCGCACCGGCGCCATCATCACGGGCGTCGTGGGTGTCCTGGTGATGCCGTGGAAGCTCACCTCGACGCCCGAGCTCTACATCTTCACGTGGCTCGGCGTCGTGGGCGGGCTGCTCGGCACGGTCGCCGGCATCCTCATCGCGGACTACTGGATCGTCCGCAGGACCGTGCTGCACCTGGCCGACCTGTATGTGGAGGGCGGCCGGTACTGGTACTCGGGCGGCTGGAACTGGCGGGCCGTCGTGGCCTTCGCGGTCGGCGGCCTGCTCGCCGTCGGCGGGTCGTACTCGACGCTCGACGCGAAGGGCGACAAGGCCGGGCCGTTCCCGGTGGACGGCATCGTCCCGTTCCTGAAGCCGCTGGCCGACTACGGCTGGGCCGTGGGACTCGGGACCTCGCTGATCGTGTACGTCGCGCTGATGGCGGGCGGGCGGCAGCGGGTCTAGGGCGCGGCCTCCGTGTGTGACATGGCACACGTCCGCCCCGTGTCGCCGTGTCGCCCGGGAAGCTGCCGATGCGGCGGCCCGGATTCCGCGCGGGTCGTCAAAACCGTCGGCAGGAAGGGGATTTGGGGGTGCGGTGACGCGTGGGACGGGGAAGGTCGCTTCCCGTCCGCGCGGCTCCGAGTGCGGGCCGAGGCGGCGGCCGGGACCGCCTAAGCCGGTCGGGCGTCCGCTATGTGGGACGCCTGTCTCGATAATTGTTGACTCCCTCTCGGCGTTGCGCCATATTCCTCGACATGTCCCGCAGCGCCGTCACCCCTGAGCAAGCCGCCATTGAGCTGGCTCTCATCGGTGTGACCCGGCACTGTGTCTCCGACGTGCACTGTTGCTGACGCCCGCCCGAGCGCGCGAAATCCCTCGCAGGCACGTCAGCATCCCGTATTCCGGTCGGTCGTCTCATCCTCCGGTCGTTCCCGTGTGATCGCTCTCGCCGCTGCCTGCGCGCAACATCCCCGCAGCCAGACTTCCGAGAGGTCACCTCCCATGCGCCAACCGTCCGTCATATCGCGCCGCCTGACAGCGGCCCTGGCCGTCTCCGTCGTGGCTGTGGGCGCGGCCGCGTGCGGCCCCCAGGACGGCAAGGCCTCCGGCTCCGGTGCCGCGGGCGCGCCCAAGAAGGGCGGCACCCTCACCGTCCTCAACAGCATTCCCCAGGAGGACTTCGACCCCGCGCGGCTCTACACCTCCGGCGGCGGCAACATCCCCTCCCTCGTCTTCCGTACGCTCACCACGCGCAACCGCGAGGACGGCGCGGCCGGCGCCAAGGTGGTGCCCGACCTGGCGACCGACCTGGGCACGCCCAGCAAGAACGCCACCGTGTGGACGTACCACCTCAAGGACGGGCTGAAGTACGAGGACGGCACGAAGATCACGAGTGCCGACATCAAGTACGGGATCGAGAGATCGTTCGCCGGTGAGCTGTCCGGCGGCGCGCCCTACCTGCGCGACTGGCTGATCGGCGGAGCCGACTACCAGGGTCCGTACAAGGACAAGAAGGGCCTCGACTCGATCGAGACACCCGACGAGAAGACCGTCGTCTTCCATCTCGACAAGAGCGAGGGCGAGTTCCCCTACCTCGCCACGCAGACCCAGACGACCCCGGTGCCCCGGGCCAAGGACAAGGGGACCAAGTACGAGGAGCACCCGCTGTCCTCCGGCCCGTACAAGGTCGTCGAGAACGAGGGCGACGGCGAGCGGCTCGTCCTGGAGCGCAACCCGTACTGGTCGGCCGCCACCGACAAGGAGCGCAAGGCCTACCCCGACAGGATCGACGTGCGGTCCGGGCTCGACTCCGCCGTCATCAACCAGCGGCTCTCCGCCTCGCGCGGCGCCGACGCCGCCGCCGTCACCACCGACACCAACCTCGGCCCCGCCGAACTCGCCAAGGTCAGCGGCGACAAGGACCTCGCCGCCCGCGTCGGCACCGGCCACTTCGGCTACACCAACTACCTCGCCTTCAACCCGAAGGTGAAGCCGTTCGACAACCCGAAGGTGCGCCAGGCCATCGCCTACGCGATCGACCGGTCCTCCGTGGTCAACGCGGCCGGCGGCTCCTCGCTCGCCGAGCCCGCCACGACGTTCCTGCCGGACCAGAAGTCCTTCGGGTACACCCCGTACGACCACTTCCCGGCCGGGAAGAACGGCGACGCGGCCAAGGCCAGGGAACTGCTGAAGGAGGCCGGTTACGCCAAGGGCCTGACCGTCACCCTCACGCACTCCAACGCCAAGAACTTCTCCACCAGCCCCGAGATAGCCACCGCGGTCCAGGAGGCACTGGCGAAGGCGGGCATCACCGTGAAGCTCCAGGGCCTGGAGGACACCAAGTACTCCGACACGATCTACAACGTGAAGAGCGAGCCCGGCTTCTTCCTCAGCGCCTGGGGAGCGGACTGGCCGTCGGGCGGCCCGTTCTTCGCGCCGATCTTCGACGGACGGCAGATCGTCAAGAACGGCTACAACTTCAACTCGGCCCAGCTGGACGACTCCTCGGTCAACAAGGAGATCGACGAGATCAACAAGCTGACCGACCTGAAGGCCGCCGCACAGCGGTGGGGCGCGCTCGACGAGAAGGTCGGTGAGCAGGCGCTGACCGTGCCGCTGTTCCACCCGGTCTACAAGCGCCTGTACGGCGCCGACGTCAAGAACGTCGTCATCAGCGACTGGACCGGTGTGCTCGACGTCTCCCAGGCAGCGGTCAAGTAACCATGTCCGAAGCACTTCTCACGGAAGCGGAGAAGGCCGACGAGGCGGGGGCGGCCGAGGCCGCCCCCGCCTCCGGGGGCCGTCCCTTCTGGCGGCGGCTGCGCGCCCGCCGCTCCGCCCTGATCGCCGCCGCGATCGTCGCCCTCCTGGTCGTCGTGGCTCTCGCCGCGCCGCTGCTCAGCGCCCTCGAAGGGCAGAACCCGACCACGTACCACCCCGCCCTCGTCGACTCCGCGAGCGGCGGCGTGCCCCTCGGTTCGTTCGGCGGGATCAGCGGCGAGCACTGGCTCGGCGTCGAACCCCTCACCGGCCGCGACCTGTTCGCCCGAGTCGTGTACGGAGCGCGGGTCTCGCTCGGCGTCGCGCTCGCCGCGACCCTGCTGCAGGTCGTCATCGGCACCGGCATCGGCCTCGCGGCCGGTCTCGGCAACCGGTACGTCGACCAGGTCCTCAGCCGCATCACCGACGTCGTGGTCGCGCTGCCCATCATGGTCATCGCGCTCGGCGCGCTCGCTGTCGTCCCCGCCGGGTTCCCGCGCCCCGTGCTCATCGCCGTGGTGGTCGGGCTCATCGGCTGGTCGGGCATCTCCAAGATCGTCCGGGCCCAGACGCTGTCGCTCAAGTCGCGCGACCACGTCGCCGCCGCCCGGCTCAGCGGCTGGAGCTCCTGGCAGGTCGCCCGCCGCGAACTGCTGCCCGCGCTCGGCGCGCCCGTCATCACCTACGCCGTCCTGCTCTTCCCGTCGAACATCGTCGTCGAGGCCGCCCTGTCGTTCCTCGGCGTCGGCATCAAACCGCCCACACCGTCCTGGGGGCAGATGCTCAGCGACGCCGACACCTGGTACCAGGCGGCGCCCACCTATCTGCTGATCCCCGCCGTGCTGCTCTTCGTCACCGTGCTGGCGCTGACCGTCCTCGGCGAGGGCGTCCGCACCGCACTCGACCCGCGCGCCGCGTCCCGGCTGCGGATCGGCACCGGCCGCAAGAAGGAGGCGGACGCATGACCGGATTCCTGCTCCGGCGCGCCGCGGGCGCGGTCTTCGTGCTCTTCGCACTGAGCGTCGTCGTCTACGCGGCCTTCTACGTCGCCCCGGGCAACGTCGCCCAGATCGCCTGCGGTCCGCGCTGCTCGCCCGCGCAAGTGGCCCAGGTCAGCGCCCAGTTGCACCTCGGTGATCCGCTGTACCTGCAGTACGCGCACTTCGTCGAGGCACTCTTCGCCGGCCGCGACTACTCCACCGGCACCGGCGTGCTGCACTGCCCCGCGCCCTGCCTCGGCCTCTCCTACCAGAGCGACCAGCAGGTCACCCAGCTGATCCTCGCCAAGCTCCCGGCCACCGCCTCGCTCGTCCTCGGCGGCGCCGTGCTGTGGGTGCTGCTCGGCGTCGGCACCGGCATCCTCTCGGTGTGGCGGCGCGGCCGGCCGACCGAGCGGATCCTCACCTGGATCACCCTGGCCGGCATGGCGACCCCGGTCTTCGTCATCGGCCTGCTGCTCATCATCGTCCTGGTCACCGCGCTGCAGATCCTGCCGTTCCCGGACTACGTGCCGCTCACCGACGATCCCGAACAATGGGCGTGGAACCTGCTGCTGCCCTGGATCTCGCTGGCCCTGGTCTCCGCGGCGCCGTACGCCCGCATGACCCGCGCGGCGATGCTGGAGACCCTCGCCGAGGACCATGTGCGCACCTTCCGCGCCTACGGGGTCGCCGAGCGGGTCCTGGTGCGCCGGCACGCGCTGCGCGGCGCGCTCGCCCCGGTGATCGCGCTCGGCGCCCTCGACGTCGGTGCCATGTTCGGCGGCGCCGTCCTCACCGAGTCCCTCTTCGGGATCCCGGGGATCTGCCGCGAACTCGTCGACGCCGTCAAGAACGTGGACCTTCCGGTCGTCGTCGGCCTGGTGCTCGTCACCGGGTTCTTCGTCGTCCTCGCCAACGCCGTCGCCGATGTCCTCCAGGCGCTGGCCGACCGACGGGTGGTGCTCGCATGAGCCTCGTCTCAGTCACCGACCTCTCCATCTCCTTCGGCGACGTACGGGCCGTGGAGAACCTCTCGTTCACTCTCGAACCCGGCGGCGCGCTCGGCGTCGTCGGCGAGTCGGGCTCCGGCAAGAGCGCCTCGGCGTACGCCCTGCTGGGCCTGCACCGCGGGACCGGCGCCCGGGTCACCGGCCGCGTCGAGGTCGCCGGCGTCGACGTGAACGCCGCCGACGACGCACAGCTGCGGGCCCTGCGGGGCGCGAGGGCGGCGATGGTCTTCCAGGACCCGCTGTCCTCGCTGGACCCGTACTACGGGGTCGGCGACCAGATCGCCCAGGTGTACCGGGTCCACCACCGGGTCTCCCGGCGGGCGGCGCGGGCCCGCGCGGTCGAGGTCCTCGACCGGGTCAGGATCCCCGACGCGGCGCGGCGCGCCCGGTCCAGGCCGCACGAGTTCTCCGGCGGCATGCGGCAGCGGGCCCTGATCGCGATGGCCCTGGCCTGCGAACCCCGGCTGCTCATCGCCGACGAGCCGACGACCGCCCTGGACGTCACCGTGCAGGCCCAGATCCTCGACCTGCTGCACCAGCTCCGCCAGGAGACCGGCATGGGCCTGATCCTGGTCACGCACGACGTGGGCGTCGCCGCCGAGTCGGTCGACGACGTGCTCGTCATGCAGCACGGGCGGGCGGTCGAGCGGGGCCCGGTGCGCGAGGTCCTCGGAGCCCCGCGCGAGCCGTACACGCGGGCACTGCTGTCGGCCGTACCGCGCATCCCGGACGGCGACGCACCGCGGGACGAGCGGCCTGCGCCGCCCGGCGACACGGGGGAGCCGCTCGTCGAGGCGACCGGGATCCGGCACGTTTTCGGCCGGGGCGCGGCCGCGCACGCCGCCGTCGACGGGGTCTCGCTCACCGTCCACCGCGGCGAGACCCTCGGCGTCGTCGGGGAGAGCGGCAGCGGCAAGACCACCCTCGGCCGCATCCTCGTCGGACTGCTCGACCCCACCTCCGGCGATCTCACCCGCCGGGCCAAGGTCCAGATGGTCTTCCAGGACCCCGTCTCCTCGCTCAACCCGCGCCGCTCCATCGGGGAGTCGGTCGCCGACCCGCTCCGGGCGGGCGGACAGCGCGACGAGGCCGCCGTCCGCGCCCGGGTCGCCGGGCTGCTGCGCCGGGTCGGTCTCGACCCCGCTCACTACGACCGCTATCCGCACGAGTTCAGCGGCGGCCAGCGCCAGCGCGTCGGCATCGCCCGGGCCCTCGCCGCCGAGCCCGACCTCATCGTCTGCGACGAGGCCGTGTCCGCCCTCGACGTGACCACGCAGGCCCATGTCACCTCGCTGCTGGCCGAGTTGCAGCAGGAGCTGGGTCTGTCCCTCGTCTTCATCGCGCACGACCTCGCCGTCGTACGGCAGGTCAGCGACCGGGTCGCCGTGATGCGGCACGGCCGGATCGTGGAGGAAGGACCGGTGGAGCAGGTGTACGCCCACCCCCGGGAGACGTACACCAAGGCACTCCTCGCGGCCGTCCCCGCGCTCGACCCCGACCGGGCCGCGGCCCGGCGGACCGCGCGCGCGGAGCTGCAGGCGGTCACATGACGGTTCCCGTGGCCGTTACTCCTTGCGTCCGACCCCGGCGACGTAGACGATCCGCTCGCTGATGTCGTCCTGGTGCGCGTCGCCGCTCGTCACCGGGCTGGCTGCGCCTCTCATCGCCGATCATCGTCTGGCGCACACCTTCATCGTCCGCTCCTCCAACGGGCCCTGGAGGTAGCCGAGTTGGGGACTCCAGGCAGTCTCAGTAGACGTCGCGGACGTACCGCTTGTCGGCCGCGAGCTGTTTCACGTACGCCGTCGCCCCCGCCTCGTCGAGCCCGCCGTGGGCCACCGCGATGTCGCGCAGTGCCCGGTCGACGTCCTTGGCCATGCGCGAGGCGTCGCCGCAGACGTAGAACCGGGCGCCGTCCTGCAGCCACGACCACAACTGCGGTCCGTGCTCGCGCATCCGGTCCTGCACGTACACCTTGGCGCGCTGGTCGCGGGAGAACGCGGTGTCCAGGCGGGTGAGGGTGCCGTCGGCGAGGTGCGCGGCCAGCTCCTGCTCGTAGTAGAAGTCGGTGGCGCGGTGCTGCTCGCCGAAGAAGAGCCAGTTGGGCCCGCGGTGGCCGAGCACCCGGCGCTGGTCGAGGAAGCCCAGGAAGGGCGCCACCCCGGTGCCCGGGCCGACCATCACCGTCGGGGTCGCGGAGTCGGCCGGCGGGCGGAAGGCCGGGGCCGCCTTCACGTGGACCGGGACGGCGGTGCCGGGCGCGGCGTCGGCGAGGAACGGGGAGCACACCCCTTGCCGCGGCCGGCCTTCGGCGTTCTCGTAGCGCACGACGGAGACCGTCAGGGAGACCAGCCGCGGATCGGTGAGTGGGCTCGACGAGATGGAGTACAGGCGCGGCTGGAGGCGGCCGAGGACGTCGGCCCACTCCTGGGCGTCGGCCTTCACCGCGTGCTCGGCGACGACGTCGATCGCCTGCCGCCCCCACGACCACCGGGCGAGTCCGTCCCTGTTGTCCGGCCGCAGCAGCTTCTTCAACTCCCTTGGATCGCGGGCCCGTTCGGTGACGAAGCGCAGCAGGTCCGGGGTGATGCGGGTGATGTCCAGATGGCGCAGCAGGGCCTCGTCGAGCGGGGCGCGGCCGATGTCCTTCAGGGTGACCTCGGTGTGCGCGGTGAGGGCGGTGACCGTCAGCCACTGCGCCACCAGGTCGGGGGAGTTGAGCGGCCGGACACCGAGCGCGTCCCCGGCCTCGTACGTGAACGGGGTCTCGCTGTCCCGCGTGTCGAAGGTGAACCGGCGCACCTCCTTGCCCGAACCGGGTCCGCTCAGCAGGCGGTTGCCGGTGAGGCGCGCGGTGACCGGGACGGGCCGGGCCGGTCGCCGCGCGCCGGTCCTGGGGGCGGCGGCCACTGCCGGGGCGGGTTCCGGCGGGGCGGAGAGTGCCGCGAGGACGTGGTCGAGCCAGGCGTGCGCCGAGTCCTCGTAGTCGGGCTCGCAGTCCGTGCGGGGCGCGAGCGGCAGCGCGCCCAGCTCGCCGAGCCGTCGGTCGAGCCGGCGGCCGTGTCCGCAGAAGTCGTCGTAGGAGGAGTCGCCGAGGGCGAGCACGGCGTAGCGGCGGCCCTCCAGGCGCGGGACGTCGGGTGCGGCCAGCGTCTCCCAGAGCCCGGCGCCGTTGTCGGGAGCGTCGCCGTCGCCGAAAGTGCTGGTGATCAGAAGCAGATCTGCGCCGGCCGGGAGGGCGCCGAGATCGGCCCGGTCCATGCCGACGAGGGAGACAGCGTGCCCGGCGGCGGTGAGCCGGCGCTCGGTGACGCCCGCGAAGTCCTCGGCGTTCCCCGTCTGCGACGCCCACAGGACGACTATCTGCTGACGGGACACCGATGCGGCCGGCTCGGGTGCACGCGAGTACATCCCCGCGAGCACCCCGTTCACCCACAGAGCGTGCTCGGCGCTGAACGGCGCCGACGACGGCAGCACCGGCACTCCCGGCGTTCCGGACGGGATCCCCGCGAGGAAGCCGACCAGATACTGCCGCTCCTGCGCGGAGAGCACCGGGGGCGGTGCGGTCTCCAGGCCGAACGGCCCGACGGAGGAGGCCGCTTCGGGCCGTGGCGTCTCGGCGGGCGGGGCCGCCGCCACCTTCGTGAGCGACACCGCGCACACCTTGAGCTCGGGCTGGAACGACAGCGGGTCGACGGCGTCGTTCGTGACGGCGTTGACGCTCAGGTACTCGCCGAACAGGTCGTTCCAGTGGAACGGCGCGAAGCAGCAGCCCTGCCGCACGCGGTCGGTGACGACCGCGGGGAGCACCGCCCGGCCGCGCCGCGAGGCGACCTCCACCGCGTCGCCGTCCCGCACCCCGAGCGACTCCGCGTCGAGCGGGTGCAGTTCGACGAACGGCCCGGGGTTCAGCCTGTTGAGCTTGGCCACCTTCGCCGTCTTGGTGAGCGTGTGCCACTGGTGCTGCAGCCGACCGGTGTTCAGCGTGAACGGGTAGTCGTCGTCCGGCATCTCCGCCGCCGGTATGTGCGGCCGGGCGTGGAAGGCGGCACGTCCGCTCGCCGTCGGGAACGTCGGCACGCCGTCCTCGTCGACGTAGCGGATCGGATTGCGCTCGGGCCCGTCCGCGCGCGCGGCGGGCCACTGCACGGGCGTCGCGCGCAGCCGCTCGTGGCTCACCCCGCGCAGGTCCCAGCCCGTCGCCGGGTTCCAGGCCCGCTTGAGCTCCTCGAAGATCTCCTCGGCGCTCGTGTACGAGAACCCGTCCGCGTACCCCATCTCCCGGGCGACGGCCGCGATCAGCTCCCAGTCCGCCCGCGCCTCGCCGGGCGGATCGACGGCGGCCCGGGCGAGCGTGAGGCCGCGCTCGCTGTTGACGAGGACGCCCTCGGTCTCCGTCCACAGGGCGCCGGGCAGCACCACGTCGGCGTACGCGTTCGTCTCCGTCTCGGCGAACACGTCCTGCGCGACGACGAATTCCGCCGCCTCCAGGCCCTCGATGACCGTGCGGCGGTTGGCGACGGACGCCACCGGGTTGGTGCAGATGATCCAGCACGCCTTGATGTCGCCGTCGGCCATCCTCCGGAACATCTCCACGGTGCCCCGGCCGACGCCGTCGGCGCGCAGCGTGCCGCGGTCGAGCTCCCACAGGTCCTCGACGAACTCCCGCTCCGCGTCGACGAGTACGGACCGCTGGCCCGGCAGACCGGGCCCCATGTAGCCCATCTCGCGGCCGCCCATCGCGTTCGGCTGCCCGGTCAGCGAGAACGGTCCGCTGCCCGGACGGCAGATCGCGCCCGTCGCCAGATGGAGATTGATCAGCGCGTTGGTGTTCCAGGTGCCGTGCGTGGACTGGTTGAGCCCCATCGTCCAGCAGCTCGTCCACTCGCCCGCCTCGCCGATCAGCCGGGCCGCCGTCCGCAGGTCGTCCTCGGCGAGCCCGGTCACCTCGGCGACGGCGGCGGGGGAGTAGCCGGCGAGGAACGGCACCAGCTCCTCCCAGCCCTCGGTGTGCCGGGCGATGAAGTCCGGATCCGTGTGGCCGTTCTCGTGCAGCAGGTGGAGCAGGCCGTTGAGCAGCGCAAGGTCCGTGCCCGGCCGCGGTTGCAGGAAGAGGTCGGCCTTGGCGGCGGTCGCGGTGCGCCGGGGATCGACGACGATCAGCTTCGCGCCCGCCTTCACCCGATCCATCATCCGCAGGAACAGCACCGGGTGGCAGTCGGCCATGTTGGAGCCGATGACGAGGAAGACATCCGCCCGGTCGAGATCCTCGTACGAGCCGGGCGGCCCGTCCGCCCCGAGCGACAGCTTGTAGCCGGTGCCCGCACTGGCCATGCACAGCCGGGAGTTGGACTCGATCTGGTTCGTGCGCACGAACCCCTTGGCGAGCTTGTTCGCCAAGTACTGCGCCTCCAGGCTCATCTGGCCCGACACGTAGAAGGCGAGCGCGTCGGGGCCGTGCGTGTCGACGACGGCGCGCAGCCGCCGCGCCGTCTCCCGCACCGCCGTGTCCACGGCGACCGGCGCCTGGGCCGCGTCGCGCGCCGGGCGCACCAGTGCGGTCGTCAGGCGGCCGGGGGCGGCGAGCAGATCGGCGGTGGTCGCGCCCTTCGTGCACAGCCGGCCGCGGTTCGCCGGATGCTTCTTGTCGCCGGACGCCCTCAGTACCGTACGGCGGCCGTCCGCTCCCACCCCGATGTCGAGGACGAGACCGCAGCCCACACCGCAGTACGAGCACACCGTCCGCACCTGCTCCGCACTGCTCTCCCGCGAGTCCGGCGCGGCCACAGGCACCCCGCCCCTTCATGATCGTTCCGCGCCGATGTGCTCGGCCGTCCGGTTCCGACCGTACGAAGGGTCCGTTACGCGGCTGTCTCCGACGCCCGACGACAGGGGTTACGTGGGACGCACAGACGGGAGGAGGGCGGCGTGAGAGGCAGTCCTCCGCGGGGTGCGGGACGGTCGGTCAGCCCGCGGAACCCAGGCCGGCCACCGCGTCCCCGGCCGCCTTCCGGGCCCCCTTGATCATGGTGTCGTTCGCCGGCGCGCCCTTGGACTCGAAGTCGCTGCCGTTGTAGGTGACGGTCACCAGCACATTGCCCTTGCGGACCGTCACCACGGACTCGCGGGTGTCCTGCTTGTCCTTCGTGGTGAGCGAGCTCGTGACCCGGGCCTCGTCCCCGAGGCCGGCGAGCGAACTGGCCTTCGAGTCGCTGTTGTCGTCCTTGTACGCCTGCTGCGCCAGCGTGTCGGAGCCCTTCACCTCGAAGGACACGTCGAGCCAGCGGTAGTCGTACCCCTTCAGCGCGCTCCAGGAGCAGCCGCGGCGAACCGATTCGTCCGTCGCCGACAGCTCCTTGCCGGCCGTCTTCGCCCCCGGCACCAGCGAGGAGACCGTCTTGGCCGCGACGGTGCCGCAGGGCGCGGGCGGCTTCGCGTACGACTTCGCCGCCACGCTCGCGCTGGGGCTCGACGGGGCGTCCGAAGCCTGCGGCGCCGCGTCGTGCGTGTCCTTGGCCGCGGGTTCGGACATCGGGCCGGTGGACCAGGCCCAGCCGACACAGGCGAGGATGCCGACGGGCAGCAGCCGGACGGCCAGGGTGACCGGGAGCGGGAGAGAACGCACGGTGTACGTCCCTTACGTCGGGGGTGGGGTGGGGGAAGCCAGTCTCACACGGGTTGCTGTGCGACCGGTACCGCTACTTCTGTCACCTGAGCATCACGCTCGGGCATCGTCCCGGCGTACGGCCGACACCAGCCACACCCCCGCCCGCGTCCGCACTCCGCGCGGGGTCGCGTACGGCCGGAGCGTGTCCTCCAGCACGGCGCGCGTCGCGGCGGGCACGCGGCGCCGGGGCGCGCGCGACAGCAGGAAGTCGACCGCGTCGGCGGGCGAATCACCCCAGTGGGTGTGGACGTCCAGCGGATTGACCGCGATCCCGGTGAAGGAGCGGTGCAGCGCCGCATGGACCCGGTACGGCTCGGACAGCGACGCCATCGCCGAGTGCGCGGCATACGCCGCGTGGACGTCGGGGTCCGGCGCCGCCGGGCCCTCGGTGCCCTCGGCGAGGTGCCGGGCGAACAGGGCCAGCGCCGCGCCCTCCTCGGAGTCCGGGCCCGGCCGGCGCGGGCAGACGAAGACGAGCCGTCCGCGCGGGCGCAGCGCCCGCGCCACGTTCGCGAACGCCGCCGCCTCGTCCTCGAAGAACATCACCCCGCCGCGGCTGATCGCCACGTCGAAGCCGCCCGGCGGGAACGGGTGCGCCTGCGCGTCCCCCAGCTCGAACGACGCGCCCGGCACCCCTTCCTCGGCGGTGCGGGCCCGCGCCCGGTCCACCAGCGGGGCGGAGATGTCCACGCCGACCGCGTGCCCCGGCGCCGCGAGCCGGGCCGCGGCGCGGGTCGTCGCGCCCGCCCCGCACCCGATGTCGAGGACCCGGTCGCCGGGGCCGATCGCCGCGGCGGCGAACAGGGCCTCGTCGGCCTCGCCGAGCAGCGCGTCGAACCGCCGGGCCTGCGCGGCCCAGTGCCGGCCGAGCGGACCGTTCCAGGCGTGGGCCTGCCGGTGATTGGCGGTGACGGTCATCGGGTCTCCAAGCGGCCGACGAGGGCGGCGGGCAGCGCGGACTCGATCCGGTCCACGGCGGCGAACGCCCCGTACGCGACGAGATGCACCAGGCAGTGATCGGTGTACGGCGGCACCCGCCACGCCGCGACGTCCGCGTCCGTGATCCGGTACGGCGCCAGCGCGGCGAGCAGCGCCAGGCGTGCGCCGGGTCGTTCCTCGCGGTCCGGCAGCCCGGGCCACACGGCGGGCGGATGCGTGCCGTCCCAGCGCGCGACGGTCTGCTGCACGAGGCCGAGGTCGGCGTCGTCGAGCAGCCCGGCGCCCTTCGTGGCGGCCGTGCGCAGCGCCGCGTAGGCGGGCCCGACCGGGCTGCCTGCCGCCCAGCCGGGCCCGGGCTCCAGCGCGTCGAGCAGCGGCAGGGACCTGCCCGGAGCGTGCGCGGCCCGGACGACACCGGAGACACCGCGGCCCGCGAGGGCGCGCACCGCCCGCCAGCGCTGGGCGCCCGCGGGCAGCAGGTTCTCGGTCAGCAGGGCGGACACGATCCGGTTGATGAAGTGGAAGGCGAGCGCGGTGCCGAGCTGCGCCGCGAGGTCCGCGCGCGGGAACGGCGGCGGCGCGAGAGCGGGCGCGCCGGGGACCCGGGTGTCCCGGCCCCACCGGAGGATCCGCGCCGCCCGCTCGTCACCCGGATCCGTGCCGCGGGCCACCGCCTCACCGAGCGCCGGGTCGCCGTGCGCGTGCAGCAGCACGGCGTGCGCGTCCACGCAGAACGGGCACCGGTTCGCCTGCGACACACCGGCCGCGACCAGCTCCCGGTCGGCGCGCGAACCGCTGCCCGCGATCAGCGACTCGCGCAGCAGCGACCAGGTGGGCGCGAGCAGTTCGGGCGCCGACGCGAGCACGACCAGGGTGGCGGGCTTCGGGATGCCGAAGTCGGCGTCGGCCTGCGCGTAGACGGCCGCCGTGGTGCCGGTGGCGGACTTGGGGGAGGGCGGTTCGGTGTAGCGGTAGGGGCCGGACATGAGGACTCCTGGAGGATGCGGTGCGGCTGCTGCGGAACGGGTCCCAGACTCGCCCCGCGCCCCGGCCCCCGGCGTCGTACGCCGGAGCCCAACCCCGCCTACTCCCCGGGGAGTAGGCGGACCGCCGCTCCCGTCCTCGCGGCGGACGCCGATGTCGGTGGCGGCCTCTAGCCTCGGAACGAGCAGGGGGACGTGAGCGGGAGCGGGGCCTGACGAGGGGGATCGGGATGCGGACGTACGCGGCCGACGCGGCACTGGCCGTCGTCATCGGCACGGTGGTGGTCCTCGGGGCCGCGCTCGGCGACGGCGCACCACCGGCGGGGTACGCGCTGATGGCGGCGGCCGCCGCGATCCTGGCCGCCCATCGGCACGCGCCCCGCACCGTGCTGCTCGGGTCGGCCGCCCCGACCACGGCGTACGTCGTGGCCGCGCACCCCGGGCCGCTGGCCGCGCTGCCGGTGATCGCGGCCGTGCACACCGCCTCCCGCGCGGGGCACCGGGCGCTCGGCGCGGCCGTCGCCGGGGGATTCCTCGCCGTGTACATCACGCGGGACGCCCTGGCCGCCGACGGGGCCACCGGCCGGGCGATGCTGCTCGCGGGGTGGTTCCTGTGCGCGGTCGTCACCGGCCTCGCCGACAAGAACTGGCAGGCGTACCTCCATCAGACCGAACAGCGCGCGCTGGAGGCCGAGCGCACCCGCGAGGAGGCCGCACTGCGCCGCGCGGGAGAGGAACGACTGCGCATCGCACGGGAGTTGCACGACTCCCTCACCCACAACATCTCCATCGTCAAGCTCCAGGCCGGGGTCGCGGTGCACCTGGCCCGCAAGCGCGGCGAGGAGATACCTCCCGCGCTGCTCGCCATCCAGGAGGCCAGCGGTGAGGCGATGCGCGAACTGCGGGCGACGCTCGACGTGCTGCGCACCGACGAGCCCACCGGCACCCCGGCGCTGCTCGTGGAGCGCGCCCGCTCGGCCGGGATCCCCGTCACGCTCACCGTCACCGGCCGCGAGCGAACCCTGCCGCCGCACCTCGACCGCACGGTCTACCGCATCGTGCAGGAAGCCCTGACGAACGTGGCACGGCACGCGGGCGGCGCCGCCCGCACCGACGTGCGGCTGGCCTACGGGGAGACCGAGGTGACCGTGCGGGTGACGGACGAGGGCACGGCGGACCAGGACCGCCCGGCGGCCGAGGGCACCGGCCTGACCGGCATGCGGGAGCGCGTCACGGCGGGCGGCGGCACGCTGACGGCGGGACCGCGCGCCGGGGGAGGGTTCGAGATACGCGCGGTGCTGCCGACGGATCCCGGCGGCGCCGACGGCCCGGTCCCGTCCGGGACCGGGAGCGCCGCCCCGCACCGCACGCCGCTCGGGGCCGCCCCGTGACCGACACCGCGCCGCACCGCCCGGCCGGCCCTGTCGTCCGGGTCGCGCTCGTCGACGACCAGGCGCTGATGCGGGCCGGATTCCGGGCGCTGCTCGACGCCGAGGACGGGATCGAGGTCGTCGGGGAGGCCGGGGACGCCGCGGCCGGGGTCGCGCTCGTGCGGGAGACCGTGCCGGACGTCGTGCTCATGGACGTCCAGATGCCGGGCGAGAGCGGGATCGGGGCGACGCGCCGGATCGCCGCCGACCCGGCCCTTGCCGCCGTGCGCGTCGTCATGCTCACCAACTACGCCTTCGACGAATACGTCTTCGAGGCGCTGCGCGCGGGCGCCTCCGGATTTCTGCTCAAGGACAGCGAGCCCGACGACCTGCTGGCCGGTGTCGCGGTCGTGGCACGCGGCGACGCCCTGCTGTCGCCGTCCGTCACCCGCCGCCTCATCGGCGAGTTCGTCGCACGGCCACCGGACCGGGCGACGGCCCCCGGCCTCGAACACCTCACCCCGCGCGAGCGCGAGGTCACCGCGCTCGCCGCCCGCGGCCTCACCAACGAGGAGATCGCCGCGCACATGGTGATCAGCCCGTTCACCGCCAAGACGCACATCAGCCGCGCCATGACCAAGCTGGGCGCCCGGGACCGGGCGCAACTCGTCGTGTTCGCCTACGAATCGGGCCTGGTGACCGCACGCGCCCGGGGCGCCGGGGAAGGAGCCGCCTAGGATCGGCCCATGATGATCAGGGGGAGGGCCGTCCTCACGCGCGCCGCTGGGTTCACCGCCGCCGCGCTGCTCGTGACGGGGTGCGGCACACAGACGTCCGGCGACGCCGCGCCCGCGGGGCCTGCCGCCTCGCCGTCGAGCAGCGGCACGGACCTCGGCCGGGTGCACCTCGACAAGCTCGACCCCAGCGCGCCGCAGTACGGCACGGTCCGGACCGCGCCGCCCACGACCGCCGCGCCGACCGGCCCCTGCCCCGGCTCCGGGGTGCGGATCACGGCGGGTGCGGCCGACGCCGCCCTGGGGCTGCGGGCCCTCCGGCTCACCCTCACCAACTGCGGCACGGGCACGGTCGCGCTCTCCGGGTATCCGCGACTGCGGCTGGCCGAGTCCGACGGCACCCCCATCGAGAGCGTCCGCGTCCTCCGGGGCACCCGACAGGTCACCGACGCGGTGGCGGACCCCGGACCGCACCGCCTCACACTTCGCCGCGGCGAGAGCGCGATCTCCGTCCTGGCCTGGCGCAACACCTACGCCGACACGACGAACCCGCCCGTCACCGTCGACCGTGTGACGGTCGATCCGGGCATCGCCGGCGCCGCCCGGACGGTCACCCCCGAGCCGCCGCTCGACCTCGGCAGCACCGGACGACTCGGCACGACGGCCTGGCACGAGCGCTGAGAGCCGCCCGCTAGGATCCGAAACGAAGGTTGCTGAGGGCGCGGACGCCGGGTCCGCCGTGGTGGTTGGGGGTCAGGGTGGTCGCTGGTCGTGTGGTGCGCTTCGACGGGGCGCGTGGTTACGGGTTCATCGCTCCGGACGACGGCGGTGAGGACGTCTTCCTGCATGTGAACGACCTCCTCATCCCCGAGTCCTATCTGCGCATCGGGCTGAAGGTCGATTTCGACATCGAGGACGGCGACCGCGGCCCGAAGGCGTCCTCGGTCCAGCTCGCCGAGGGCGCGTCCGTGCCGGTGGCGGGCGGCCGGCACGGCTCGGCCGACGGCGACGACGTGCTCTGCGACGTGCTGCGCGTCGACGAGTTCACCAACGAGGTCACCGAGCTGCTGCTGCGCGCCGCCCCCTCCCTGACGGGCGAGCAGATCCTGACGATCCGCCGCGAGCTGGTGCAGAGCGGACGCAAGCACGGCTGGGTGGACAGCTGACCCGCCACCCCCGCTGAGCCGCCCGGGCCCGGGCCGAGTCGATGGACTCGGCCCGGGCCCTGTCCGTTCTCGGACTTCTTCTCCCTGGATGTCGGGTCCACTCATTCAATCTTCACAGAAAGCGGTCCGGCATCCGGACAACCCCCTTGTCCTGCGGACTGTATGCGAAATACGTTCTGCGGTATTCCTTGATCGCCCACAGGCGTCCCGTGATCCGTCATGGGCCCCTGCGGATCCCCTTCCCTGGCGGAGGTATGCCCTCGTGCGCCGAACAGCGGTTGCCTGCACGGCAGTTGCCTTGGTGATGTCCCTGACGGCGGGCTGCGGCTCCCTGCAGTCCTCGGCCACCGACGTCGGCGGGGAGCGCATGACCGACGACCGCCCCGTACGCGACGGCGGCACCCTCACGGTCGCGCTCAACGCGGACCCCGACAAGCTGGACCCGACCCTCGCCCAGACCCTCGTGGGCCGCACCGTCTTCGCGGGCATGTGCGAGAAGCTCTACGACACCGACGCCGACGGCGAGATCGTCCCGCAGCT
This sequence comes from Streptomyces sp. NPDC001904, assembly GCF_040297005.1. Classification (NCBI taxonomy): domain Bacteria; kingdom Bacillati; phylum Actinomycetota; class Actinomycetes; order Kitasatosporales; family Streptomycetaceae; genus Streptomyces; species Streptomyces sp. NPDC001904. Next base: position 324,342 of record NZ_JBEOYI010000003.1, on the reverse strand, counting down.
CGCGACGGCCCGGCCGAAGGTCTCCGCCGACGGCCGCACCGTCACCTTCGACGTCCGCAAGGACGCCACGTTCAGCGACGGCACCAAGCTGGACGCGGACGCCGTCGTCACCTCGCTGCTGCGCCACCGCGACCTCCCGGGCTCCGCGCGCGCCACCGAACTCGCGCCGCTGAAGTCGGCGCAGGCCACCGGCGCGTACAGCGTGAAGCTCACCCTCAAGCAGGCCTACGTGCCGCTGACCGCCGTCCTCGCCGACCGCGCCGGCATGGTGATGTCGCCGACCGCGCTCAAGAAGTACGGCAAGAACTTCACCAACCACCCCTCGTGCGTCGGCCCGTTCGCCTTCTCCGAGCGCGTCGGCGGCGACCGCATCGTCCTGACCAAGGACGCGCACTACTACGACGCCGACGCCGTCCATCTGGACAAGGTGATCTACAAGCCGATCCCCGACGGCAGTGTCCGCCTCGCCAACCTGCGCTCCGGCGACGTCCAGGTCGGCGACCAGATGGGCCCCGTCGACGTGAAGAGCGCACTGACCGACGCGAAGCTCCAGCTGTTCAACTCGCCCTCGCTCGGCTACCAGGGCATCGGCATCAACGTCGGCAACGTCAAGGGCCTCGGCGCGAAGCCCGGCACGATCGACAGCCCGCTCGCCGGCGACGTCCGCGTCCGCGAGGCCTTCGACCTGGCCATCGACCGCGACCTCATCAACAAGGTCGTCTTCCAGGGCATGTACGAGCCCGCCTGCGGGCCCGTCTCCCCGGAGTCGGCGATCGCGCCCGGCGTACGCGCGTCGCGGTGCCCCGAGCGCGATGTGGCCGCCGCCAGGAAACTGCTGAAGCGGGCGGGGGTGAAGACGCCGGTGCACATCGAGCTGAAGACCTCCACCACCCCCGAGTGGAGCCGCATCGGCCAGGTCATCCAGGCCATGGCCAAGGACGCCGGCTTCGCCGTCACGCTGCGGCCCACCGAGTACGCGACGATGCTGGAGGAGACCGACGCGGGCCAGTACCAGGCCTTCAACAGCGGCTGGTCCGGGCGGCTCGACCCCGACGGCAACATCGCCAGCTTCCTGCAGACACGGGGCGCCATGAACGCCTACGGCTACGGCGACCCGAAGGTCGACGCCCTCATCGCGCGCGGCCGCACCGAGTCCGACACCGGCGAACGCAACCGGATCTACGCCGAGTTGACCCGCCGGGTGAACGCCGCGCACGCCCTCATCTACCTCTACCGCCAGAAGAACTACGTCGTCGCAGGGAAGGACGTCGCGGGCATCCACGTCTACGGCGACGGCCTGATCCGCGTGAAGGATGCGGGGTACGCCAAGTGACGACCGCCCAGATGTCCCTGAAGAAGCCCGGACCGCTCGCCGGTCACCCGATGGCCAAGTACGTCCTGACCCGCGTCCGGCAGTCCCTCATCACCCTCTTCCTCGTCTCGATCGTCGTCTTCACCGGCATCCGCGCCCTGCCCGGCGACCCGGCGCTCGCCCTCGCCGGTGAGGAGCGCAGCCCCGAGGCGCTCGCCGCGATCCGCAGCGAGTACGGCCTCGACGACAACATCGTCGTCCAGTACGGGCGTTTCATCGGCCACGCCCTCCAGGGCGACCTCGGCACCTCCTCGCGCACCGGCCTGCCGGTCGCCGACGCCATCGGCGAAGCGCTGCCCGTCACCCTCGAACTCGCCGCCCTCGCACTGTTGTTGGCCATCGTCCTCGGGATCGGCGCCGGAATCGTCGCCGCCGTACGGCGCGGCAGGCCCGCCGAGTGGATCGCCAACGCCCTAGCCCTGCTGGGCCTTTCGATCCCGACGTTCTGGCTCGGCATCGTCCTGGTGCTCGCGTTCGCCATCGCCGTCCCCGTCTTCGCGGCCTCCGGCTACGTCCCCTTCGGCACCGACCCCGTCGACAACCTGCGGCGCATGGTGCTGCCCGCGATCGTGCTCGGCTCCGGGCTCGCCGCCGTCGTCATGCGGCAGACCCGCGCCGCCATGCTCGACTCGCTCTCCGCCGACTACGTCCGCACGGCACGCGCCAAGGGACTCTCCCGCCGGGAGGTCGTCGGCGGGCACGCCCTGCGCAACTCCCTCGTCACCGTCGTGACCGTGCTCGGCCTCCAACTGGGCCACCTGATCTCCGGCGCGGTCGTCACCGAGCAGATCTTCGTCCTCCCCGGCTTCGGCAAGCTCACCATCGATGCCGTCTTCACCCGTGACTACGCGACCCTCCAGGGCGTCGTCCTCGTCACCTCGTTCGCGTACATCTTCATCAACCTGCTGGTCGACGTGGCGTACTCGGTCATCGACCCGCGCATCCGGCTCGGAGGTGCCCGGTGACCACGCTCGCTCTCACGGGACTGCGCGCCCGGGCCACCGGGAACGCCAAGCTGCGCGCACTGCGCAGGAACAAGCTGGCCATGACCGGCGCCGTCATCGCGCTGGTCTTCGTCCTCGCCGCGCTGCTCGCCCCGCTCGTCGCCCCCTACGACCCGGCGCGGCCCGACTTCGACCACGTGCTCGGCGCGCCGAGCTGGACCCACTGGCTGGGCACCGACGACCTCGGCCGCGACCAGCTCTCCCGGGTCGTCTACGGAGCGCGGGCCTCGATGCAGGTCGGCGTGCTCGCCGTGGTCCTCGCCTTCCTCGTCGGCGTCCCCCTCGGCCTGCTCGCCGGCTACTACGGGAAGATCGCGGACAGCGTCGTGTCCCGGGTCACCGACACCATGCTCGCCTTCCCGTTCCTGGTGCTCGCCGTCGGCCTCGCCGCCGTCCTCGGCCCGTCGCTGACCAACGCGACGATCGCGATCGGCATCTCGCAGATCCCGGCCGTCATCCGCATCACCCGCGCCGAGACGCTGCGCCTCAAGCACGTCGACTACGTGGCCGCGGCCGTCGCCAACGGCGGCGGCGACGCCACCGTCCTGTTCCGGCACATCCTGCCCAACGCGACGTCCGCGCTCACCGTGCAGGCCACCGTCGGCATCCCCGCCGCCATCATCGGCGAGGCCCTGCTCAGCTTCCTCGGCCTCGGCGTCCAGCCGCCCGAGCCCTCCCTCGGCGTGATGCTCTCCTCCGCCCAGTCCTTCCTCGCGCCCGCGCCCTGGATGGCGGTCTTCCCCGGCCTCGCCGTGGTCGCCGCGACCCTGGCGTTCAACCTGCTCGGCGACGGCCTGCGCGACGTCCTCGACCCCCGTGGAGCCACCCGATGACCCAGCCGGTTCTGAGCGTGCGGGACCTGTCGGTCTCCTTCGTGTCCGACACCCGCACCGTGCACGCCGTCGACCACCTCTCCTACGACCTGCACGCCGGTGAGGTCCTCGCCGTCGTCGGCGAGTCCGGCTGCGGCAAGTCCGTCACCTCGATGGCCGTCATGGGACTGCTGCCGCCCACCGCGCACGTCTCCGGCTCGATCCGGCTCGGCGAGCGGGAACTGGCGGGCGCCGACGACAAGGCGTACGGGAGGATCCGCGGCAAGGACATCGCGATGATCTTCCAGGAGCCGATGACGTCCCTGAACCCGGTGCTCACCATCGGCCGGCAGATCGGCGAAGTGCTCCGCCGCCACCAGGGGCTGAGCAGGCAGGAGGCACGCGCGCGTGCCGTGGAACTCCTCGACCTGGTCGGCATCCCGGCTCCGGCCCAGCGCGTCGACGAGTACCCGCACCAGCTCTCCGGCGGCATGCGCCAGCGCGTGATGATCGCCATCGCGGTCGCCTGCGACCCGTCGGTGCTCATCGCCGACGAACCGACCACGGCCCTCGACGTGACCGTGCAGGCGGGCATCCTCGACGTCCTGAAGTCGCTGCGCGAACGGCTGGGCACCGCCATCGTCCTCATCACCCACGACCTCGGCGTCGTCGCCGACATCGCCGACCGCGTCCTCGTCATGTACGCGGGCCGTCCCGTCGAACAGGCACCGGCCGACGAGCTGTTCGCGGCGCCCCGGCACCCCTACACCCGCGGGCTGCTCTCCGCCGTCCTGCGCCCCGGCACCCCGAAGGACCGGCTGCCCGAGATCCCCGGACTGGTGCCGAGCCTCGACGCACAGCCCGACGCCTGCACGTTCGCGCCGCGCTGCGCCCGCGCCGACGACACCTGCACGGGCGCGCGCCCCGGCTTCAAGGCCGTCGTCGCCGACGCCGGGGCGGACGCCGCGCACCGCGCCGCCTGCTGGCACCCGCACACCCTCCAGGAGACCGCCTCATGAGCACCGCCCCCGTGCTGGAACTCACCGGCCTCGAACGCCACTTCGCGGGCGCGGGCGGCACCGTGCGCGCCGCCGACGGCGTCACCCTCACCGTCGGGCGCGGCGAGGTCGTCGGCCTCGTCGGCGAGTCCGGCAGCGGCAAGTCGACCGTGGGCCGCTGCGCCGTCCGCCTCGACGAGCCCACCGGCGGCACCGTCCGCATCAACGGCACCGATGTGACCACCCTGTCGCGGCGCGCCCTGCGCCCCCTGCGCAAGGACTTCCACCTGGTCTTCCAGGACCCGTCCTCCTCGCTCGACCCGCGGATGACCGTCGGCGAGATCGTCGCCGAACCGCTGCGCCTGCACGGCATCGCCAAGAACAAAGAGGCCGCCCACGCGCGCGTACGGGAACTTCTCGCCCAGGTGGGACTGCGCCCCGAGCACGCCGACCGGCACCCGCACGAACTCTCCGGCGGCCAGCGCCAGCGCATCTCCATCGCCCGCGCCCTGTCCGTCGACCCCGATCTGCTGGTCGCCGACGAGCCGACCTCCGCGCTCGACGTCTCCGTGCAGGCCTCCGTCCTCAACCTGCTCGCCGACCTCCAGCGCGACCGCGGCTTCGGCTGCCTGTTCATCACGCACGACCTGGCCGCCGTCGAGTACCTGGCCGACCGGATCGCCGTCATGTACCTCGGCCAGATCGTCGAACAGGCCCCCACCCGCGAGCTGTTCGCCGACCCCAAGCACCCCTACACGCAGGCGCTCCTCTCGGCCGCGCCGGTCCCGGACCCGGTCACCCAGCGCACCCGGGAACGCATCGTCCTCAGCGGCGAACTGCCCAGCCCGCTCGCCCCGCCGCCCGGCTGCCGCTTCCACACCCGCTGCCCGCTCGCCGTGGACCGCTGCCGCACCGAGGTACCGGCCCTGCGGACCTTCGAAAGCGCTGCCGGCGGCCGCGAGGTCTCCTGCCACCTGGTCGCCGACGACGGCACATCCCCGGACGCGGCCTCTCGTACGATCCCGAACACCCGCACCGCCACCCGCTAGGAGCCTTCTTGTTCACCACCCGGCCGACCCTCCAGGGCACCTTCGGCATGGTGTCCTCCACGCACTACCTCGCCTCCCAGTCCGCGATGGCGGTCCTGGAGGACGGCGGCAACGCCTACGACGCGGCCGTCGCCGCGGGCTTCGTCCTGCACGTCGTCGAGCCGCACCTGAACGGCCCGGCCGGCGAGGTGCCGATGATCATCGCGCCGGAGGGCGGCGAGGTCCGCGTGCTGTGCGGCCAGGGCGTGGCCCCCGCCGGAGCCACCGTCGCGCACTACAAGGCGCTCGGCCTCGACCTGGTCCCGGGCACCGGCCCGCTCGCCGCCGCCGTGCCCGGCGCCTTCGACGCCTGGATGCTGCTCCTGAAGGACCACGGCACCAAGTCCCTCGCCGACGTCCTCAAGTACGCCGTCGGCTACGCGGAGGACGGCCACGCCCCCGTCGAGCGCGTCGGCCAGACCGTCGAGACGGTGCGCGAGCTGTTCGAGACCGAGTGGCCCTCGTCCGCCGAGGTCTATCTCGTCGACGGCAAGGCGCCCCGCCCCGGCGAACTGCTGCGCAACCGGCAGCTCGCCGCCACCTGGAAGCGGCTGACGGCCGAGGCCGAGGCCGCCGGTTCCGACCGCGTCGCGCAGATCGAGGAGGCCCGCCGCATCTGGCGCGAGGGCTTCATCGCCGAGGCGCTGGTCCGCCAGTCGCAGCGGCCGACCATGGACACCAGCGGCGAGCGCCACACCGGCACCCTGACCCTCGCGGACCTGGCCTCCTGGGAGGCGACCTACGAGGCCCCGGCCACCTACGACTGGAACGGCTGGACCCTGTGCAAGGCCGGCGGCTGGAGCCAGGGCCCCGCCTTCCTCCAGCAGCTCGCCCTGCTCCCGCCGGAACTGCCCGCCTACGGGTCGGCCGACTACGTCCACCTGCTCATAGAGGGCTGCAAGCTCGCCATGGCCGACCGCGAGGCCTGGTACGGCGACGCCGAGCAGGTCCCCGTGGACGCGCTGCTGTCGGACGACTACAACGCCGCCCGCCGCACCCTGATCGACCCCGAGAAGGCCTCCCACGACCTGCGCCCCGGCAGCCCCCTCGGCGCCGAGCCCCGGCTGAGCGCGCACGCCCACGCGGTCGCCTCCGGCGAGGCGGGCTTCGACGCGATGGGCGTCGCGGGCGCGGGTGCCGGAGAGCCCACCGTGGCCAAGGACGGCGGCACCCGTGGCGACACCTGCCACCTGGACATCGTCGACCGCTGGGGCAACCTGGTCGCCGCCACCCCCTCCGGCGGCTGGCTCCAGTCCAACCCGGTCGTGCCCGAACTCGGCTTCCCGCTCGGTACGCGCCTCCAGATGGCCTGGCTCGACGAGGGCCTGCCCAACTCGCTCACCCCCGGCCGCCGCCCCCGCACCACGCTCACCCCGTCCCTGGCCCTGAAGGACGGCGTCCCCGTCATGGCGTTCGGCACCCCGGGCGGCGACCAGCAGGACCAGTGGCAGCTGCACTTCTTCCTGGCCGTGGCGCTGGGCGGAGAGGTCCGCGGCGGGCTCGACCTGCAAGGCGCCATCGACGCCCCGAACTGGCACAACGACTCCTTCCCCGGCTCCTTCTTCCCGCGCGGCATGCGCCCGGGATCGGTGACCGTCGAGTCCCGCATGGCCGAGGACGTCATCGCCGAGCTGCGCCGCCGCGGCCACGACGTGACCGTCGGCGACGCCTGGTCCGAGGGCCGCCTGTGCGCGGTCGCCCGCGACCCGCGCACCGGCGTCCTTCTCGCGGCGGCGAACCCGCGCGGGATGCAGGGGTACGCCGTCGGCCGCTGACCGGCGCCGCGGGCCACGAGGGGTGGGACCGCCGATTTCACGGTGAGTCCACCCCTCGTTCACCTCCTCGGTACGCGTTGTCAGTGGGGCGTGTTCTCATGGAGGCATGATCGAGACAACGACGGAAAGCATCGACGACTTTCTGACCAGCAAGGTCACCGACCAGCTCCTGACCGACGTGGAGCGGATCGTCCGCGCCGCGGCCGCCACCGAGATCACCCCGCGCTTCCGGCAGCTCGCCTCCCACGAGATCGAGGAGAAGAGCGCCCCGCACGACCTCGTGACCGTCGCCGACAAGCGGGCCGAGGAACACCTCACCCGAGAACTGCCCGCCCTGCTCCCCGGCTCCGTCGTCGTCGGCGAGGAGGCCGTCGCCGCGGACCCCGCGCGCTACGAGCAGATACGCGGCACCGCCCCCGTCTGGATCGTCGACCCGGTCGACGGCACCCGCCAGTTCGTCCACGGCGACCCCGGCTTCTGCACCCTCGTCGCGCTCGTGCTCGACGGCGTGGTGCTCGCCTCCTGGACCTGGGCGCCCGCGCTCGACGAGTTCGCCGTCGCCGTCCGCGGCCGGGGCGCACGGCTCAACGGCCGGGTGCTGCACGCCGGTTCACCCGAGCCGGGCCAGGACCTCCGCACCGCCACCTCGCACCCCGACTACACCACCGACGCGCAGAAGCGGGCCCTGCTCGGCCTGCGCACGGACGGCATCGCCCCGCGTCCCTGCGGCTCGGCCGGCCTGGAGTACCTGGCCGTCGCCCGCGGCGCCCTCGACGCCCTCGCCTTCAGCTGGGAGCTGGCCTGGGACCACGCGGCCGGACTGCTCCTGGTCAAGGAGGCGGGCGGCGCCCACCTCACGCGCGACGGCCTCCCGTTCCGCATCACCGGGGGCAACGCGCTGCCCTTCACGGCGGCACGGGACGCGGCCACCGCGGAGCGGATCAAGGGGCTGCTGGCCGAAGGAGCCTGACCAGCGCGACCCTCGCGGCACGCCACCCGCACCCGGCGTTGTCGGTGGCCCGGCATATCCTGTCCGAGCAGTGGCCATCGGCTGACGAAGGAGTCCGAAGGTGCCGTCGATGCTCGACGCCGTCGTGGTGGGTGCGGGGCCCAACGGGCTGACCGCTGCCGTCGAACTGGCCAGGCGCGGATTCTCCGTCGCCCTGTTCGAGGCCAAGGACACCGTGGGCGGCGGCGCGCGCACCGAGGAGCTGACGCTGCCCGGCTTCCGCCACGACCCGTGCTCCGCCTCCCACCCCCTGGGCATCAACTCCCCGGCGTTCCGGGCGATGCCGCTGGAGCGGTACGGCCTGGAGTGGGTGCACGCCCCACTGCCCATGGCACACCCGTTCCCCGACGGGACCGCGGCCGTGCTGTCCCGCTCAGTCGCCGAGACCGCCGCCTCCTTCGGGCCGCGCGACGCGGGCACGTACCGCCGTCTCGTCGAGCCGCTGCTGCCGCACTGGGACACCCTCGTCCGCGACTTCATGTCGCTGCCGCTCAGCGCGCTGCCGCGCGACCCGGTCACCCTCGCCCGCTTCGGCCTCGTCGGCCTCCAGCCGTCGACCTGGCTGACCCGCCGCTTCCGCGACGACCGGGCCGCCGCCCTCTTCGCGGGCCTCGTCGCGCACGTCATCGCCCCGCTCGGCGGCTTCGCCACCTCCGCCATCGGCCTCGTCTTCGCGCTCGCCGCCCACGCGCGCGGCTGGCCGCTCGCCCGGGGCGGCTCCCAGGCGATCTCCGACGCGCTCGCCGGATACCTGAAGGACCTCGGCGGCGCGATCCACACCGACTACGAGGTGAAGCGGCTCGACGACCTGCCGCCCGCCCGCGCCTACATCTTCGACACCTCACCCACCGCCCTGGCCCGGATCGCGGGCCTCGGCCGCTACTACGACCGCTTCCGCTACGGCTCCAGCGTCTTCAAGGTCGACTACGCGCTCGACGGCCCGGTGCCGTGGACCGCCGAGGAGGCCCGCACGGCCGGGACCGTCCAGGTGGGACCGTACCGCCGTGACATCGCCAAGGCCCTGCGCGCCGCGTCGCGCGAGGGCCGGGCGCCCGAGTCGCCGTTCCTCATCACCGTCCAGCCGACCGTCGTCGACCCGACGCGCGCCCCCGAGGGCAAGCACACCTTCTGGGCGTACGGGCACGTGCCCAACGGCTGGGACGGTGACCTGACGGACGCCGTCGAGCGCCAACTGGAGCGGTTCGCACCGGGCTTCAGGGACCTGGTGCTCGCCCGCGCCACGGCGGGCCCGCCGGAGCTCGCCGTCCGCAACGCCAACTATGTGGGCGGTGACATCGCCAGCGGAGCCGCCAGCGGACTCCAGCTGCTGCTGCGGCCCAAGCTGTCGCTGTCCCCGTACACGACCCCGCACCCCGCCGTCTTCATCTGCTCGTCCGCGTCGCCGCCCGGCCCCGGCGTGCACGGCATGTCGGGGCACAACGCGGCCAAGGCCGTCTGGCGCAGGCTGCGCGCGACATGAGTACGCCCGAGGGGCCCCGGCTCGTCCTCGTCCGGGGCGACATCACCGAGCAGGACGTGGACGCCGTGGTGAACGCCGCGAACTCGTCGCTGCTCGGCGGCGGGGGAGTGGACGGCGCCATCCACCGCCGCGGCGGGCCCGAGATCCTCGCCGAGTGCCGCAGGCTCCGCGCCTCCCACTACGGCAAGGGCCTGCCCGCCGGCCGGGCCGTCGCCACCACCGCCGGGCGGCTCCCGGCGCGGTACGTCATCCACACCGTCGGCCCGCGCTGGTCCCCGACCGAGGACCGCTCCGAGCTGCTCGCCTCCTGCTACCGGGAGTCGCTGAAGGTCGCCGAGCAGCTCCAGGTCCGGAGCGTGGCGTTTCCGGCGATCTCCACGGGGATCTATCGCTGGCCGGTGGAGGACGGGGCACGGATCGCTGTCGAGGCCGTGCGGGGGGCTCCGCCCGGGTCTGTGCGGGAGGTGCGGTTCGTGGTGTTCGACGAGGGGGCCCGGGCTGCTTTTGCGGAGTTCCTGGGCTGACGGGGCTGGGGTTCAGGGCGCCCAGGCGCCGTTGCGGGGGCCTGTTCTGTCGGCGGGCGCGGCTCTCGTCGTGGCTGGTCGCGCAGTTCCCCCACGCCCCTGACGGGGCGCTTCACGTCCATGTCGGATTTCCGCCAGCCAAGACCCTCACCATGGTCGATGCTTGAGACATGTCCACCGAACAGGCTCGGGCCGTCGCCATGCACACCGACTTCGAGCGGTGTGTGCGGGCTGTGCAGGCCAAGGACACCCGGTTCGACGGGGTGTTCTTCACCGCCGTCAAGACCACCCGCATCTACTGCCGGCCCGGCTGCCCGGTCGTGCCGCCCAAGCCCCGCAACATGGAGTTCTACGCCAGCGCCGCCGCCTGCCAGCAGGCCGGATTCCGGGCCTGCAAGCGGTGCAGGCCCGACACCAGCCCGGGCTCCCCGGAGTGGAACCGGCGCGCCGACCTCACCGCCCGCGCGATGCGCCTCATCGGGGACGGCGTCGTCGACCGCGACGGCGTACCGGGGCTCGCCCGGCTGCTCGGGTACAGCGAGCGGCAGATCGAGCGCCAGCTCCTCGCCGAGCTGGGCGCGGGCCCGCTCGCCCTCGCCCGCGCGCAGCGCGCCCAGACCGCGCGACTGCTCGTCGAGACGACCGGCATGCCCATGGCCGACATCGCGTTCGCCGCCGGTTTCTCCTCCGTCCGCGCCTTCAACGACACCGTCCGTGAGGTCTACGCCCTCACCCCGAGCGAACTGCGCACCCGCGCGCCGCACAGCCGGACGAGCACCCCCGGCGCGCTCACCCTGCGGCTGCCGTTCCGCAAGCCCCTCAACCCCGACAACCTCTTCGGCCACCTCGCCGCGACCGCCGTGCCGGGCGTCGAGGAGTGGCGCGACGGGGCCTACCGGCGCACCCTCCGGCTGCCGTACGGGCACGGCATCGTGAGCCTCACTCCCGGCCCCGACCACATCGGCTGCCGGCTCGTCCTCACCGACCAGCGCGACCTCACCGTGGCGATCAGCCGCTGCCGCCGCATGCTGGATCTCGACGCCGACCCGGTCGCCGTCGACGACCGGCTGCGCACCGACCCGCTGCTCGCCCCGCTCGTCGACAAGGCGCCGGGCCGCCGGGTGCCGCGCACCGTCGACGAGGCCGAGTTCGCCGTGCGGGCCGTGCTCGGGCAGCAGGTCTCCACGGCCGCCGCCCGCACCCACGCCGCCCGTCTCGTCCTCGCCCACGGAGAGCCGGTCGAGGACCCGGAGGGCGGGCTCACCCACCTCTTCCCGGCCCCGGCCGCCCTCGCCTCGCTCGACCCGGAGACCCTCGCGCTGCCCCGCAGCCGGCGCGCCACGCTCCTCACGCTCGTACGGCAACTCGCCGACGGGGAGCTGACGCTGGGCCCCGAGTCCGACTGGGACGCGGCGCGCGCCCGGCTCGCCGCGCTGCCCGGCTTCGGGCCCTGGACCGTCGAGGCCATCGCGATGCGCGCCCTCGGCGACCCCGACGCCTTCCTGCCCAGCGACCTCGGAATGCGGCGCGCCGCACAGCAGTTGGGCCTGCCCCACACCCCGGCGGCGCTCACCGCACGGGCCGCGGCCTGGCGCCCCTGGCGGGCGTACGCGACCCAGTACCTGTGGGCCACCGACGACCACCCGATCAACTTCCTCCCCGCGTAAGGGATGTACGTCATGTCCATCGTGTCCACCCGGAAACAGCACACCGTCGTCGACAGCCCGTACGGGCCGCTCACGCTCGTCGCCGCCGACGGCACCCTCTGCGGCCTCTACATGACCGACCAGCGCCACCGCCCCGCCGAGGAGACCTTCGGCGTCCGCGACGAGCGTCCCTTCGGCGCCGTCATCGACCAGCTGAACGCCTATTTCCAGAGCGAGCTGACCACGTTCGACCTGCCGCTCGCCCTGGCCGGCACGCCGTTCCAGCGGTCCGTCTGGGCCGAGCTCCAGCGGATCCCGTACGGCGAGACCCGCACCTACGGCGAACTGGCCACCGCCCTCGGCAAGCCCAACGCCTCGCGCGCCGTCGGCCTCGCCAACGGCAAGAACCCGGTCGGCGTCATCGTCCCCTGCCACCGTGTCATCGGCGCGAACGGCGACCTGACCGGCTACGGCGGCGGCCTCGACCGCAAGCGCCGCCTGCTCGACTTCGAGCGGGGCACCGCGCTCTTCTAGACCGCGCCCCCGGGGCCGCGCCGCACGTGGGACAGCAGCCGCGGCAGCGCCGTCCCGATCGGCTCCCGTACGACCTCGTCGGCCACGTCGTCGTACGGGGTCGGCTCGGCGTTCACCACCACCAGACGGGCGCCGTGCTCGGCCGCGAGACCCGCGAGGCCCGCGGCCGGATGCACCTGGAGCGACGAGCCGACCGCGAAGAACACCTCGCACGCCTTGGTGACCGCGACCGCCTCGGCGAGCACCACCGGGTCCAGGTTCTCGCCGAACATGACGGTCGCCGACTTCAGGACCGAGCCGCAGACCAGGCACCCCGGATCGTCCTCACCCGCCTCCACGCGGGCCAGCGCCGCCTCCATCGGCCCGCGCTCCCCGCACCCCGTGCACACGAACTCCCGAGCCGAGCCGTGCAGTTCCAGCACCTTGCGGGCGGGAAGCCCGGCGCGCTGGTGCAGCCCGTCGACGTTCTGCGTGACGACCCGCACGGGGACGCCGGAGCGGTCCAGGTCCGCGATCGCGCGGTGGGCGGCGTTCGGCTCGGCGGCGAGGGTGCCCCCGCCGCGCCGCACCTGCCAGGCGCGGCGCCGGATCTCCGGGTCGTTCATGTAGTAGTCGTACGTGACGAGCTTCTCGGCGTCGGGATCCTTGCGCCACACCCCGTTCGGCCCCCGGTAGTCGGGGATACCGGAGTCGGTGCTGATTCCGGCGCCGGTGAGGATCGCGACGAGCGGCTGCGACGTGGTCATGACGCCGAGGGTAGGTCAGCCCGTCGCCTCCGCGTCGACCGGCTTCGGGATCAGCGTCGAGACGAGCAGGGCCGCCACGATGAGGACCAGCCCCGCGATCACGCCCGCGCTGTAGCCGCCGACCGACGTCGAGCCGGACGGGGCGACCGCGTCCATGGCCGCGTACAGGACGACGAAGCTCAGGCCCGCGCCCAGGTTGAAGCAGCCCGCGTTCAGGCCCGGCAGGAAGCCGGGGTTCTCCTTCGGGGAGAGCACGATGCCGAAGCCGTTCAGCATGATGTTGACCGTGCCCGCGTAGGTGATGCCCAGCAGGATCGACACGGCCAGCAGCAGCCCGGCGGAGTCCGTGCGCAGGGTCACCAGGGCGAGGACGGTGGCGACGGCCGTGGCGATCAGCCCGGCGCGCAGGATCCGGCCGTAGCCGTACGTCGCCGCGAGCCGCCCGGAGACCGGGCCCATGGCGAGGCCCGCGAGCGCGTACGGGGTGAGCGTCCACCAGGTGGCGCCCTCGGCGCCCAGGCCGAGACCGACCGAGGTGTCCTGCGCGAAGCCCGGCAGCAGGCCGTTCATGATCGCGAAGACGCCGGTCATGGTGAGCATCGTCGACAGGAGCAGCGACCAGGTGGCCCGGCGCTTGAGCAGGCCCGTGGTGACGAGGGGGTGCGCGGCGCGGGTCTCCATCCGCCAGAACGCCCAGAAGGCGAGCCCGGCGAGGACCAGCAGGCCGACGGCGAGCGGCCAGTTCGCGTCGCCCAGCTTGCCCGCCTCGTTGAACGCGATCAGCAGGGCGCCGACCGAGACGACGAGGAGCGCGACGCCCGGCCAGTCCATCGGCGGGCGCAGCTCGGCGCGCGACTCCGGGGCGAAGAGGTGGACGAGCAGGGCCGCGACGAGCGCGAAGCCGGTCATGACCCAGAAGATCGACGCGTATCCGGCGTGCTCGGCCAGCGAGCCGCCCGCGAAGGAGTCGACGCCGGCGATGCCGCCGTTGACGGCCGTGACGACGCCCATGAGCGTGCCGTACTTCTTCGGGTCGGGGACCTCGACGCGCAGCATGATCAGCGCGAGCGGGATGGTCGGACCCGAGGCGCCCTGGACGACGCGGCCGACGGCGAGCATGCCGACGGACCCGGCGAGCGCCGAGACGACGCAGCCGACGGCCATCAGGACCATCATCCCGGTGAGCACCTTGCGGCGGCCGATCAGGTCGCCCAGGCGCGGCAGGAACAGCGAGAACAGGGCGGCGGCCGTGAAGAAGGCCGTCTGGGTGACGCCGACCGCCGACGCGGTGGTGTGCAGCTCGTCCGCCATCGTCGCCAGCGCCGGGCTGAGCATCGAGGCGTTCAGCTGGAAGGCGAAGCTGGCCGCGAGCAGCGCCACCATGAGCGCGCCGATCCGGACCGGGCGTCCCGCGCCGGAGCCGCCGGCCGGGGTGTGGGGGGAGGCGGCGACGTTCACGCGGTGCTCACTCCGGTCTCTCCGGCCGTCTCGTCCGTGGTCCCGCCGGTGGGCTCTCCGATGCGGACGAGGGCGTCCACGACGAGATCCCAGAATCGGCCGTGGTCCAGCTCCACCGCGACCTGGGTGTGGCAGTCGGCGGGTGCGGGGGAGCGCAGGTCGGTGACGGTCATGCCGAGGGTGAGCGCGCCGCGCAGCTCGATGTCGACGGGCGCCTTCCGTACGGTCATGACGCTCGGGTCGATGACGTACGCGACCGCGCACGGGTCGTGCACCGGCGGGTGCTCGAAGCCCTGGTTCTCGCGGTAGGCCTCGCGGAAGAAGTCGAGCAGTTCGAGGACGAACGCGGCGGGCTTCGTGCCGACCGCCCGGATCCGCTCCTCGACGGCCGGGGTCGCCAGGGCCTGGTGGGTGAGGTCGAGGCCGACCATGGTCAGCGGCCACTTCTCGTTGAAGACGATGTGTGCGGCCTCGGGGTCGATCACGATGTTGAACTCGGCGACCGCGCTCCAGTTCCCCTCGTGGAAGCCGCCGCCCATCAGCACGACCTCACGGACCCGCTCGACGATGCGGGGCTCCTTGCGGGCGGCGAGCGCGATGTTCGTCAGGCCGGCCGTCGGCACGAGGGTGATCTCGCCCGGCTCGTGGCTCATCACGGTGTCGATGATGAGGTCGACGGCGTGCCGCCGGTCGAGCGCGAAGGCGGGCGCGGGCAGCTCGGGCCCGTCGAGCCCGGTCTCGCCGTGGATCTCCGGCGCCGTCTCGATCTCACGGACCAGGGGCCGCGGGCAGCCGGCGGCGAACGGCACCCCGGTGATCCCGGCGATCGCCGCGACCGACAGCGCGTTGCGGGTCACCTTCTCCAGGGTCTGGTTGCCGACGACCGTGGTCACCGCGACCAGATCGATGTCGGGATTGCCGTGCGCGAGCAGCATCGCGACCGCGTCGTCGTGCCCCGGGTCGCAGTCGAGGATGATCTTCCTGGCCACCGTCTTGAGCCCCTTTGCTCCGGATGGAAAAGCTGTTCCGGCCAGGCTCACCCGGACGCGTACGACTTGTCAACGCGCGTAGATCGGCGATCCGAAAAAGGGCGGTAGGGGAATTCAGGGGATGTATCAACCCGTGACGGGCTCGCCGCACTCCAGCTCCACGGCCCCGGCGCCCCGGTCGAGCACGCCGAGCGCCGAACGCACCCGCCGCCCGAGCGACCCCAGCAGATATGCGTCCAGGTCGTCGCGGGCCACGAACCGCCACGAGAGCAGCTCCTCCTCCTGGAGCCGGATCGCCTCGATCTGCTCGGCGGCCAGCACGCCGCCGTCGTACAGGTACGCCACCAGCGGCGGCCGCCCGGTGCCGGGCACCCAGTCCACGGCGAGCAGCCGCCCCGGCGCGACGTCGAGCCCGATCTCCTCCAGCGTCTCGCGGCGCGCGCCCTGCCGCGGGCTCTCCCCGGTGTCCGACTCCACGGTGCCGCCGGGCAGTGCCCAGCCGTCCCGGTAGTTCGGTTCGACCAGCAGGATCCGCTCCTCGCTGTCGCGGAACAGAACGGCGGCGCCGGCCAGGACCCGCGGGAGTCCGGCGATGTAGGTGGCGTAGTCGAGGGTTGTCATCGGTTCACTCTAGAACCCGCCGCCCCCGCTCCCGGAACGACGCGCCCCCTCAGGTCTCCGCCAACGCGGCCGTCCGCCGCGCCAGTTCACTGATCCGTGCGCCGTCGAACCCGAAGACCGCGCTGCGCACCCGGTCCTCCAGCGGCTCGGTCCACCGCGCGGGGATCGCGTCCGCCCCGCACAGCACCCCGGCGACCGAACCGGCCGTCGCGCCGTTGGAGTCCGTGTCGAGACCGCCGCGCACCGTCAGGGTCACGGTGCGCGTGAAGTCGCCGTCGCCGTACAGGAGCCCGGCCGTGATCACCGCGGCGTTCGGCACGGTGTGGATCCAGCCGAGCCCCGCGGTCTCCTCCTCGACCGTGGCCAGCGTCTGCTCCCAGGTCAGCCGCGACTCGTGGAGCGAGATGACCCGGCGCACGACACGCGCCAGACGGCTGCTCGCCGGGATCACCGTGAGCGCCGCGTCGAGGGCGGCCCGCGGCGCCGGCGCCGTGAACGCGGCCGCCACCAGGGCCGCCGCCCACATCGCCCCGTACACGCCGTTGCCCGTGTGCGACAGGACCGCGTCGCGGCGGGCCAGGGAGGCGGCGCGGCGCGGGGCGCCCGGGCAGGTCCAGCCGAAGACGTCCGCGCGGATCAGGGCGCCGATCCACTCCTGGCAGGGATTGTCGTACGTGGCGGTCAGCGGCGGCTTCAGTCCGTTGACGAGATTGCGGTAGGCCGCGCGCTCCGCCGTGAACGTCTGGAGGTAGGGCAGCCGCAACAGCCACAACTCGCCCACCTGTTCCGTCGTGAAGGCGGAACCGTGGGTCTCCAGCAGGTGCAGACCCAGCACCGCGTAGTCCACGTCGTCGTCCCGGCAGCTGCCGTGGATGCGTCCCCGGACGCAGGCCCGCCACTCGGAGCGCAGCGCCGACTCCATCTCCCGCGACGGAGGTTCGGGCAGGTAGTCGGTGAGCGGCAGGGCCTCGGCCTGGCGCAGGTAGCGGTCGATGCGCTCGCGGGTCCACACCTCGCCCTGCTCGACCGGCTTGCCGAGCATGTTGCCCGCGATCCGGCCGAGCCAGCCGCCGAGCACGCGGTCGGCGAGGACGGGCTCGGGGAGCGGGGGGCTCGTTTGCGTCATGACTGCGGTGTACCCGTTTCGCCGCACGGCGTCCCTCCCGCGCGGGGACGGACGTCGTGCGGGGCCGCTTGATCGATCGTTCAGCTGCTCGTGACGCCCCGGTATGTCCTGCAATAACAGCAGATAAGGATCATGCGGACCGTTCCGCTGGCCGGACGACCATGGGCAGCGGACCCCTCCTGCGGTTAAGGTCGCAGCGGCGCGACTGCCTTGACGCGAGCAAGGCCCGAACAGCAAGGGGAGCAAGGTGGCGGACGCTGCACAGGCCGCGCGGCACGTGTTGATCGCGGCGGACAAGTTCAAGGGGTCGCTCACCGCGGTGCAGGTCGCACAGCGTGTGACGGCCGGTCTGCGCCGGGTGGCGCCCGAGGTGACCGTCGCGTCCGTGCCGGTCGCGGACGGCGGGGACGGCACCGTCGCGGCGGCGGTCGCGGCCGGATTCGAGCGCCGCGAGGCGCGGGTCACGGGGCCGCTCGGCGAGCAGGTGACGGCCGCGTGGGCGCTGCGCGACGGCACGGCCGTGGTGGAGATGGCGGAGGCGTCCGGGCTTCAGTTGCTGCCCGAGGGCGAGTTCGCGCCGCTGACGGCCACGACGTACGGATCCGGCGAGGTCATCGCGGCCGCGCTCGACGCGGGGGTCCGCACGATCGTCTTCGGCGTCGGGGGCAGCGCCACGACGGACGGCGGCGCGGGGATGCTGGCCGCGCTCGGCGCACGGTTCCTCGACGGCTCCGGTGCGCCGGTCGGTCCCGGCGGCGGTGCGCTCGCCGGGCTCGCCTCCGCCGATCTCTCCGGCCTCGACCCGCGCCTGGCCGACGTGGACATCGTCCTCGCCAGCGACGTCGACAATCCGCTGACCGGTCCCAAGGGCGCGCCCGCCGTGTACGGGCCGCAGAAGGGGGCCTCGCCGGAGGACGTCGCCGAGCTGGACGCCGCGCTGGGCCACTACGCGAAGGTGCTCTCGGAGTCGGTGGGTGCCGCCGCGCTGGAGCATGCCGAGGCGCCGGGGGCCGGGGCCGCCGGGGGTATCGGTTACGGCGCTCTGGTCGGGCTCGGGGCGCGCTTCCGGCCCGGCATCGAGGTCATGCTCGATGTGCTGGGGTTCGCGCCCGCGCTGGCCGGTGCCACGCTGGTGATCACCGGTGAGGGGTCGCTCGACGAGCAGACCCTGCACGGGAAGGCGCCCGCCGGGGTCGCCTCGGCGGCGCGGGCCGCCGGTGTCGAGGTCGTCGCCGTCTGCGGGCGGCTCGCTCTTGCGCCGGAGGCGCTGGGGCGGGCCGGGATCCGTCGGGCCTACGCCTTGACGGAGCTGGAGCCCGATGTGGCCCGGTGCATCGCCGAGGCCGGTCCCATCCTGGAGAACCTGGCCGAGCGCATCGCCGACGATTTCCTGCGCTGAGCCGTCACCCGCCCTTCGCCCGCGCGGGCGCGCCCTGGGGTGTGCCGTTCGTCCGCGGGCCGGTGGGGGCTGGTCGCGCAGTTCCCCGCGCCCCTGAGATGCGCACTTCGTGCGCCATCTCGTCCGAAGAGGCGGCGCGAAGCGCCTGCCTCAGGGGCGCGGGGAACTGCGCGACCAGCCACGACGGTGGCGCACCCGACCCGGCACCCCCTAAGACGTCCCGGCCCCCGACGACAACCGGTACGCATCCAGCGCCAAGGTCATCTCCATGAGATCCCGCGGCCGTGACAACGACCGCGCCGTCAACTGCTCAAGCCTCCGCAACCGGTTGAAGACCGTGTTCCGATGGCAGTACAGACGACCGGCCGCCCGCCCGGCGGAACCCTCGCAGGCCAGCCACGCGTCCAGCGTCTCCAGCAGCACGGCACGATCGGCCGGTTCCAGCGTGAGGAGTTCGCCGAAGACACCGGCGACGAGGCGCTGCGCCAGGTCCGGCTGGCTCACCACCAGTGCCGTCGGCATGCGATGGTCGAGCCGCACGACGCCCGTGGTGTCCGGCGGACAGGTGCGCAGGGCGAGTTCGGCGAGCCGCCGCGCATGCCCCAGTTCGCCGAGCCCGCGCACGACCGGGCTCAGCCCCCCGGGCCCCGGGCACCGCCCGTCGAGCAGCACCGCCACATCGTCGAGGGTGCGGCCCGCGCCGAGCGCCACCACGCCCACCTCGCAGTCGGCCCGCATCCGCCACACGAACCGGAAGTCCGGGTCCTGGACCCGGCGGTGGAACGTCTCCCGGCTGTCCCGGCGTTCCACCCGCAGCACCACCACGGCGTACGGGCCGTGCTCGGGAAGATCGAGCCCGGCCGCGGCCCGCGCGGCGAGCCCCGGCGCCGGACGGCCCTCGAGGAGCGCGTCGAGCAGCGCCTGCATCTGCTCGTCGGTGCGGCGGCGCAGTTCGAGCTCCGTCGCCCGGTACGCCTCCGAGGCCGCCGCGGCCTGCGCGTCCACCGCCGCCCACACCATGGTCGCCGACCGCATCAGGGCCTTCAGCCGCTCGGGCTCGCCGCCCGCGCTCTCCATCAGCGCGTCCCAGACCAGATAGCCCGCGTTGCGGTACGCGTGCACGAGCAGGTCGAGCGGCAGGCCCTGGCCCGCCCGGCGCCGGCCCGCCTCCTCCGCGTACGCCAGATCCCGGCGCGGCGCGTCCCGCGGCGCCGTGATCGTCTCGACGCCGATCCGGACGGCCTCCTCGGCCTCCCGCCACTGAACGTCGTACGGCAGCACCCGTGCGTACACGTCCGAGTATGCGAACAGCTGCCGCAGATGCTCGTCGACCAGCTCGGGCACCCGGTCGAGAAGGGTCGTGCACGCCTCCCTGAGCAGCTTCCAGTCCTGTCCGGTGCGGTTCCTGCGTCCGCCCATCGTCCCTCCCCAACAGCCCGTAAAGCGACGGCAAAGGACTCGTTCGCTGATGCGGAGGATGCCATCACGGGCGGCTGTCCGGCAGGCCCCTGACACGGGGTCTTGTGCGCGCGCACAACGGGGACGGGCGGGCGCTGGGCCTGCGCAGCGTTTCACCGGCAGCCCGTGGACGGGCCGCCCGCGCGGTGCTGTCGTGAGCGCCACCGGTCCCGTACCGGTCCAGGGAGGGACACACACAGTGACCGATGCGACCGATGCAGATGAAGCAGCCGGGCTCGCCGTCGACGGCGTATCCGTCGGCTACGGACCCGTACGCGCCCTGCGCGACGTGACCTTGAACGTGCCGCAGGGCGCCGTCGTCGCCGTGCTCGGCGGCAACGGCGCGGGCAAGTCCACGCTGCTGCGGGCGATCTCGCGCACCCTCGACTTCCACGGCGGCGCCGTGACGTCGGGCGAGGTGCGGTTCGGCGGGCGGCGCGTCAGCGGGCTCACGCCCGACCGGATCGTCGCCGCCGGGGTCTGCCAAGTGCCCGAGGGACGGCAGGTGTTCGCGCGGATGACCGTCGCGGACAACCTGCGCGCCGGAGCCCTCGGATCGACCGGCTCGCGGGCCGCGAAGGCGGCGGCGCTGCGCCGCGTGCACGACCTCTTCCCGGTCCTCGCCGACCGGGCCCAGCAGCGGGCCGGGCTGCTCTCCGGCGGCGAACAGCAGATGCTGGCCGTCGGCCGCGCCCTCATGGCCGAGCCGAGACTGCTGCTCCTCGACGAGCCGTCGCTCGGGCTCGCCCCGCTCATGGCGGCCCGCATCGCCGACACCATCCGCGAGATCAACGCTCAAGGGGTCTCGGTGCTCCTCGTCGAACAGAACGCCGCGCTGGCGCTGCGCCTGGCCTCCTACGCGTACGTGCTCGATGTCGGGGAGGTCGCGCTGCACGGGCCCGCCGACGAGCTGGCCGGGTCGGACGAGGTGCGGCGGCGGTATCTCGGGGTGGTCGACGAGGACGCCGTCGCCGATGCCTCCGGCGCGGTCCGGGAAGCGCCCGTGCTGCGGGCCTGGGGAGGTGCCGGCCGATGAGTGATGTACTGCCGCTCCACGTGCGGGACTTGACCGTGCGGTTCGCCGGGCTCACCGCGCTCGACGGGATCGGGTTCACCGTCGAACCCGGCACCGTGCACGCCGTCATCGGACCCAACGGCGCCGGGAAGTCCACCACGTTCAACGTCCTGTCCGGGGTGTACCGGGCCACCTCCGGCACCGTCCACCTCGGCGACACGCAGCTCACCGGGCTGCCCCCGCACCGGATCGCCGCTCTCGGCGTCGCCCGGACCTTCCAGAACCTCGCGCTGCCGCCGCGCACCACGGTCGCCGACAGCCTGCTGCTCGGGCGGCACCGGCTGACCCGGGCCGGGTTCGTCGCGGCGGGGCTGCGGCTGCCCGCAGCCGTCCGCGAGGAACGGGCGCACCGCGAACGCGTCCGGGAGATCGCCGAGTTCGTCGGCATCGCCGACCAACTCGACACGTACACGGGCGCGTTGCCCTACGGCGCGCAGAAACTCGCCGAGCTGGCCCGCGCCCTGTGCATGGAACCGAAGGTGCTGCTCCTCGACGAGCCCGTCGCCGGCATGACGGCCGACGAGCGGCGCCGCACCGCCGCCGTGATCGCGGGCGTCCGCGACAGCCTCGGCATCTCGATCGTCCTGGTGGAACACGACATGGGAGTGGTCATGCGCCTCGCCGACGAGGTCACCGTCCTCGACTTCGGAAAGCGGATCGCCGGGGGACCCCCGGCGACCGTCCAGAACGACCCGGCGGTGATCCAGGCGTACCTGGGCGCGCCCGAAGAACCGGAGAGCGCCGCATGAGCTCCTTCCTCGAACTGCTTCTCAACGGCGTCTCGATGGGCTCCGTCTACGCCCTGATCGCCCTCGGCTTCGTGGTGATCTTCCGCGCCACCGAGGTCGTGAACTTCGCGCACGCCTCGCTGCTCCTCGCCGGTGGCTACGTCACCGCCTCGCTCCACGACGACATCGGCTTCTGGCCCGCGCTCGGCGTCGGCATCGCCGCCGCCGCGGTCGTCGGCGCCGCCGTCGAGTTCCTCGTCATGCGCCGCTACCGCGGCCACGACCACAGCGTCCTCGCCATCGTCACCATCGGCGTCGACATCCTGCTCACCACCGAACTCACCCGCCGCCTCGGCACCGACGTGCTCACCCTCGGCGACCCGTGGGGCGACGCCGTGCTCACCGTCGGCGGCATCTCGATCGCCCACACCCGCATCGCCGCGTTCGTCGCCGCGGCCCTGCTCATCACGGCCTTCCTGCTCACCTTCCGCTACACCTCCTGGGGCGTCGCGATGCGGGCCGCCGCCGAGAAGAGCGAGACGGCCGCGCTGATGGGCGTACGGCTCGGCAGGGTGTCGCTCGGCGCGTGGGCCGTGGCGGGCGCCCTCGCCGCCGTCGCCGCGCTGTTCCTGACCGTCTTCCCCACCCCGGGCCTGGAACGGGCCACCTCGCTCGCCGCCCTGAAGGCCTTCCCCGCCGCCATCCTCGGCGGCCTCGACTCCACCACCGGCGCCCTCGTCGGCGGCCTGATCGTCGGCGTCACCGAGTCCCTCGCCACCGGCTACCAGAGCGAACTCGCCTTCATGGGACGGGGACTCGGCGACCTCGCCCCGTACCTCGTGATGACGGCGATCCTCCTGCTGCGGCCCTCCGGACTCTTCGGCACCAAGGAGCTCGCCCGTGTCTGACACGCTCGCCCCGGCCCGGGCCACCCCCGCCGCACCGTCCCGCGGGCTCCGCGCGCGCCGCCGTATCTATGTGGCAGGCGTCCTCGCTCTCGTCCTGGTCGCCCTGCCGTTCTACGTGGACCGGTTCTGGCTCCAGGCGGGACTGTTCGCTATGGCCGCCGCGATCGGCGCCATCGGCCTCAACCTGCTCACCGGCGCCACCGGCCAGCTCTCCATGGGCCACGCCTTCTTCCTCGCCGTCGGCGCGTACGGCTACTGCGTGTTCGCGGGGGAGGAGGGACAGACCGTCGAAGGACTCGGGCTGCCGCCCTGGCTCGCCGCCGTGCTCGCCGTGCTCCTCGCGGGGGTGGCGGGCGGCCTGTTCAGCCCCATCGCGGGACGGCTCCAGGGCGCGTACCTCGGCATCGCCACCCTCGCGCTGATCTTCATCGGGCAGCACGTGCTGTTCAACGCCGAGGACCTCACCGGCGGCGCCAACGGCCGCGACGTGCCCGTCATGAACCTCTTCGGCCTCTCCTTCGACGACAGCGAACTCACCCTCGCCGGCGTGCCGTTCGGCTCCGCCGAGAAGCTCTGGTACCTCGGGCTCGTACTCCTGCTCGGCTGCGGGCTCTTCGCCCGCGGCGTGCTGCGCGGACGCCCGGGACGGGCCATGAACGCCCTCCGCGACCACCGCATCGCCGCCGGAGTCCTCGGCGTGCCCGTCGCCCGCTACCGGGGAGCCGTCTTCGTGCTCTCCTCGATGTACGCGGGCCTCGCCGGGGTACTGCTCGCCCTGGTCTTCCAGCGCACCGTCCCCGACTACTTCGGCATCACGCTCTCCCTCGAATACCTCGCCATGATCGTCATCGGCGGTCTCGGCTCGGTGGCGGGCGCGGTCGTCGGCGCCGCGTTCGTCTCGCTGCTGCCCCAGCTCCTCACCCGCTACAGCGACGCACTGCCCCTCGTCTCGGCTCCCGGCACCGGCGGCATCGCCCCCGGCGAGGCATCCCGCTACCTCTACGGCGCCGCCGTCGTGGCAGTGGTCCTTTTTCTGCCCGGTGGCCTGGTCCGGATCGCCGCCCGGCGCGCCCGGAAACACCCTCAGGAGGACGCATGAACACCCGTACCCGCACCCTCACGGCGACAGCCGTGGCGGGGCTGCTGGCCCTCACGGCGGCCTGCAGTTCCAAGGCGAAGGACGACAACGAAGGCGACAAGCAGAGCGCGGGCGGGGTGAAGACCGGCCAGGGCATCTCCGGCAAGACGATCAATCTGGGCGTCCTCACCGACATGACCGGCGTCTACGCCACGCTCGGCAAGAGCGTCACCCAGGCGCAGCAGCTGTACGTGAAGCAGACCAACGCCTCCGGCGGCATCTGCGGCTACCAGCTCAAGCTGACCGTGCGCGACCACGGCTACGACCCGCAGAAGGCCGTCGCCGGCTACACCGAGCTGGAGCCGGACGTGCTCGGCTTCACCCAGTTCATCGGCTCGCCGTTCGTCGCCGCGGTCGAGAAGCGCATAGGCCAGGACAAGGCCCTCGTCCTGCCGCAGGCCTGGTCGGCGAATCTGCTCGGCGATCCCTACGTCCGCGTCATCGGATCGACGTACGACTACGAGACCATCAACGCCGTCGACTTCCTGATCAAGGAGAAGGGCCTCAAGAAGGGCGACAAGCTCGGGCACGTCTACTTCGAGGGCGACTACGGCGAGAACGCCCTCAAGGGTTCCAAGTTCATCGCCGACAAGGCCGGGCTCACCGTCGTCGAGCAGAAGATCAAGCCCACCGACAACGACATGACCGCCCAGGTCGCCGCCCTGAAGAAGGCCGGCGTCAAGGGCATCGTGATCAGCGCGGGCCCGCGCCAGGCGGCCTCGCTCGTCGGGGTCGCGGCGGCGGCGAAGCTGGCCGCGCCCATCATCGGCAACAACTCCGCGTTCGCGCCCCAGCTGCTCGCCACCCAGGCCGGCCCGGCCCTGATGAAGAACTACTGGGTCGCCTCGCCGTCGCTGCCGATCGGCGCCGACACCCCGGAGGCGAAGAAGCTCGTCGCCGACTACCGGAAGGCGTACCCGAAGGACTCCTTGGACAACGGCGTCGTCGCCGGCTGGACCGCCGCGTCCGCGTTCGGCGACGCCCTGAAGAAGGCCTGCGCCGACAAGGACCTGACCCGGGAGGGAGTCGACAAGGCGCTGCTGACCCTGAAGTCCTTCGACAACGGCTTCGGCACCGCACAGGACTTCACCGACCCCGACGCCCCGTCCTCGCGCCAGTCGGTCATCCTCCAGCCCGACAAGACGGCCGTCGGCGGCATGAAGGTCGTCCGTGAGGCGGGCGAGGCCGAGGAGGCCAAGGACTACGCCCCGTCGGCCGGCTGACCCCGGCCGCGCACGAGGAAGGGCCCCGAACCGGTCGGTTCGGGGCCCTTCCTCATGCGTCCGCGGGACTACGGCAGCTGCGTCGCCCGCGCCTCGCGACGGTTGTCGCGGAAGTTGTTCACCCGGCGGGCCGTGGCGAACAGCGGGATGACCGCGCCGAGCACCAGCTGCAGCGCACAGCCGGTCTGGAGCAGCAGCTGGCCGCCGGGGGCGTCGAACGCCCAGGCCGCGAGCAGCGCCATGCTCAGCACGATCCACGACAGCATCGCGACGGCGAGGCGGCCGCGCGGCTTCGGGTACTCGACCCGGCTCACCATCAGCCACGCCGTGCCGATGATCGCGAGGAGCGTCGCCACGAAGGGCAGCTCCAGCAGGACGATCGAGACGACCGTCAGCGCGCCGAACGGCGACGGCATGCCCTGGAACGTGCCGTCCTTCACCGTCACGCACGAGAAGCGCGCGAGGCGCAGGACGACCGCCAGGAGGACCACGATGGCCCCCACCGCCGCCACTCTCTGGTGCGCGTCGTCGGCGACCATGCCGTAGACGAGCACGAAGTAGGCGGGCGCCAGGCCGAAGCTGATGAGGTCGGAGAGGTTGTCCAGCTCCGCGCCCATCGGCGACGAACGCAGCTTGCGGGCCACCAGACCGTCGAACAGGTCGAAGATCGCGGCGGCCAGCATCAGGATCACGGCGGTCGCGGCGGAGTGCCGGGCCATGCCGGAGTCGTTGCTGCCCTGGATGTGCGGGATCAGGATGCCGGTCGTCGTGAAGTAGACCGCCATGAAGCCGCACGTGGCGTTGCCGAGCGTCAGGGTGTCCGCTATCGACAGACGCAGTGAGAGCGGCATCTCCTCCGCATCGTCACCGCCGTCGGCGGCGTCACCTGCCCAGGTCTGGGCCTCGGAATCAGTCACGGTCAATGCGAGTCACCCCCGCTGTCGTCTTCTGGCCGACCTCGACGTCGACCTCGACCCCTTCGGGAAGGTAGATGTCGACGCGCGACCCGAAGCGGATCAGCCCGATGCGCTCGCCCTGCTCGACCTTCGTGCCCTGAGGGATGTAGGGAACGATACGGCGGGCGACGGCACCGGCGATCTGGATCATCTCGATGTCACCGAGCTCGGTGTCGAAGTGCCACACCACCCGCTCGTTGTTCTCGCTCTCCTTGTTGAAGGCGGGAACGAAGCCACCGGGGATGTGCTCGACCGACGTCACCGTGCCCGCGAGGGGAGCGCGGTTCACGTGCACGTTCAGCGGGCTCATGAAGATCGCGACACGGGTGCGACCGTCCTTCCACGGCATGATGCTCTGCACCACACCGTCGGCCGGGGAGATGACCCGGCCCGGGGCGATCTCGCGCTCGGGGTCGCGGAAGAACCACAGCATGCCGGCCGCCAGAGCGGTGGTCGGGACGGCGAGTGCTGCGGCCTTCTTGGAACGACGCGAGCGCGCCAGGCTCAGTGCGGCCGTGGCGACGGTCGGAAGAAGCCACGGCGATGCTCCGCGCGCAAGGCGACCACCGAGGAAGCCGTCGCGTGGTGCAGAGGTTTGGCTGTGGGGCATGGATGACCTTCGTAGCGGATGAGGCCGCGCTGGTTACGGGGGGACGGCGGCTTTTCCCGGGATGGTATCGGTTGCGAGCCACAACTGGGCAAGCCAGGAAGCGACATCAGGCAGTGAGGCTCGGCCGAAGAGCGCCTACGGGGTGTGATCTTCTTCGCGAAGAAAATACCCCCAACTAGGACACATCGGAAGGACTCAGCCCTGGAACCTGTACTCCTCGAGCAGACGGCGTCCAATGATCATTTTCTGGATCTCGGCGGTACCTTCGCCGATCAACAGCATCGGAGCCTCGCGGTACAGGCGCTCGATCTCGTACTCCTTCGAGAACCCGTACCCGCCATGAATACGGAACGCGTCCTCCACGACTTCTTTGCAGTATTCGGAGGCCAGGTACTTCGCCATTCCCGCTTCGAGGTCGTTTCGTTCCCCCGAGTCCTTTTTGCGTGCTGCATTCACCATCATCGCATGGGCGGCTTCCACCTTGGTAGCCATCTCGGCCAGCTTGAACTGGATCGCCTGGTGCTGAGCGATGGGCTTTCCGAAAGTGTGTCGTTGCTGGGCGTAAGCGACACCCAGCTCGAATGCACGCTGAGCGACGCCGCAGCCACGCGCCGCCACATTAACGCGGCCGACTTCGACACCGTCCATCATTTGGTAAAACCCTCGGCCGGTGGAGCCCCCCAGCACACGATTGGCTGGAATACGTAGCCCGTCCATGATGAGTTCGGTGGTGTCGACCCCCTTGTAACCCATCTTGTCGATCTTCCCGGGGATGGTCAGGCCCGGCCGGACCTCACCGAACCCGGGCTCCTTCTCCACCAGGAAGGTCGTCATCGACTTGTGCGGGGCCGTGCCCTCGGGATGACCTTCGTCACTTCGCGTGAGAACGGCCACAAGCGTTGACGTCCCGCCGTTGGTGAGCCACATCTTCTGGCCGTTCAGGACGTATTCGTCGCCGTCCTTGACCGCCTTCGACGTGATCGCCGACACATCGGAACCGAGGCCCGGCTCGGACATCGAGAACGCGCCACGCACCTCGCCGAGCGCCATCCGCGGCAGGAAGTGCTCCTTCTGCTCCTGCGTTCCGTGCTGCTTCAGCATGTAGGCGACGATGAAGTGCGTGTTGATGATGCCGGAGACCGACATCCAGCCACGCGCTATCTCCTCCACGCACAGCGCGTACGTGAGCAGCGACTCGCCCAGACCCCCGTACTCCTCGGGGATCATGAGACCGAACAGGCCCAGCTCCTTGAGCCCGTCGACGATCTCCTGCGGGTACTCGTCGCGGTGCTCCAGCTCGGTCGCGACCGGGATGATCTCCTTGTCCACGAAGTCCCGGACGGTGGAGAGGATCTCCTGCTGCACGTCGTTCAGGCCGTGGGTCTGGGCGAGTCGGCTCATGGTTACTTGCTCTCCCGAAGTTCCGGGCGGCCGGGCTGCTCGCCGCCGCGCTCCTTGATGTACGTCTCGGTGGGCACCATCACCTTGCGGCGGAACACGCAGACCAGCGTGCCGTCCTGCTTGTAGCCCTTGGTCTCCACGTGGACGATGCCGCGGTCCGACTTGGACCTCGAGGGCGTCTTGTCGAGGACCGTCGTCTCGCCGTAGATGGTGTCGCCGTGGAAGGTCGGCGCCACGTGCTTGAGCGACTCGATCTCCAGGTTGGCGATCGCCTTGCCCGAGACGTCCGGCACGGACATGCCGAGGAGCAGCGAGTAGACGTAGTTGCCGACGACGACGTTCTTCCCGAAGTCCGTCGTGCTCTCGGCGTAGTTGCTGTCCAGGTGGAGCGGGTGGTGGTTCATGGTCAGGAGACAGAAGAGGTGGTCGTCGTACTCCGTGACCGTCTTCCCGGGCCAGTGCTTGTAGACGTCCCCGACGGTGAACTCTTCGTAGGTGCGGCCGAATTGCATGGTCGTCACGCCTCCGGGGCTTCGAACTTCGACGTGCGCCGCATGCCGGCCGCGCGTCCCTTCCCGGAGATGACCAGCGCCATCTTCCGGCTGGCCTCGTCGATCATCTCGTCGCCGAGCATCGCCGAGCCCTTCTTGCCGCCCGCCTCGGACGTGTAGTAGTCGTACGCGTCCAGGATCAGCTCGGCGTGGTCGAAGTCCTCCTGGGACGGCGAGAAGATCTCGTTCGACGCCTCGACCTGGCCGGGGTGCAGCACCCACTTGCCGTCGAAGCCGAGCGCCGCGGCGCGCTGGGCGACCTCGCGGTAGCCGTCCACGTTGCGGATCTGGAGGTAGGGGCCGTCGATCGCCTGGAGGTCGTTGGCGCGGGCCGCCATCAGGATCTTCATCAGGATGTAGTGGTAGGCGTCGGCGCCGTAGCCGGGCGGCTGCTCGCCGACGACCAGCGACTTCATGTTGATGGACGCCATGAAGTCGGCCGGGCCGAAGATGATCGTCTCGACGCGCGGGGAGGCCTCCGCGATCGCGTTGACGTTGTTCAGGCCCCGGGCGTTCTCGATCTGCGCCTCGATGCCGATCTTGCCGACCTCGAAGCCCATCGTCTTCTCGATCTGGGTCAGCAGCAGGTCGAGCGCGACCACCTGGTCGGCCGTCTGCACCTTCGGCAGCATGATGCAGTCGAGGTTCTGGCCCGCGCCCTCCACGACGGTCACGACGTCGCGGTAGGTCCACTCGGTCGTCCAGTCGTTGACCCGCACGACGCGCGTCTTGCCCGTCCAGTCGCCCTCGTTCAGGAACTTGACGATGGTGTGCCGCGCCTCCGGCTTGGCGAGCGGCGCGCAGGCGTCCTCCAGGTCGAGGAAGACCTGGTCGGCCGGCAGACCCTGGGCCTTCTCCAGGAAGCGCGGGTTGCTTCCCGGGACCGCGAGGCAGGAGCGACGCGGCCGAAGGCGGTTCACGGGGCTGGTCATGCGGGGACCTCCAACGGGTCGAGGTGGTTCGCTTTCCGGATCTCGTCGACGATACGGCCGATGATCTCCGTGATGCCGAAGTCCTTGGGGGTGAAGACGGCGGCGACACCCGCCCGCTTCAGCTCCTCGGCGTCGGCGTTCGGAATGATGCCGCCGACGATCACGGGGATGTCGGTGGCGCCCGCCTCGCGCAGCCGTTCCAGGACGTCGGGCACCAGCTCGGCGTGCGACCCGGAGAGGATCGACAGGCCGACACAGTGCACGTCCTCGGCGAGCGCGGCGGACACGATCTGGTCGGGGGTGAGGCGGATGCCCTGGTAGACCACCTCGAACCCGGCGTCGCGGGCGCGGACGGCGATCTGCTCGGCGCCGTTGGAGTGGCCGTCCAGTCCCGGCTTGCCGACCAGCAGCCGGAGCTTGCCGCCCAGCTCGTCCCCGGTGCGGCGGACCTTCTCGCGGACGAGGGCGAGAGGGGTGCCCTCCTCCGCGGTCACCGCGACCGGCGCCGACGAGACGCCCGTGGGCGCCCGGAACTCGCCGAACACCTCGCGCAGCGCCCCGGCCCACTCGCCGGTCGTGACCCCGGCGCGGGCGCACTCGAGGGTGGCCTCCATGAGGTTCTCCGTCCCCTCGGCGGCCTCCTTGAGGCGGTCGAGGGCCTGCTGGGTGGTCGGGTAGTGGAACGGGTCGCCCATGCCCTGGCGGTCCGTCGACTCCTGACGGGTGGTGCGCCACTGGTCGATGGCCGCGATCACGCCCGCCTCGACCCCGTGGTCCACCGTCATGATGGCGGTGTCCAGGTCGGCGGTGAGCGGGTTCGGCTCGGTGCCCTCGTAGCAGTTCACACCGATGATCTTCTCCTCGCCGGCCTCGATCCGCGCCCTGCGCTCGGCGTGCGAGGAGACCAGCTGGGACTTCAGATAGCCCGATTCGACGGCGGCCATCGCGCCGCCCATCTCCTGGATCCGGTCGATCTCGGCGAAGGACTCGGCGACCAGCTCGTCGACCTTCTTCTCGATGACGTGCGAGCCCGCGAAGATGTCCTCGTACTCCAGGAGGTCGCTCTCGTGGGCGAGGACCTGCTGGATGCGCAGCGACCACTGCTGGTCCCAGGGCCGGGGCAGGCCCAGCGCCTCGTTCCAGGCCGGGAGCTGGACGGCGCGGGCGCGCGCGTCCTTCGACAGCGTCACGGCCAGCATCTCCAGGACGATCCGCTGGACGTTGTTCTCGGGCTGGGCTTCCGTCAGCCCCAGGGAGTTGACCTGCACCCCGTACCGGAAGCGGCGCTGCTTCGCGTTCTCGATGCCGTACCGCTCGCGCGTGATCCTGTCCCAGATCCGCCCGAACGCCCGCATCTTGCACATCTCCTCGATGAAGCGGACTCCCGCGTTCACAAAGAAGGAGATACGGGCCACGACGTCCCCGAACTTCTCGGCGGGGACCTGCCCTGAGTCGCGTACGGCATCGAGAACGGCAATGGCGGTGGACATCGCGTACGCGATCTCCTGGACCGGTGTGGCCCCCGCCTCCTGAAGGTGGTACGAGCAGATGTTGATCGGGTTCCACTTGGGGATGTTCGACACCGTGTAGGCGATCATGTCGGTCGTCAGCCGGAGCGAGGGTCCCGGCGGGAACACGTGGGTGCCCCGCGACAGGTACTCCTTGACGATGTCGTTCTGCGTGGTGCCCTGGAGCGTGGCGATGTCCACGCCCTGCTCCTCGGCGACGACCTGGTAGAGCGCCAGAAGCCACATGGCCGTGGCGTTGATGGTCATCGAGGTGTTCATCTGCTCCAGGGGGATGTCCTGGAACAGGCGCCGCATGTCACCGAGGTGGGACACCGGGACGCCGACCCGGCCGACCTCGCCGCGGGCGAGGACGTGGTCGGGGTCGTACCCGGTCTGGGTCGGCAGGTCGAACGCGACCGACAGACCCGTCTGGCCCTTGGCGAGGTTGCGGCGGTACAGCTCGTTGGACGCCTCGGCCGTGGAGTGACCGGCATAGGTGCGCATCAGCCACGGCCGGTCCTTCTGACGCTCAGTCATGAGCCGGTGAACCTCCGTCGGTTCAGATGTTGCGGAAGCGGTTGATGGCGTCGATGTGCTGGGCACGCTTGGCGTGGTCGCGCACGCCCAGGCCCTCCTCGGGGGCCAGGCAGAGCACGCCGACCTTGCCCTGGTGGGCGTTGCGGTGCACGTCGTGTGCGGCCTGGCCGGTGTCCTCGAGGGAGTACACCTTCGACAGGGTCGGGTGGATCTTGCCCTTGGCGATCAGGCGGTTGGCCTCCCACGCCTCGCGGTAGTTGGCGAAGTGGGAGCCGATGATCCGCTTCAGCGACATCCACAGGTAGCGGTTGTCGTACTCGTGCATGTAGCCCGAGGTGGAGGCGCAGGTGGTGATGGTGCCGCCCTTGCGGGTGACGAAGACGGAGGCGCCGAAGGTCTCGCGGCCGGGGTGCTCGAAGACGATGTCGATGTCCTCGCCGCCGGTCAGGTCGCGGATGCGCTTGCCGAAGCGCTTCCACTCCTTGGGGTCCTGGGTCTGGTCGTCCTTCCAGAACTTGTAGCCCTCGGCGCTGCGGTCGATGATCGCCTCGGCGCCCATCGAGCGGCAGATGTCCGCCTTCTGGTCGCTGGAGACGACACAGATCGGGTTGGCGCCGCCGGCCAGCGCGAACTGCGTCGCGTAACTGCCGAGGCCGCCGCTCGCGCCCCAGATCAGGACGTTGTCGCCCTGCTTCATGCCGGCGCCGTTGCGGGAGACCAGCTGGCGGTAGGCGGTCGAGTTCACGAGGCCGGGAGCGGCCGCCTCCTCCCAGCTGAGGTGGCCCGGCTTCGGCATCAGCTGGTTGGACTTGACGAGCGCGATCTCGGCGAGGCCGCCGAAGTTGGTCTCGAAGCCCCAGATGCGCTGCTCGGGGTCGAGCATCGTGTCGTTGTGGCCGTCCGAGGACTCCAGCTCGACGCTGAGGCAGTGGGCGACGACCTCGTCACCGGGCTGCCAGGTGTTGACGCCCGGGCCGGTGCGCAGGACGACGCCCGCGAGGTCGGAGCCGATGATGTGGTACGGCAGGTCGTGCCGCTTGGCCAGGTCGTTCGTGCGGCCGTAGCGCTCCAGGAACCCGAAGGTGGAGAGCGGCTCGAAGATCGAGGTCCACACCGAGTTGTAGTTCACGGAGGAGGCCATGACGGCCACGAGCGCCTCGCCCGGACCGAGCTCGGGCACCGGGACCTCGTCCAGGTGGATCGACTTGCGCGGGTCCTTCTCGCGCGTGGTGAGTCCTTCGAACATCTCCGTCTCGTCCTTGTGCACGGTGATCGCGCGGTACGAGTCGGGGATCGGCAGAGCGGCGAAGTCGGCAGACGTGGCGGTCCGCGACTGAATCGCGTCCAGGATGTCCTTCACGGTGTTGCCTCCGGCGAAGAGCGTTGAGGGAACGCTGGTCGGGGTGTGGCTGTACAGGGGCTGCGGTGGTGCTGATGAGGGGTGTGCCGTCGGTTCGGCGGGGTGGTGCTCCGGCAGCGCTTGGTGTGGCGCGGAAGGGTGCCTGTGACGCAGGCGTCCGGGCGCGCGGGCCGTGGCTCGCGGGGACAGTCGGCTTCCGGAAGTTCTCCGTCCGCCGGCCGCCCGGACACCTTCAACGTATGGCACACCGTGACAGCTGGCAAGGCACTGCGTGCCATTGGTTTCGCTCAGATGAAATCTTTACGCTTCAGGCGAGCGATGATCGATCATTCGAGGTCAGAGTGGGGTTGTGGCTGGTCCGGGGGATCGATGATCGATCACGGGGGTGCGGTGAGCGTGGGTCGGGGTATGCGAAAGGCGTCTGACGTGGCACTGCGTGCCATGTCAGACGCCTTGAGGTCTCGTCTTCGTCCGCGGGCCCGGTGGGGGCTGGTCGCGCAGTTCCCCGCGCCCCTGAGATGCGCACTGCGTGCGCCATCTCATCAACAGAGGCGCGCGAAGCCGCAGCCTGAGGGGAAGGCGGCGCGAAGCGCCTGCCTCAGGGGCGCGGGGAACTGCGCGAGAAGCGGCCACCGGCCGTCAGTCGGACGACGACCCCCCTACCGGTCGCGCAGAGCTTCCTCGATGGTGCGCATGACCTCGGAGAGGGGCGCGTCGGTGCGGGCCACCGTCACCAGGACCTCGCCGGAGTGGGACACCTGCGCGGCCGGGACGGCCTCGGCGGCGGGGGTGCGGCCGGCGCCGATCCCGGTACCGAACGTGCGCCGCACGATGGCGAAGGCGTGGTCCAGCTGAGTCTCCACGTCACCCTGCCCACCGGCCCGCAGCCAGCGCCGCAGCACGTGGTTGTGGGCGGTCACGACGGCGGACGCGGCGACCTCGGCGAGCAGCGGGTCGTCGTTGCCGTCGTGATGCGCCTCCTCGTCGAAGTGCCCGAGGAGATAGCGCGTGAAGAGCCGCTCGTACCGCGCGACCGAGGCGATCTCGGCCTCGCGCAGCGTCGGCACCTCGCGGGTCAGCCGGTACCGCTCGACGGCCACCGTCGGCGACGAGGCGTACATCTTCATGACTTCCTTGATGCCGCGGCACACCGTGTCCAGCGGGTGCTCGTGCGGCGGTGCCGCGTTCAGCACGGCCTCGGCGCGCACCAGGGTGTCGTCGTGGTCCGGGAAGATCGCCTCTTCCTTGGAGCGGAAGTGCCGGAAGAAGGTGCGGCGGGCGACCCCGGCCGCCGCCGCGATCTCGTCGACCGTCGTCGCCTCGTACCCCTTGGTGGCGAAGAGCTCCATCGCCGCCGCCGCCAGCTCGCGGCGCATCTTGAGCCGCTGCGCCGCGGCCCGGCTGCTCGCCGCGCTCTCCGGAGCCTCCGAGCCGCCGGCAACGGCGCTCGTGGCGGATGTACGGGAGGACCGGTCGGCCTTGGCAGCGGGCGTCATGACCCGAACGTACTGCATGTACGTTCCAAAACGCTCCCCGGTTGACGGGCCGCCCGATGCTCCGAGCAGCCCGCCCCAACCGGCCCCCGACTCCGCTCCCGGCTCAGCGCCGGGCATATTCGCGGAAGCCACGGCCGGTCTTGCGGCCGAGGCAGCCCGCGGCCACCAGGTGCTCCAGGAGCGGCGCGGGCGCGAGGCCCGGGTCGCGGAACTCGCGGTGCAGCACCTTCTCGATCGCGAGCGAGACGTCCAGGCCCACCACGTCGAGGAGTTCGAACGGACCCATCGGGTAGCCGCCGCCGAGCTTCATCGCGGCGTCGATGTCGTCGAGCGACGCGTAGTGCTCCTGCACCATCTTGACCGCGTTGTTCAGGTACGGGAACAGCAAAGCGTTCACGATGAATCCGGCGCGGTCCCCGCAGTCCACGGGGTGCTTGCGCACCTTCAGGGTCAGATCGCGGACGGTCGCGTGCACGTCCTCGGCCGTCAGCACGGTCCGCACGACCTCGACGAGCTTCATCGCGGGCGCCGGGTTGAAGAAGTGCATCCCGATCACGTCCTGCGGCCGCGAGGTGGCCCGGGCGCAGGCGACCACCGGCAGCGAGGAGGTGGTCGTCGCCAGGATCGCGCCCGGCTTGCACACCTTGTCGAACGTGGCGAACAGCTGCTGCTTGATCTCCAGGTCCTCGGCGACGGCCTCGAGCGCGAGGTCGACGTCGGCGAA
Organism: Streptomyces sp. NPDC001904; assembly: GCF_040297005.1. Taxonomy (NCBI): domain Bacteria; kingdom Bacillati; phylum Actinomycetota; class Actinomycetes; order Kitasatosporales; family Streptomycetaceae; genus Streptomyces; species Streptomyces sp. NPDC001904. The sequence goes on along the minus strand of NZ_JBEOYI010000003.1, from coordinate 289,156 downwards.
GGCGTCGTAGGAACCGGCCGGGGTGATCAGGGCCAGCGTCGCCTCGGCGGCCTCGGCCGTCATCCGGCCCTTGTCGACAGAGCGCTTCAGGGACTTGCCGATCCGGGCCTTGGCCGCCTGCGCCTTCTCCTCGCTGCGGGCGGCGAGCACGACCGCGTACCCGGCCTTCGCGAACACCTCGGCGATCCCGGAGGCCATGGTCCCCGAGCCCGCGACACCGACGGACTCGACGGTGCGGAAGGGCGCGGCGAGGGCGTCGGTCAGCGGCGTCAGCGCGTCCCGCACCACCACGGAGCTGCCCGGCTCCTCGTACGTGTAGAAGCCGCGGCCCGTCTTGCGCCCGGTCAGACCGGCCTCGCTGAGCTGCTTGAGGATCGGCGCGGGGGCGTGCAGCCGGTCCCGGGACTCCGCGTACATGGCGTCGAGGACGGTCCGGGCGGTGTCGATGCCGATCAGGTCGAGCAGGGCGAGCGGCCCCATCGGCAGCCCGCAGCCGAGCCGCATCGCGGCGTCGATGTCCTCGCGGGAGGCGTACTTGGCCTCGTACATCGCGGCGGCCTGGTTGAGGTAGCCGAACAGCAGCCCGTCGGCCACGAAGCCCGGCCGGTCGCCGACGGCCACCGGCTCCTTGCCCAGTTCGAGCGCCAGGTCGGTGACGGCGGCCACGGCGGCCGGCGCGGTGAGCACGGACGAGACGACCTCGACGAGCTTCATCGCGGGCGCCGGGTTGAAGAAGTGCAGGCCCAGGACGCGCTCGGGGCGCGCGGAGTCGGCGGCGAGCCGGGTCACGGACAGCGCGTTGGTCCCGGTCGCGAGGATGGCGTCGGGGCGGACGATCCCGTCCAGTTCGCGGAAGATCTGCTGCTTGATCTCGTACGACTCCGGGGCCACCTCGATCACGAGGTCGGCGTCGGCCGCGGCCTGCAGATCGGTGAACGTACGGAACCGCGCGAGGAGGTCGGCCCGGTCCTGCTCGGTGAGGTGCTCCCGGCGCACCGCACGCGCCGTGGAGGCCTCCAGGGAGGCGACGGCCTGCGCGGTGGCGGCCTCGCTGATGTCGATGCCGATGACCTCGCGGCCTGCGCGGGCCAGGACCTCGGCGATGCCGGTGCCCATGGTGCCGAGGCCGACGACGGCGACCGTCGGGAAAAGGGCGGTACGGGACAGAGGAGCGTCCATCCGGGGACTCCAGGAAGTGAGGGTGACGACGAGGGGCGCACACGGCCACGCCAACGGGCGTGCGGCGTACGGGAGCTGAGCGGGCGATGCGGATGCCCGGACTCGTGTGAGGAGAGCCACGCGCGAAGAGCCCACGCGCGGCGCGGAGGTGGAACCGACCGGCCCTGTCCCAAGCCGTGTCGTACCGAACCGACGAACACTCGCGGCGGCTGCGTCACCAGGCCACCGAGAGGTGTGCTGCGGGAAGTGTGCCCCGCTCACATGAGATTAACCGGCGAGTAACGAGCGCGCCAGCCCTCGTCGTTGACGAGTCTGTGTGATCTATGTCGCCGCAGGCCCGGGGGGACGTAGCCTCGACACATGGACGAAGAGTCGCGAACGGTGACAGAGCGCATCCGGAAGGAATCCGGCGGCACCCCCGCCTTCGAGCAGCTCGCCGCCACGGACGACCCGGACGCGCTGGCCGCGGTCCTCACGGCGCCCGAACAGCCTCTGTGGGCACGTGAGTTCGCCGCCCACCGGCTCGGCACAGCGGGTGACCGCCGCGCCTTCGAGTCCCTGATCCTGCTGCTCAATCACCGCGATCCCGAGCGCTGCGCCGGTGCCGCGCACGCCCTCGCCGTCCTCGGCGACCCGCGCACGGCCCGCGCCGCGGCGGCCCTCGCCACGAACGAGCTGCGCGTGGCCTACGCCCTGCACCCGGTCCGCCTGCTGACCCAGCTGCGCGCCCCCGAGTCCGCCCCGGCCCTGATCACCACCCTGCGCCGCCGCCTCGCCCCGCACGACCCGTACCGCAAGGTGGCCCTGGCCTGCGTGGAGGGCCTGGGCAGCCTCGCGGACCCGCGGGCCCGCGAGGTACTCAAGGAGGCGGCCACGCATCCGAGGCTCGCGATGGCGGCGGAGGCGGCCCTGGCCAGGCTGCCCCGGGGATAGGGCCCACTCGCGCCACGGGCCCCTCCTCACCCGCCGTCCACGCTCCCGGTCAGCGGGTCCGGAACCCGAGCAGCCGGTGCAGCGCCGCGCCGCTCGTCGCGCCCCGGGGTGCGGTCTCCCGGGTCGCCAGCGGCTTCGGGTCCGGCAGCTTCCGGCACACCGCGTCGGCGATGCCGTGGCCGCGCGGCACCTTCCCGGTCGCCAGATACGCGGACAGGTACCCGTCCAGACAGGTGCTGCCGCTGAGCGTGATCCCGTGATTGCCGCCGCCCTGCTCCACCACCAGGCTGGAGCCGCGCAGGAGTTGATGGACGCGCACGCCGCCCTCGTACGGGGTCGCCGCGTCGTCCGTCGCCTGGAACAGCAGCACCGGCGGCAGGGCGTCGTTGCCGACGTCGGCCCGCTCCAGCGGCGGGACCGGCCAGGACGCGCACGGCGCGTTGTACCAGGCGTTGTTCCAGGTGGAGAACGGCGCCTTCGTGCTCATCGCCGCGTTGTCCCGGTGCCACCGGCGCCAGTCGCGCGGCCACGCGGCGTCCCGGCACTGCACGGCCGTGTAGACGCTGTAGCCGTTGTCGCCCGCGGCGTCGACCGCGCCGAAGTTCTCGTACGCGCCGACCAGCGCGTCAGCGTCCTTCTTGGTCACGTACGCGGAGAACGCCTCCGCGAGATGGGGCCAGTAGCCGTTGTAGTAGGCGCCCGGCAGGAACGTGTCCTCCAGCTCGCCCGCGCCGACCGTGCCGCCGGCCGGCTTCTTCGTGACCGCGTCGCGCATCGCGTACCACTTGGCCTCGACCTTCGCCGGGTCCTTGCCGAGCCGGTACGTCGCGTCGTACTTGGCGACCCACGCCATGAAGGCCTGGTGCCGGGTGTTGAAGGCGAGGTCCTGGTCGAGGTTGTCCCGGTACCAGGCGCCGTCCGGGTCGACGATCGAGTCGAGGACGAGCCGCCGCACCCGCTCCGGGAAGTGCTTCGCGTAGACCGCGCCCAGGTAGGTGCCGTACGAGTAACCGAAGTAGTTGATCTTCCGCGCGCCGAGGGCCGCCCGGATCAGGTCCATGTCCTTGGCGGTGCTCACCGTGTCGATGTACGGCAGCACATCGTGGTACTTGGACTCGCAGGCCTGGGCGAAGGCGGCCGCGCGCTTGGTGTTGGTCCGCTCGATCGCCCGCGTCGTCGGCACGCTCGACGGCCGCACCGGGTCGAAGTGGCCGGGCTCGCAGTCGAGCGCCGGTTCGCTCTTGCCGACCCCGCGCGGGTCGAACCCGATCACGTCGTACTGCGCGGCGACCTTCTTCGGCAGGCTCGTCGCCACGAACCCGGCGAGCGAGAGCCCGCTGCCGCCGGGGCCGCCCGGATTGACCAGCAGCGGACCCTGCGAGGTCTTCGCCGTGTGCGGGATCCGTGACAGGGCGATGCTGATCCACTGCCCGTAGGCGTTGGCGTGGTCGAGCGGCACCTTCAACGACCCGCACTGCAAAGTGGGCTGGTCCGGGGTGCCGCACTTCTTCCAGGTGATGTGCGGCGTCGCCGGGGCGGGTGCGGCGTCGGCGGCGGGCGTGACGATCGCGGCTGCCGCCAGGGCGGCGATCCCGCACAGGGCTCCTGCGCGTTTCTTCATGGGGCCTCCCGAGGCGGAGAGGGGCAAGGCCGCGAATCCACGGCTCCCGGCTGCATGTTCCCGGAAACCCCGCCCAGAAGAATCCGTTCTGCGGAACTTGACCCGATTGCACCCAGGCCCCGGACGCCCATGGGTGGGTGACCCGGCGTCAGAGATGTCAGAGGAGAGACAGCTGGGTGGGGCCGGTCTCCGCCTCGGTGGGCGCCTCCCGCTCCGGGATCCGCCGCCGCGCCGCCGCTCGCGAGGGCCCGATGCCGAACTCCTCGGCCAGCTCGTGCACCTGCCGGGTCACCCGCCGCTGGTACCACTTCGGCGCGTAGGAGCCCTCCGCGTACAGCCGCTCGTAGCGCCGTACGAGGTGGGGGTGGTGCTGCGCCAGCCAGCCCATGAACCACTCCCGTGCCCCCGGCCGCAGATGCAGCACGAGCGGGGTGACGGAGGTCGCGCCCGCCCGCGCGATCGCCCGCACCGTCGCCCGCAGCTGGTCCGGGTGGTCGCCGAGGAACGGGATCACCGGCGCCATCAGCACCCCGCACCCGATCCCGGCGTCCGCGAGGGCGCGTACGACATCGAGCCGGCGCTCGGGAGCGGGCGTGCCCGGCTCGACGGTGCGCCACAACTCCTGGTCCACGAAGCCCACCGAGACGGAGATCCCGACGTCGGTCACCTCGGCCGCCTGCCGCAGCAGCGGCAGATCGCGCAGGATCAGCGTGCCCTTCGTCAGGATGCTGAACGGGTTGGCGTAGTCCCGCAGCGCCTCCAGGATCCCGGGCATCAGCCGGTAGCGTCCCTCGGCCCGCTGGTAGCAGTCGACGTTGGTGCCCATCGCGATGTGCTCGCCGTGCCAGCGGCGCGAGGCGAGATGGCGGCGCAGCAGCTCCGGCGCGTTCACCTTCACCACGATCTGGCTGTCGAAGCCGAGCCCGGTGTCCAGGTCCAGGTAGCTGTGCGTGTTGCGCGCGAAGCAGTAGACGCAGGCGTGGGTGCAGCCCCGGTACGGATTGACGGTCCACTCGAACGGCATCCGGGACGCGCCCGGCACCCGGTTCACGATGGACCGGGCCCGGATCTCGTGGAACGTCACACCACTGAACTCCGGGGTGTCGACGGTGCGGGTCACGACCGCGTCCGCACCGAAGAGCGCGGCGTCCCCGGCCCGCCCGTGGTCCATGGGCTCGTCCCTGAGTCCGGTGAGGTTCTCCCAGCGCATGACGCCTCCTCGGTAGCACTGGCCACAGAATAGAACACATGTTCCCTTGATCGTGCGAACCCCGATTTTGGCGGCTGGCGGGCGGGGTGGTTGGCTTGGCACCACTCGTGCAGGACCCGGAAGAACCAAGTGCTGGAGGAAGAGTCATGGCGCAGGTCGAGGCCACCACGGAGCGGGTCGTCACCGCGAAGCCGGACGACGTGTTCGACGCCCTCGCCGACTACAACGGCACCCGTCAGAAGCTGCTGCCCGAGCACTTCAGCGAGTACGACGTCCAGAAGGGCGGCGACGGCGAGGGCACCGTCGTGCACTGGAAGCTCCAGGCCACCAGCAAGCGCGTCCGTGACTGCCTGCTCGACGTGAGCGAGCCGACCGAGGGCGAGCTCGTCGAGACGGACCGGAACTCGTCGATGGTGACGACCTGGCGCGTCACCCCCGCCGGCGAGGGCAAGTCCCGCGTCGTCGTCTCGACGGTCTGGAACGGCGCGGGCGGCATCGGCGGCTTCTTCGAGAAGACCTTCGCCCCCAAGGGGCTCGGCCGCATCTACGACGCCCTCCTCGCCAACCTGGCCGCCGAGGTCGAGAAGTAGCCCACCCGTCGGCGCGTCCGCCGGAACTCCTGCCGGCGCGCCCGCCGCGGCGGGCGCCCCGCATGTCCGTGCGGTGCTCACCGATTCGAGTGGTTCTCGTTTCGCGCCGGTTGTACGCCGTAGGGCTCCGACCGGCGCATACGTCCATCAGGCCCGCCTGAACAGCGATTCGTCGCGCTTGCTCCCCGTTGTCGCGCAATGCGAGAAATGGGCGCGCAAGAGTGACGAGGGGAGCTGCAGGTGGGCACGACGACGCTGGTGACCGAGGCGGCCGGGGAGCGGCGTGCCGCCCCCGAGCCGCCGGTGACCGATCTCCCGACGGAATCCCGGACGGAGGTCCGACCGGCCGAGGCCGCGCCGCAGTTGCCCGCCCACGGGCTCAGCCCGAGCCGGGTGCGCATGGTCTTCGTCGGGCTGATGCTGGCCCTGCTGCTCGCCGCGCTCGACCAGATGATCGTCGCCACCGCGCTGCCGAAGATCGTCGGTGAGCTGCACGGCCTCGACAAGATGTCCTGGGCGATCACCGCCTACCTGCTGACCTCCACCATCGGCCTGCCGATCTACGGCAAGCTCGGCGACCTCTTCGGCCGCAAGGGCGTCTTCCAGTTCGCCATCGCCGTCTTCGTCATCGGCTCCGCGCTCGCGGGCCGCGCGCAGAACATGGACCAGCTCATCGCGTACCGCGCCGTCCAGGGCGTCGGCGCGGGCGGCCTCATGATCGGCGTCCAGGCGATCATGGGCGACATCGTCCCGCCCCGCGAACGCGGCCGCTACATGGGCCTGATCGGCGCCGCCTTCGGCCTCGCCTCCGTCGCGGGCCCGCTGCTCGGCGGCTACTTCACCGACCACCTCTCGTGGCGCTGGTGCTTCTACATCAACGTCCCCTTCGGGCTCGTCACCCTCGCCGTGACGGCCGTGGTCCTCAAGCTCCCCAAGCCCACGAAGCGGGCCCGCCTCGACGTCCTCGGCGCACTGCTGCTCGCCGCCGCGTCGACCTGCCTGGTCCTGCTGACCAGTTGGGGCGGCACGGAGTACGCGTGGGGCGACAAGGTCATCATCGGGCTCGGTGCCGGGGCCGTCGTCTCCTGCGCGCTGTTCGTCGTCGCCGAGAAGTACGCGGCCGAACCCCTGATCCCGCTGCGGCTGTTCCGCGACTCGGTCTTCAACCTCAGCGGCCTGGTCGGCATGGTCGTCGGCGTCGCGCTCTTCGGCGCGGCCAGCTATCTGCCGACCTTCCTGCAGATGGTCGACGGCGCCACCGCAACCGAGTCCGGCCTGCTGATGCTCCCCATGATGGGCGGCGTCGTCGGCGCCTCGATCATCTCCGGCCAGCTCATCAGCCACACCGGCCGCTACAAGATCTACCCGGTCCTCGGCGGCGCCCTGTCGACCCTCGGCATGTTCCTGCTGTCCCGCCTCGAAGTCGACACCCCGCGCCTGGAGTACAGCGTCTACATGGCCGTGCTCGGCGCCGGAATCGGCCTGATCATGCCGGTGCTGGTGCTCGCCGTGCAGAACTCGGTCCGCGCGTCCGACCTCGGCACGGCGACCAGCGCCAACAACTACTTCCGGCAGATCGGCGGCAGCGTCGGCGCCGCGATCTTCGGCACGCTCTTCGCCAACCGGCTCGGCGACGCGCTCGCCGACCGGCTGCCGCGCGGCGGCGACCTGCCCGACGCCGAGTCCATCACTCCGCAGCTCGTGCACGCGATGCCCCCGGCGCTGCGCACCCCGTACATCGAGGCGTACGCCGACGCGATGCCCCGGATCTTCCTCTACCTGGTGCCGGTCCTGCTCCTGGGCCTGGTCCTCGCCTTCTTCCTCAAGGAGACCCCGCTGTTGTCCAGTGCCGCCCCCTCCCCGTCCCCGCAGCCCGTCGTCCCCGCGCAGGAGCGTGCCCTGACGTACGCCGCCGGTGTCCCGGTGTGCGGCACCGTGCAGCACCCCGACGGCACGGTCGTGCCGCGCGCGGCACTCACCCTCATCGACGTCGGCGGCACCCAGATCGGGCGGGGCGCCAGCGGCGAGGACGGCCGCTATGCCCTGTCGACGCCCGGCGCCGGCTCCTACGTCCTGATCGCGGCGGCCGGCGGCCACCAGCCGCAGGCCGTCACGGTGACCGTCGGCGAGCGTCCCGTCGAACTCGACGTCGTCCTCGGCGGCGCCGGCCGGCTCGCGGGCTCCGTCCTCACCGCGGACGGCACGCCCGTACGGGACGCGACCGTCACGCTGACGAACGTGCACGGCGAGGTCGTCTCCACCACCCGCAGCGGCCGTGAGGGCGGCTACGTCATCACCGACCTGGTCGCGGGGGAGTACACGCTGGCGGCCAGCGCTCCCGCCTACCGGCCCGCCGCGCTTCCCGTCACCGTCATGGCCTCCCGGGAGACCCGGCAGGACGTGGAACTGGCCGGCGGCGCGGTGCTGCGCGGCACGGTGCGCGCGGGGGGCGGGCGCGTGGTGGAGGACGCCCGGGTCACCCTGCTCGACGCCGCGGGCAATGTCGTCGACACCCTGACCACGGGCCCGGACGGCACCTTCCGCTTCGTCGATCTGTCGTCGGGGGAGTACACGGTCATCGCCGCCGGATATCCGCCGGTGGCCACGGTTCTCCAGGTCGCGGGCGGCGGCCGCACCGAGCGCGATCTTCAGCTGGGCCACGAGGATTAGCCGGCGCCCCTTACGGGGCGCTTCGGACGCCGGCCGCCGGGTCCCCGGGGGCCGGCCGGGCTTCTGACGAGGCACAACACCGCCTCATGGGTGAGACATTGGTCTATACCCCTGGGAGTTATCCACAGGTCTGGTGAGCCGCGCCCGGATCCGCGTACGGTGCAGGGCATGAAGATCCTCATCAGCGCCGACATGGAGGGCGCGACGGGTGTGACCTGGCCCGCCGACGTCCTGCCGGGCACACCGCAGTGGGAGCGCTGCCGCTCGATGTTCACCTCGGACGTGAACGCGGCGGTGCTCGGCTTCTTCGACGGCGGCGCCGACGAGGTGCTCATCAACGAAGCGCACTGGACGATGCGCAATCTGCTGCTGGAGCAGCTCGACGAGCGCGCCGAGATGCTGACGGGCCGTCACAAGTCGCTCTCCATGGTGGAGGGCGTCCAGCACGGCGACGTCGACGGCATCGCGTTCATCGGCTATCACGCGGGCGCCGGCATGGAGGGCGTCCTCGCCCACACCTACCTGGCGAACCAGATCACGGGCGTGTGGGTGAACGACGTGCGCGCGAGCGAAGGCTTGCTGAACGCGCACGTGGTGGCCGAGTACGGCGTCCCCGTCGTCCTCGTCACCGGCGACGACCACGCCTGCGACGACGCGCTCGGCTACGCGCCCGAGGCCCGCAAGGTCGCCGTCAAGGACCACGTCTCGCGGTACGCGGCGGTGTGCCGCACCCCGGCGCGGACGGCCGCCGACATCAGGGCCGCCGCCGAGGACGCCGCCTCCCTGGCGGTGCGCCACGAGCCGGTGCGGGGCGGCCCGTTCACCGTCGAGGTCGAGTTCGACGCCGAGCACCTCGCCATGGCGTCGACCGTCGTGCCGGGCGTGGAGCGCGTCGGCGAGCGCAGGATCGAGTACACCCACGAGACCATGTACGAGGGCATCCGCACCTTCAAGGCGGTCACCACGATCGCCTCGGCCGCGGTGGAGGAACAGTATGGCTGAGCAGACCGCAGGGACCGGGACGATCGCCGAAGTGGACCAGCAGGCCCTCGACGAGGTCGTCACCTTCACCTCCGAGCTGATCCGCATCGACACCACGAACCGCGGCGGCGGCGACTGCCGGGAGCGCCCCGCCGCCGAGTACGCGGCCGCCAAGCTGGCCGAGGCGGGCCTGCGCCCGACGATCCTGGAGCGCACCCCCGGCCGCGGCAATGTCGTCGCCCGGATCGAGGGCACCGACCCGACCGCCGACGCCCTGCTGGTCCACGGCCACCTGGACGTCGTACCGGCCGAGGCCGTCGACTGGAGCGTCCACCCGTTCTCCGGGGAGGTCCGCGACGGCGTGGTCTGGGGCCGCGGCGCGGTCGACATGAAGAACATGGACGCGATGATCCTCGCGACCGTACGGCAATGGGCCCGCGTCGGATTCCGGCCGCGGCGCGACATCGTCATCGCCTTCACCGCGGACGAGGAGGCCAGCGCCGAGGACGGCTCCGGCTTCCTCGCCGATCGGCACGCCGACCTCTTCGAGGGCTGCACCGAGGGCATCAGCGAGTCCGGCGCCTTCACCTTCCACGACGGACGGGGCACGCAGCTCTATCCGATCGCGGCGGGGGAGCGCGGCACCGGCTGGCTCAAGCTCACCGCACGCGGCAAGGCCGGCCACGGCTCCAAGGTGAACCGGGCCAACGCGGTCTCCCGGCTCGCCGCCGCCGTCGCCCGCATCGGCGACCACCAGTGGCCCCTGCGGCTCACCCCGACCGTGCGCGCCGCCCTCGCCGAGATGGCCGCCGTGTACGACATCTCCGCGCCGGACTTCGACGCGCCCGGCTTCGACATGGACGCGCTGCTCACCGCGCTCGGACCGGCCGCCGACCTCGTCGCGCCGACCGTGCGCAACAGCAGCAACCCGACGATGCTGTCCGCCGGATACAAGATCAACGTGATTCCCGGCGAGGCCACCGCACACGTCGACGGCCGCTATCTGCCGGGCACCGAGGACGAGTTCCGGGCCACCCTCGACCTGCTCACCGGACCGGACGTCGACTGGGAGTACCACCACCGGGAGGTGGCCCTCCAGGCACCGGTGGACTCGCCCACCTACCGCACGATGCGTGCCGCGGTCGAGGCGTTCGCCCCCGAGGGCCACGTCGTCCCGTACTGCATGTCGGGCGGTACGGACGCCAAGCAGTTCTCCCGGCTCGGCATCACCGGCTACGGATTCGCCCCGCTCAAGCTCCCCGAGGGCTTCGACTACCAGGCGCTCTTCCACGGCGTCGACGAGCGGGTCCCGGTGGAGGCACTGCACTTCGGCGTGCGCGTCCTCGACCGGTTCCTGCGGACGGCCTGAACCCGTGGAACAGAAGCCCGAAGAACAGAAGACGGACTAGGAAAAGATGGCGGACGCGAAGAACATGGGGGCCTCAGAACCAATGGGGGGCGGGGACGACATGGTGCAGACCCAGGCGTACGGCTCCTGGCCGTCGCCGCTGGACGCGGCGCTGGCCGCCGCGCACGACGGGCAGCCCGAGTACGTCGGGTTCGTCGGCGACGAGGCCTGGTGGACCGAGCCGCGGCCGGCCGAGGGCGGCCGCAGAGCGCTGGTGCGGCGCAGGCCGGACGGCGCCGAGGAGTCCGTGCTGCCCGCGCCGTGGAACGTGCGCAGCCGTGTCATCGAGTACGGCGGCCGCCCCTGGGCCGGCGCCGAGCGCCCCGAGGGACCCCTGCTCGTCTTCGTCGACTTCGCCGACCAGCGGATGTACGCGTACGAGCCCGCCGTGCCCGAGCGGGCCCCGCGCCCGCTCACCCCGGTCTCCGACATCGGCGGCGGACTGCGCTGGGTCGACCCGCAGCTCCACCTCGACCGGGGCGAGGTCTGGTGCGTCCTGGAGGAGTTCACCGGGCAGGGCCCGAGCGACGTGCGACGCGTGATCGCCGCCGTGCCGCTCGACGGCTCGGCGGCCGAGGACCGCGGCGCGGTGCGCGAACTCACCGACGATGCTCACCGGGCTCACCGGTTCGTCACCGGCGCCCGGCTCTCGCCCGACGGCCGGCGCGCCGCGTGGCTGGCCTGGGACCACCCGCGGATGCCGTGGGACGGCACCGACCTGCTGCTCGCGGAGGTCACCGACGACGGCACGTTCGGTCCCGCGCGGAGCGTCGCGGGCGGCACCGAGGAATCCGTCTGCCAGGTGGAGTGGGCGCCCGACGGCGCCCTGCTGTTCTCCAGCGACCGCGGCGGCTGGTGGAACCTGTACCGCATGGAGATCGCCGCCGGGCCCGCCCCCGGCGCCACCCCCGGCACGCCCGCGCTGCTCTCCACCACCCACGGACTGTGCCCCCGCGAGGAGGAGTTCGGCGGCCCGCTGTGGAAGATCGGCCTGAGCTGGTTCAAGCCGCTCGACGCCGGTCTGATCGCCGTCGTGCACGGCGTCGGCGCCACCTCGCTTGGCATCCTCGACCCCGCGACCGGCGAAGTCGTCGACGCCGCGGGCCCCTGGACCGCCTGGGCCTCGTCGCTCGCCGTGCACGGCACCCGGGTCATCGGCGTCGCCGCGAGCCCGCGCACCGGAACCGAGGTCGTCGAGCTGGACACCAGCACCGGACGCACCCGCGTGATCGGCTCCGCGCACGCCGACCCCGTCGACCCTGCCTACTATCCCGAGCCCCAGATCCGCACCTTCGAGGGCCCCGACGGCCGCGACATCCACGCCCACATCTACCCGCCGCACAGCCCCACCCACGCCGCCCCCGACGACGAACTCCCGCCGTACGTGGTCTGGGCGCACGGCGGCCCCACCGGACACGCGCCCCTCGTCCTCGACCTGGAGATCGCCTACTTCACCTCGCGCGGCATCGGCGTCGCCGAGGTCAACTACGGCGGCTCGACCGGATACGGCCGGGAGTACCGCAACCGGCTGCGCGAGCAGTGGGGCGTCGTCGACGTCGAGGACTGCGCGGCGGTCGCGCTCGCCCTCGCCGACGAGGGCACCGCCGACCGCGGCCGGCTCGCCATCCGCGGCGGCAGCGCCGGCGGCTGGACCAGCGCCGCCTCCCTGACCAGTACGGACGTCTACGCCTGCGGCACCATCAGCTATCCGATCCTGGACCTCACCGGCTGGGCCGAGGGCGAGACCCACGACTTCGAGTCCCGCTACCTGGAGACGCTGATCGGCCCGCTCGCCGCCGTCCCCGCGCGGTACGCCGAGCGCTCCCCGTCCGAGCACGCCGATCGGCTCACCGCCCCCTTCCTGCTCCTCCAGGGCCTCGACGACGTGATCTGCCCGCCCATCCAGTGCGAGCGGTTCCTCGCCCGGATGGAGAGCGAGGGGCGGCGCGTCCCGCACGCGTACCTCACCTTCGAGGGCGAGGGCCACGGGTTCCGGCGCTCCGACACCATGGTCCGCGCCCTGGAGGCCGAACTCTCCCTGTACGCGCAGGTGTTCGGCCTGCACCCGACGGGGATCCCGGCCCTGGAGCTGACCAAGTGACCCAGCCCCTGACACGCCCGGCCCGCCTCACCCCCGGCGCCCGGGTCGCCGTCGTCGCGCCGAGCGGGCCGGTTCCCGAGGACCGGGTCCAGGCCGGTCTCGACATCCTGCGCGGCTGGGATCTGGAGCCGGTCCTCGCGCCCCACGTCCTCGACGTGGACGACCGGTTCGACTACCTCGCGGGGACCGACGCCGACCGCGCCGCCGACCTCCAGCGTGCCTGGTGCGATCCCGAGGTGGACGCGGTGCTCTGCGCCCGGGGTGGCTACGGCGCCCAGCGGATGGTCGACCTGCTCGACTGGACGGCGATGCGGGCCGCGCGGCCCAAGGTGTTCGTCGGGTACAGCGACATCACCGCGCTGCACGAGGCGTTCGCGGTGCGGCTCGGGGTGAGCACGCTGCACGGGCCGATGGTGGCCGCCGCCGACTTCCTCAAGAGCGCCCGCGCGCAAGAGCATCTGCGGGCGACGCTGTTCGAGCCGGAGACGGTTCGGGTCGTCGCCGCTCCGGGCGGGGGCCGGGTTCTGGTGCCCGGCGTCGCCCGGGGGGTCACGCTCGGCGGATGCCTGTCGCTGCTCGCCGCCGACCTGGGAGCGCCGTTCGCCCGGCGCTCGGCCCGGGGCGGGCTGTTGTGCCTGGAGGACGTGGGCGAGGAGACGTACCGCCTCGACCGGTATCTGACCCAACTGCTGCGCGCGGGCTGGTTCGAGGGGGTCTCCGGGGTGCTGCTCGGGTCCTGGGCCGAGTGCGACGATCCGGGTCTGGACGCGCTGCTCACCGACCGGCTCGGGGGGCTCGGGGTTCCCGTGGTCGACGCGTTCGGGTTCGGTCACGGGGACGATGCGCTGACCGTTCCGTTCGGGGTGGCCGGTGTGTTGGATGCCGGGGCCGGCGTTCTGACCCTGGACGAGCCGGCTCTGAGCTGATCTCGCGCCCCTTGGGGCATGCGCTTCGCGCAGCCTCCCCTGGACGAGCGGAGCTCGTTTCAGGGGCGCGGGGAACTGCGCGACCAGCCACCGCTCACCCGTCACGCGCCCAACTACCGGACGCCCCTTCACAGAAAATCCCGGTGCACGTGGATTGACCGGTAACTGACACGCGTCACACGATGACCCCGCCCGCGTACTTACCGGTCGGTAAAACGTCACCGTGGAGGTCGTCACACCGTGCCAAGATCCCGCGCCACCCTGCTAGCCAGTGTCAGCGCCGGCGCCATCGCCGCGCTGACCCTGACCACCGCCCCGGCCCACGCGGCGCCGCCGACCGTGACCGACGGCCCGTACACCGTCTCCGCGCTGAAGTTCACCGTCGACACCGGTGACCGCACCTGCACCGTGGACGCCGACCTCTACCGGCCCGCCGGAGCCGACGCCGCGCACCCGGCACCCGCCGTGCTCACCACCAACGGCTTCGGCGGCAACAAGTCCGACAGCACCGGCGACACCGCCAAGGCCTTCGCCCAGCGCGGCTACGTCGGACTCGCCTACTCGGGGCTCGGCTTCGGCAAGTCCGGCTGCCTGGTCTCCCTCGACGACCCGCGCATCGACGGCAAGGCCGCCTCCGCCCTCGTCGACTTCCTGGCCGGCACCCGCGCCGCCGACGACGGCACCACCGTCGACTACGTGACGACCGACAAGAAGGGTGACCCGCGGGTCGGCATGATCGGCGGCTCCTACGGGGGCGCCGTCCAGCTGGCGACGGCCTCCGTCGACCACCGGGTCGACGCGCTCGTCCCGCTCATCACGTGGAACGACCTCGCCTACTCGCTCGACCCGCAGAACGCCGCGGACCGTTCCGTGCCCGGCGTCTTCAAGTGGCAGTGGACCAACGGCTTCTACCTGATCGGCGAGGGCCAGCCGCTGCTCTCGCCGTCCCTCGACCCGTCCCGCATCAACAAGCTGACCTGTCTGCACTTCGTCGACGACGCCTGCGAGACGATCCGCACCCTCAACTCCGGCGCGTACCCGGCCGACAAGACGGCGGCCCTGCTCGCCTACGCGCGCAGCGTCTCCCCGGTGACGTACCTGAAGAGCGTCCAGGCGCCCACCCTGCTCGTCCAGGGCCAGACGGACACCCTGTTCAATCTGAACGAGGCCACGGCCACGTACGACACCCTTCGCGAGCAGGGCACGACGGCGAAGATGATCTGGCAGTCGTGGGGGCACAGCGGCGGGCTCACCGATCCGGCCAGTGGCGAGCTGAACCTGTCCGAGGGCAACCTGGAGACGAGTTACGTCGGGCGGCGCGTCCTCGCCTGGTTCGACCGGTACCTCCAGCAGAAGCAGGGCGTCGACACCGGACCCGCCTTCGCCTACTACCGCGACTGGATCGGCGACCCGGACCACACCTACGGCACCGCCTCCGCGGTCCCCGCGCCGACCCGGAAGCTGTACCTGTCCGGCGACGGCAAGCTGGTCGACAACCGCGCCAAGGTCGCCCGCGGCAGCCGCGAGTACCGCAACTGGCTCATCCCCACCAGCCACTCCGAGTCCTCGCTCGCCGGGACG
This sequence comes from Streptomyces sp. NPDC001904, assembly GCF_040297005.1. Lineage (NCBI taxonomy): Bacteria > Bacillati > Actinomycetota > Actinomycetes > Kitasatosporales > Streptomycetaceae > Streptomyces > Streptomyces sp. NPDC001904. Next base: position 273,956 of record NZ_JBEOYI010000003.1, on the reverse strand, counting down.
ATCGGCCTGCCCGACCCGGCCCCGCGCGACACCAGGGGCACCTACCTCGACTGGACCACCGAGCCGTTGACCGCGGCCACCGACGTCGTCGGTTCCCCGAAGGCCACCCTCAAGGTGATCTCCCCGAAGACCGAACGGGTCCAGAACTCCGGCGACGCCGCCGACAAGCTCGTCCTCTTCGCGAAGCTCTACGACGTCGCGCCCGACGGCACGAAGACACTCGTGCACCGGCTCGTCGCGCCCGTGCGGGTCCCCGACGTCACCCGCCCCTTCACCGTCACCCTCCCCGGCATCGTGCACCGCTACGAGCAGGGGCACCGCATCCAGTTCGTGATCGCCGCGAGCGACGACGCGTACGGCGGCAACAAGGGCATCAAGCCGGTCACCGTCACCAGCGCCCCCGAGGACACCGGGACGGTGGAGCTGCCGGTCGTTCCGTAGACCGCCCGGGCGGTCCGTCACCCGTACGGGCCCTCGGCCGGTGCGGGATGGCCGCCTCCCCGCACATGCTGGGCGGGGAGGCGGCGACGGCCTCCGGGGACACCGACGGAAGGACGACCGATGAGCCCGAAGGACACCGCGAGCACCGCGAAGAGCGGGGGCTCCAGTGCGTTCACGCCGGCGAGGATCGGGATGCTGGTCCTCTTCGTCCTCCTGCTGGTCTTCATCTTCGAGAACACCCGGCACGTGAAGATCCGCATGATCATCCCCGAGGTGTCCATGCCGCTGTACCTGGCCCTGCTGATCACCGCGGTCATCGGCGGGATCTGCGGCGGCTACTTCGTGGCGCGGCGGGGACGCAGGTGACCGCGCAGGTGATGACCCGGGCCGTGCGGCGACGCGTGGCGACCGTGACCGCGGGGGCGGCCCTCGCCCTCACCGTGTCGGCGGGCGCCGCCGTCGCGGCCGACGGCCAGCGGATGCCGGAGCTGCGCGGGCGCGGCCTGATGCACGTCTTCTCGACGGTCGACTACCGCACCCGGGTCGACGTGAAGGACGTCAGCGGCCAGAAGCGGCACGTGCTGTGGCCGATGAGCTGGAAGGTGTGCAGCCAGTACCCGGCCGTGGGCCGCACCATCGGCGACGAAGGGGTGCGCGTCGGTGTCGTCAAGAACGGCGAGAAGTGTCCCCGGGCGGCCACCGTCTAGCCGCTTCGTAGGCTGGGCCGATGACCGATGATCATTCCTTTGCCGCCGAAGGCGCTCGGGTGGGCATCCGCCCCTTCGCCCTCACCGACGCCGACGAGTTCGTCGCACGCTCGCGCGAGAGCCGCGCACTGCACCGGCCCTGGCTCTTCCCGCCCGACAGCACCGACGCCTACGCGCGCTACGCGGGCGGGCTCATCGACGATCCGGCCAAGCACGGGTTCCTGGTGTGCGAGCGGGACGGCGGGGCCATCGCCGGGTTCATCAACATCAACAACGTGGTGCAGGGCGGCTTCCGAAGCGGCGCCCTCGGCTACGGCGCCTTCGCGCACGCCGCCGGGCGCGGGCTGATGTCCGAGGGGCTCGCCCTCGTGGTCCGGCACGCGTTCGGACCGCTCGGCCTGCACCGCCTGGAGATCAACGCGCAGTCGGCGAACACGGCCTCGATCGCGCTGGCCCGCCGCGCCGGGTTCCGGCTCGAAGGGTTCTCGCCGGACTTCCTCTTCATCGACGGGGCCTGGCGCGACCACGAGCGGTGGGCGATCACCGCGGAGATGGTGCGCGGTCCCGGGGCCGCTACCGCCGCGACTTCCGGTTGACCTTCATGGTGTCCATGTCGGTCACCGTCCACCGCAGCCCGCCGTGCCCGTAACCGCGTTCCCGCAGGTACTCCTCGGCCTTCTCCTCCGCGAGCGCACCCGCCATCTCGTCGCCGTCGTCCGGGTCGGACTCGATGACGTAGCGCAGGGAGAAGGCCTTGAGCGTGCGGTCGTACGCGAGTGAACCCTCGGGCCCGAAGCGCATCCCCGCGATGCCCTCGTGCTCGGCCACCTCGGCGAGCAGCCGCTCCCTGGCGTCGGCGGTGAGGCCGTCGAAGGTGGCGCGGACGATGACGCGGTAGGTGTGGTTCTCGGCCATGACGGGTCGTGCTCCTCGGGTGGCGGGTGCCGGGATCTCGCCCGGGCGTCCGGAAGCCGTCAGCGTACGTCGATCAGCGGGCGGGGCGCCCGGAATATCGGCGCCGGCGGCCTTTGCGCAATCCTGACCGGAGCAGCCCCTGGCCAGCTCGCCGATGACGCTGTTCCATGGTCATCGGGGCGGGCGGCGCCCCCTGGCGACGAGAGGCTCCCCCATGACCGAGATCCGCCGTGAGGTGCTGACGCTGCCGGGCGCGCCGGTGGGCCCCGTGAACCCGCTGCCGCCGCTGCGGCCCCTCGACGAGACGCACGAACTCGACGAGCGGACCAGGGCGGGCCTGCCGCTCGACATGGCCAGGCAGGTCGGCTACCGGCCGCTGCGCAGCGTGCTGCCCGAGCGGATACGCGACGGGTACGGGCGCGCGCGGGCCCCGCTCGACCTCGACGCGATCGTGATCGAGAACGAACGGCTGCGGGTCACCGTGCTCCCCGGCCTCGGCGGCCGCGTCGCCTCCCTGTTCCACAAGCCGAGCGAGCGCGAACTCCTCTACCGCAACCCGGTGCTGCAGCCCGCCAACTTCGCGCTGAACGGCGCCTGGTTCTCCGGCGGCATCGAATGGAACATCGGCGCGACCGGCCACACCGCCCTGTCCTGCGCACCCCTGCACGCCGCGCGCGTCACCGCCCCCGACGGCGGTGAGATGCTGCGCCTGTGGGAGTGGGAGCGGCTGCGCGACCTGCCGTTCCAGGTGGACCTGTGGCTGCCCGACGACTCCGACTTCCTGTACGTGGGCGTGCGCGTGCGCAACCCGCACGAGAAGGCCGCACCCGTGTACTGGTGGTCCAACATCGCCGTACCGGAGGAGCGCCGGGTGGTCGTGCCCGCGGACGAGGCCTGGCACTTCGGGTACGAGCGCACGCTGCGCACCGTGCCGGTCCCCGACCACGACGGCGTGGACCGCACCCGGCCGCTGAACAGCGGCTACCCCGCCGACTACTTCTACGAGGTGCCCGACGGGCGGCGCCGCTGGATCGCCGCCCTCGACGACACCGGACACGGGCTCGTGCAGACGTCGACCGATCTGCTGCGCGGCCGGAAGCTGTTCGTGTGGGGCTCGGGACCGGGCGGCCGGCGCTGGCAGGAGTGGCTGACCGAACCCGGTACCGGCGGCTACGCGGAGATCCAGGCCGGGCTCGCCCGCACCCAGCTGGAGCACGTACGCCTCGAGGCCGAGGGCGAGTTCAGCTGGCTGGAGGCGTACGGCCCGCTCAGCACCTCGCACGAGCCGGCCGGGGAGTGGGGCGCCGTGACCGACGAGGTCGAGCGGCGCCTGGCGGAGGCGCTGCCACGGGCCGACGTCGACGCCGCCCACGAGGCGTGGCGGACCGCGGTCGCCGACGCCGAACCGGGCGAACGGCTGGCCGTCGGATCCGGCTGGGGTGCGCTCGAACTGCTGCGCACCGGCTGGAAGTTGCCGGGCACTCCGTTCGACGAATCGACGCTGGGCGAGGCGCAGGTCCCCTGGCGCGAGCTGCTGGACAGCGGGGACTTTCCCGAGCAGCGCCGGGTCGGCCCGCCGGGACCGACCCTCGTGGCCCCGGCCTGGCGCGACATGCTGGAGACGGCACCGGCCCGCCCGCTGTCCGAGTACCACCTCGGCGTCGCCCAGTGGCACGCGGGGGACCGGGCGCAGGCCGTGCGCAGTTGGGAGCGTGCCCTCGAACTGGCCCCGTCCGAATGGCCGTTGCTGCGCTGCCTGGCCGTCGCCGACGAGGAGGGCGGACATCCCGAGCGCGCCGCCGACCGGTACGCGGCCGCCTTCGACGACCTGTGCGCGGAGCGGCGGCACGACGGGGAGACGTGGGTGGCCGCCACCGCGGCCCTGGGGCGCGAGGCGATCGCGGCGCTCCTGGCGGTGGGACGGGTGGAGGCGGCCCGCGCGGTGTGGACCCGGCTGCACGAGAGCACGCGCGAGCAGGGCCGATTCAGGCTGATCGAGGCCCAACTGCTCGCCGACGAAGGGGACATGGCGGGGGCGCGGACCGCCTTCGACGCCGGGTTCGAGGTGGCGGACCTGCGGGAGGGCGCGGAGTCGATCGGCGCGCTGTGGGAGACGGTGGCACCGGGCGAACCGCTTCCGGCACGCCACGACTTCCGGATGCGCCCGGGGACCCCGGACGGATCCTAGGCCTCTTCGCCGAAGAGGGACTTGAAGGCCACCGCGCGGCTGTCGCGGACATGGAGCAGGGTGCTCGCGGCGGCCGACTCCGCGTCGCCCGCCGCGATGCGCTGGTACATGTCCGTGTGCTGGGCCCGCATGTGCGCCGGTTCCGCGCGCAGCCCGAACACCAGCTGCAGCTGCCAGCTCAGCTGATCCATCGTGCGGGACAGCAGCGGATTGCCGGCGAGGGCCACGACCTCCTCGTGGAACGCCGTGTGCGCGGCCACCTCCTGCGTGCCCTCGGCGTCGTCCGCCGCCCGCTCGGCCCGCTCCAGGCATCCCAGCAGCGTGTCGAGGCCCGGCGGACGTCCGGGTGCCGCGTCCGCCACGGCGCGGGCCGCGAGCCGCGACGCCTGGACGGCCAGGGGTTCCCACACCTCGTACAGATGCCGTACGTCGTCCCGCTCCAGGCTGCGGACCCGGACACCGCTGTGCGGCAGCAGTTCGAGCAGCCCCTCGGCGACGAGCGCGCGCAGGGCCTCGCGCACCGGGACGCGGGACATCTCCAGCTCCTGGGCGACCTCGCGCTCGACGAGGCGTGCCCCCATCGGGTACCGGCGGTCGACGATGCGCTGCCGGAGCGCTTCGCGCGCCTGCGCGCTCAGGGACGTACGCCCCTGTCCCACCGGCTGTCCCACCGGCTGTCCCGCGGGTGTTCCGCCACCGCTCGCCGTCACCTGCACCGTTCCACCGTCCCAGCGTCCTCACCCGTCGTGCTCCGGCCGAGGATACGTGGGCCGGGCCGCCCTCACCCTTCGGCGGGCGCCTGCCGGTCGACGTACTCGAAGACGGATCCGTCGGGGTGCAGCGCGATGAGATTGCGGCCTCCCGGGCTCGGCACCGGGCCCGCGAGGACCTTCGCGCCGGACGCGGTGAGCAGGGCGTACGCCTCGTCGACATCGGGCACCGCGATCGTGGCCGCCACCTTGCGCAGCACGTCCAGCTCCGTCGCGGGACCGCTCATCAGCAGGAAGCAGCCGACCGCGGCCACCGAGACGCCGCCACGCTCGAATCGCATCGCTCTGCTGCCCGTCAGGCGCTCGTAGAACGTGACCGTCGACTCCAGCATCGCCGGATCGGCGACGCAGACGCGCAGCGTGGTGCCCAGGATCTCCATGGCTTGGCCCGTGCCACCTCTCCGACCGGCTCTCTTCGGGCTTGCCACGATTTCATGATTGCCGCGCACGCGCCACCAACTCCGTTGACCGGCAATCGGCTTGGCCGACTACGTCTGGTCCACGGGCAGCAGGCCGCGCTCGCCGAAGACCTTCTTGGCGACGAAGGTCGCGTTGAGCGCCCGGGGGAAACCGGCGTAGCCCGCCGCGTGGAGCAGCGCCTCGACGATCTCCTCGGGGGTCAGCCCGACGTTGAGAGCGGCGTTGACGTGCACCTCCAACTGCGGTTCGCAGCCGCCGAGGGCCGTCAGGATGCCCAGGGTGACCAGCTGGCGGTCGCGGGGCGGCAGCGCGGGGCGGCTGTAGATCTCGCCGAAGCCCCAGGCGACGATCTGGTGGGCGAGCTCGGGACTGACGTCGGCGAGGGAGTCCAGGACGCGGCGGCCGGAGTCGCCGCTGATCCGGTTCAGCGTCTCCATGCCCCGGTCGAGCCGGTCCTGGCGGGTCTCTGCGGTCGCGGGGGCGGGTTCGGGTTCGGTGTTCACGGGGCTTCCTCCGTGGCTCTTCGGTGGCTATTCGGCAGCGCTGCCGCGCGGCGATTTCGCGGCCGTTACGGGGTGCGCGGGAAGGGTACCCGCGCGCCATGGATCGCTTGGACCGTGTCCTGATCGTCGGTGCCGGGTTCGCCGGGTACCGTGCCGCCCGCGTGCTGACCCGGGTGGCCCGGCGCGCGGCCGAGGTCACCCTGCTCAATCCGACCGACTACTTCCTGTATCTGCCACTGTTGCCGCAGGTCGCCGCCGGAACGCTGGAGCCGCGCCGGGTGACGGTCTCGCTGTCCGGGACGCTGCCGCGCGCCCGCCTCGTGCTCGGCGAGGCCGACGGGGTGGATCTCGACCGGCGGACCGTCTCGTACACCGATCCCGAGGGCGGGCGCGGGACGCTCGCGTACGACCGCCTCGTCCTGGCCGTCGGCAGCGTGAACAAGCTGCTCCCGGTCCCCGGCGTGGCCGAGCACGCGCACGGCTTCCGCGGCATGCCCGAGGCGCTCTACCTGCGCGACCACGTGACCCGGCAGATCGAGCTGGCCGCCGCCGCGCCCGACGCCGAGGCCTGCCGGGCGCGCTGCACCTTCGTCGTGGTCGGCGGTGGCTACACCGGCACCGAAGTCGCCGCGCAGGGCGTGCTGCTGACCGACGCCCTGGTGCGGAAACGGCCGCTGCCCCACGGGGTGCGGCCGCGCTGGATCCTGCTCGACATCGCGCCGCGCCTGCTCCCCGAACTCGACGAGCACCTGTCGCGCACCGCGGGACGCGTGCTGCGCGAGCGGGGCGTCGAGGTGCGTACGGAGACCTCGGTGAAGGAGGCCACCGCGGACGGCGTGCTCCTCGACGACGGGCGGTTCGTCGGCACCCGCACCCTGGTGTGGTGCGTCGGCGTACGCCCCGATCCGCTCGTCGCCGGCCTCGGCAGGCCGCTGGAGCACGGCCGGCTGCTCGTCGACCCGTATCTGACGGTGCCCGGGCACCCCGAGGTCTTCGCCTGCGGGGACGCGGCCGCCGTCCCCGACCTCGCGCGGCCGGGGGAGTACACCCCGATGACCGCGCAGCACGCCTGGCGGCAGGGGCGGACCGCCGGGATCAACGTCGCCGCATCCCTCGGCCGCGGGCAGCGCCACGCCTACCGGCACAAGGACCTCGGGTTCACCGTCGACCTCGGCGGCGCCGCGGCCGCCGCCAATCCGTTCGGCGTCCCGCTCTCCGGCCCGCTCGCGGCCGCCGTCACCCGCGGCTACCACCTCGCCGCGCTGCCCGGCAACCGCGTCCGGGTCGCCGCCGACTGGCTCCTCGACGCCGTACTGCCCCGCCAGGCAGTCCAGTTGGGGCTCGTGCGGTCCTGGTCCGTCCCCCTCGACACGGCGTCACCCGAACTCGCGCGGATGCCCGACGCCCCCGCCGAGTCCCCGCCCCACGCCCCGTCAAGCAACCCGCCCGATGGAGGAGCACCGTGACCACGCGCACGCCCGCACCCGCCCGTACCGCGACCGAGATGCAGGACCTGGCGCGGCAGTTGAGGGTCGACTCGGTCCGTGCGGCCGACGCCGCCGGATCCGGGCATCCCACGTCGTCGATGTCCGCGGCCGATCTGCTGGCCGTCCTTCTGGCAGGCCACTTCCGCTACGACTTCGAACGCCCCGCCCATCCGGGCAACGACCGCTTCATCCTCTCCAAGGGACATGCGTCGCCCCTGCTGTACGCGGCGTACAAGGCGGCCGGGGTCATCGACGACGCCGAACTGCTCACCTTCCGTGCCCTCGGCAGCCGTCTCGAAGGGCATCCGACGCCCCGGCGGCTGCCGTGGGTGGAGACCGCCACCGGCTCGCTCGGGCAGGGCCTGCCGGTCGGCGTCGGTATAGCCCTGTCCGGCAAACGGCTCGACCGCGTCGGCTACCGCGTCTACGTCCTGTGCGGCGACAGCGAACTCGCCGAGGGCTCGGTGTGGGAGGCCGCCGAGCACGCCGGTCACGAGCAGCTCGACAACCTCACCGTGATCGTCGACGTGAACCGGCTAGGCCAGCGCGGACCGACCCGGCACGGCCACGACCTGGACGCCTACGCGCGCCGCTTCCGCGCGTTCGGCTGGCGCACCATCGAGATCGACGGGCACGACAGCGCCCGGATCGGCCACGCCTACGCCGAGGCCGCCGCCACCACCGGGCGGCCCACCGCGATCCTCGCCCGCACCGTCAAGGGCAAGGGGGTGCGCTCCGTCGAGGACCGGGAGGGGATGCACGGCAAACCGCTGCCGGACGCCGCCGCGGCCGTCGCCGAACTGGGCGGTGACCGGGGCATCCGCGTGCAGGTCCAGGCGCCGCCCGCCGCACGGGCGTTGCACGCCGTGCGCAGCGGCCGTCTCGACCTGCCGCGCTACGAGGTCGGCGACGAGGTGGCCACCCGCGACGCCTTCGGCGAGGCCCTCGCCGCGCTGGGCTCCGCCCGCGGGGACGTCGTCACGCTCGACGGCGAGGTCGGCGACTCGACCCGCGCCGAGCTCTTCGCCAAGGAGCATCCCGACCGGTACTTCGAGTGCTACATCGCCGAGCAGCAGCTCGTCGGGGCCGGCGTGGGGCTCGCGGCGCGCGGCTGGGTGCCGTTCGCGGTCACGTTCGGCGCGTTCCTGACCCGGGCGCACGACTTCGTGCGGATGGCCGCGGTCAGCGGGGCCGGGATCAATCTCGTCGGCTCGCACGCGGGTGTCGCCATCGGGCAGGACGGGCCCTCCCAGATGGGCCTGGAGGACCTGGCGATGTTCCGCGCCGTGCACGGGTCGACGGTGCTCTGCCCCTGCGACGCCAACCAGACGGCGCGGCTCGTCGGGCACATGGCCGATCTGAGCGGGGTGCGCTACCTGCGGACGTCGCGCGGGGCGGGACCGGTCGTCTACGGGCCGGACGAGGAGTTCCCGGTGGGCGGGTCCAAGGTGCTGCGCTCCTCGGACCACGACCGGGTCACGCTCGTCGCCGCCGGGACCACCGTGCACGAGGCGCTGGCCGCGGCCGACGAGCTGGCGGCGGCCGGGATCCCGGTGCGGGTGATCGACGCGTACTCGGTGAAGCCGGTGGACCGGGAGGCGCTGCGGGAGGCCGCGCGGGCCACCGGGTGCCTGGTCACCGTGGAGGACCACCGTGAGGAGGGCGGCCTCGGGGACGCCGTCGCCCAGGCCTTCTCGGACGGGAGCCCGGCGCCCCGGCTCGTGCGGCTGGGAGTACGGGGGATGCCCGGGTCCGCTGCACCGAAGGAGCAGTTGAGGGCGGCCGGGATCGACGCCGGGTCCCTCGTGGCCGCCGTCGCCCTGCTGGTGGAGCGGCACGTGGCGCCCTGATGCTCCGGCAGGCCCGTCACGACCTGCGGTCCGGGGCCCGTACACCGGCCCCGGACCGCAGGGGCGCCGGTCCTCCGGGCCCCGAACACTCCCTGAAGTGCGCCTACTTGCGCGCCAGGATCTCCCCGTGCGGTACGGCGAACCAGGCGTCCGCATGCGTACCCCACTCCCGCCAGGTGGCGGAGACCGCGGCCAGCTCGTCGGCGGTCGCGTGCCCGCCCTCCGTGGCACGGTCGGCGTACGCGGAGGCGACGGTCCGGTCCGCCCACAGACCGCTCCACCAGGCGATCTCGTCCGGGGTCGCGTAGCACCACGCGCCCACCGAGCACGCGATGTCCTGCTGGGCGAATCCGGCTTCCATGGCCCACGACTTGAGGAAGCGGCCGGCGTCCGGCTCCCCGCCATTGGCCCGGGCGACCCGGCGGTACAGATCCAGCCAGTCGTCCATGCCGGGCAGCCGCGGATACCAGGAGAACACCGAGTAGTCGGAGTCCCGGGCCGCGACGATCCCGCCCGGCTTCACGACCCGCCGCATCTCCCGCAGCGCCTGCACCGGATCGCCGACGTGCTGCAGCACCTGGTGCGCGTGCACCACGTCGAACGTGTCGTCGTCCCACTGCAGCGCGTGCACGTCGGCGGTGGTGAACTCCGTGTTCGTCAGGCCCCGTTCGGCCGCCGTCGCCCGGGCCTGCGCCACGATGCCCTCGGCCATGTCGGCGCCGATCACCCGCCCCTGGGGCACCAGCTCGGCGAGATCGGCGGTGATGGTGCCCGGCCCGCAGCCGATGTCCAGGACGCTCAGGTCCGGCCGGAGCACGCCCGAGCCGAGGAGGTAGGCCGCCGAGTTGGCGGCGGTGCGCCAGGTGTGCGAACGCAGCACGGACTCGTGGTGGCCGTGGGTGTACACGGCGGTCTCCTGCGACATGGCCCGATCCCTTCACGGTTGGGGTGAAACGGTGTGGCTGCCGCCCGGGGCGGACGCCCCGGGCGATGCGTTCACCGTACGCCGGGCAACCGGATGATGAGACCCGTGTCTCACAGTATGGTCAGCGGGCGGTACACGCGCAGCGCCTCGTGCTCCTTCTCGATGGTCAGCACCGGTCCGCACGGGCTCACCTCACCGTCGAAGGCGAGCGGGGTGCCCGGCGTGATCCCGTCCACCCGCAGCCGGGTCATCCGGGTCGCCGTGTGGAACGGCGAGCGGGACAGCGGGCCCGACAGGGCCGCCGCGAGCAGGCGGAAGCCGGGCAGCCGGCCGCCGCCGACGGTGCGCACGTCCAGCAGCCCGTCCGCCAGGGACGCGCGCCGGCCCGCCGTCAGGCCCATCCGGCGGTAGGTGCAGTTGCCCGCGAACAGCAGCCACAGCTTCCGGTCGCTGCCGCCGATGCGGACGTTCAGCGGGTGGTCGCGCCGCAGCACGTGCACGGCGGCCAGCACGTCGGCCAGCCGCCCGCCCACCCGCGCCGACCAGCGTTCGCGCTCGTGCACCAGCTCCGGGTAGGCACCCAGGCTGAAGGTGTTGAGGAAGATCCCCGAGGTCTCCGCCGAGTGGAAGCGCCCCACGTCGACCGCTACCGCGTCCCCGCCCTGGACGGCCCGCACCAGGTCGCCCGCGTCCTCCACGCCGAGGTCGTACGCGAAGTGGTTGAGGGTGCCGCCGGGCAGCACCGCCAGCGGCAGCCCGTGCTCCAGGGCCACCCGCGCCGCCGTGTTCACCGAGCCGTCACCGCCGGAGATGCCGAGCGCGCGGGCGTGCGACGCGGCCTTCTGGAGGACCGGGACGAGATCGCCGCCGGTGAACTCCACGAACTCCGCCGCGGGCAGCGCGTCGCGCAGCACCTTCACCTTCTCCGGCGTCCCCGCTTTCGTGTTCACCACCATCACCAGTCCCTCGCCGCCCGGCAGCACCGGCACGTCGTCGACCAGCGGTCGCCCCGGTGACGGCATCTGGTCGCGCGTCGGCACCAGACCTCGTACGGCATAGGCGGCACCCACCCCGAGCGCGGCGCCCACCAGCACGTCGCCCGGGAAGTGGGCGCCGGTGTAGACACGGGAGGCGGCCACGGAGAACGCGAGGGGCGCGACGGCCGCGCCGAGCCCCCGCGACTCCAGCGCCACCCCCGTCGCGAAGGCGGCGGCCGACGCCGAGTGCCCCGAGGGGAACGACGTGGTGAACGGCTGCCGCTTCAGCCGCCTGGCCAGCGGGACCGGGTCGAGGACCGGCCGGGCGCGGCGCACCGACCGCTTCCCGAGCGTGTTGATGGTCGCCGACGCCACGGCCAGCGAGGCGACACCGCGGACGGCGGCCCGGCGGGCCTTCGGCGAACCGCTCACGGCGAGGGCGCCGCCGATCGCGAACCAGAGGACACCGTGGTTGGCGGCCCGGCTGAGCCGGGGCAGGACCCGCTCGGCACCGGGCCAGTTCGAGCCGGCGGCGAACTCGAACACGCGCCGGTCCAGCGCGGCGAGCCGCCCCCGCAGGGACGGGCCGGGCTTGGTCACGTTCGGCGTGGGCGAGATGAGGTCGGCGAAGAAGTCGGCACACATGTCACGACGGTTACCCCGTGCCGGGTCCCGCACCCGGCTCCGGCCTGCCAATTCATTTGCCCGTCACCCGCACGGGCGTCCACAATGCGGGATCATGGGACATCTGGAAGCCGCGCACCTCGAGTACTACTTGCCGGACGGGCGGGCGCTGCTCGGCGACGTCTCCTTCCGGGTCGGCGAGGGCGCGGTCGTCGCCCTGGTCGGACCGAACGGCGCGGGCAAGACCACCCTGCTCCGCCTGATCTCCGGCGAGCTCCAGCCGCACGGCGGCTCCGTCACGGTCGGCGGCGGTCTCGGCGTGATGCGCCAGTTCGTCGGCTCGGTCCGCGACGAGACCACCGTCCGTGACCTGCTCGTCTCCGTCGCCCAGCCCCGGCTCCGCGAGGCCGCCCGGGCGGTCGACGAGGCCGAGCACGCGATCATGACGGTCGACGACGAGGCTGCCCAGATGAGCTACGCCCAGGCGCTCGCCGACTGGGCCGAGGTCCAGGGCTACGAGGCGGAGACGCTCTGGGACATGTGCACCATGGCCGCGCTCGGCGTCCCCTACGACAAGGCGCAGTTCCGTGCGGTGAGCACGCTCTCCGGCGGCGAGCAGAAGCGCCTGGTCCTGGAGGCGCTGCTGCGCGGCCAGGACGAGGTCCTGCTCCTCGACGAGCCGGACAACTACCTCGACGTCCCCGGCAAGCGCTGGCTGGAGGAGAAGCTCCGCGAGACCCGCAAGACGGTTCTCTTCGTCTCCCACGACCGTGAGCTGCTCGCCCGCTCCGCCGAGAAGATCGTCAGCGTCGAGCCCGGCCCCGGCGGCGCCGACGCGTGGGTGCACGGCGGCGGCTTCGCCACCTACCACGAGGCCCGCCGCGAGCGCTTCGCCCGCTTCGAGGAGCTGCGCCGCCGCTGGGACGAGAAGCACGCCCAGCTCAAGAAGCTCGTGATCAACCTCCGGCAGGCCGCCGCGGTCAGCCACGAGATGGCCTCCCGCTACGCGGCCGCGCAGACCCGGCTGCGCAAGTTCGAGGAGGCGGGCCCGCCGCCGGAGCCGCCGCGCGAGCAGGACATCACCATGCGCCTGAAGGGCGGCCGCACCGGCGTGCGCGCCGTGACCTGCCAGGGCCTGGAGCTGACCGGCCTGATGAAACCCTTCGACCTGGAGGTCTTCTACGGCGAACGCGTGGCGGTCCTCGGCTCGAACGGCTCGGGCAAGTCCCACTTCCTGCGCCTGCTGGCCGGCGACGACTCGGTGGCGCACACCGGCGCGTGGAAGCTGGGCGCGCGCGTGGTCCCCGGCCACTTCGCGCAGACCCACGCCCACCCCGAACTCCAGGGCCGCCCGCTGCTCGACATCCTCTGGCGCGACCACGCGAAGGACCGCGGCGCCGCGATGTCCCTGCTGCGCCGCTACGAGCTGACGGCCCAGGCCGAACAGAACTTCGAGCGGCTGTCGGGCGGCCAGCAGGCCCGCTTCCAGATCCTGCTCCTCGAACTGGAGGGCGCCACCGCCCTGCTCCTGGACGAGCCCACGGACAACCTCGACCTGGAGTCCGCCGAAGCGCTCCAGGAGGGCCTGGAGTCCTTCGACGGCACGGTCCTCTCGGTCACCCACGACCGCTGGTTCGCCCGTGCCTTCGACCGCTACCTGGTCTTCGGCTCGGACGGCAAGGTCCGCGAGACCACGGAGCCCGTCTGGGACGAGCGCCGGGTGGAGCGCGCCCGCTAGGGCCTGGGTGCACGGTGCCGCTCAGCCGTCCCAGCGGAGCAGCGCCCCCAGGCCGCCGGCCGGTCCGGCGGCCGGGTCCGTGCCCGCCACCGACACCGCCTCGGCCCCCGCGGCGGCCGCGTACCGCAGCAGCGCGTCGTCGGCCCGCGCGGGCACCGCGTCCCGCGCCCCGAGCACCGCGGGCTCGTCCCGCTCCACCCCGACCTGGTCGGGCTCGGCGCCGACCCAGACCGGCCGCTGCGCGTCGGGCCCGTCGGCCCGGATCAGCAGCTGCGAGATGCGGTGCTCGCGCGCCGCGTCGACCAGCGCGGGCACGCCCTCCGCGGCCTCCTCGCCGCGGCTGCGCGCGGCGGCGAACAGCTCCGCCTCGTGGGCGGCGCGGGCCCGGGGCAGCGCCACGTCGAGCCGCCCGCCGCCCGCGCCGGGGCCGGCCCGCAGCGCCCGCTCCCGCAGCGCCGCGGGCAGCCGCTCGCGCACGGCGGCGCATTCGGCTTCGTCGCCGATCAGGACCACGAGGTCGGCCCCGGTCCCGTCCTGACGGCGCACGATCGCCTCGGCGGCCTCGGCGACCTCGGCGGCCCCGTGCTCCCAGCCGTCCGCCGCCCGGAGCGGAACGTGCCGCTCCGTCTCGTGGCGGTGGTCCGGCCACAGCGCGAGGGTCACCCCGTCCCGGTCGATGCGCGCGACCAGGCACAGCGGGTCCGCCCCGGCCAGGTCCAGCAGGGGAGCGGTGTGCGGCAGCGCCGCCCAGCGCACCGACGTACCCGGCGGCGCCGTCCGCAGCGGCGGATCGAGGACCACCTCGCCGCCGGTGGCGAAGATCGCCCGCCCGACCGGCTCGGAAGCGTGCCGCAGCTCGTCGAAGGCCATCCGCACCGCGTGGCAGGTGGCCTCGTCGGCCCCGGCGCCGGCGAGCGCCCGCTGCACCCCCAGCGACTCCAGCGTGCGCTCCTCGGCGGTGCAGGCACGGTGGCGGGCCGCGTCGACGTACACGGACGCCCAGGGTCCGGGCCGGTCGCACAGCGGCGTGAGGAACGCGAGGTCCATGTCTGTCTCCCGGAGATCGTGTGCGCGGTGGAGCGGAATGCCGCGTTCGGGAGCGAGTACCCCGCGTGCCTCAGGGCAGTCGGGAGGCGACCCGCACGGGTGAAAGGGGGGTTGTCACCTCACACGGTCCGGCATGCGGGACGATAGGGGGGCGGTGGGGGACCGGTGCCCGTTGCAGGCGTCGTCGCCAGAGACCTGCGGCGGTCGTACGCTGCTGGGTCGGCGGACGAACCGGAGCACGGGATCCCCGCGTGCACGACGCGTCATGACAGGTCATCACAGGGAGTCAGGGTGGCGAGAACGTCCTTGCGGACGGAAGACGTCGACCAGGCCATGGAAGCGATCAAGACCGCTTTCTACAGCAACCGGCTGGACGTGCTGTCCCGGCCCGAACGGTTCGACGCCGCGTTCGACGTGCTCGAACTCGGCGGGCTGACCGTCGGCGACCTCAGATGCGGCGCCGATGTCCGGGTGCGCTGCGGGGAGTTGGGCTCCTACCACGTGAACATCCCGGTCGGCGCCGCCTTCTCCTGGCACCAGGCGAGCGGGCCCGGACAGCACACCCTGCCCGGCGCGGCCGCCGTGTTCCAGCCGGTCGGCAACACGTCCGTGGACCAGTGGACCGGCGAGGGCCGGATCGTCGCCCTGAAGATCGAACGGCAGCTGCTGGAGCGGCGGGTGGAAGAACTGACGGGCCGGCCGCTGCGCGGGCCGCTCGTCCTCGACCCCGGCCTGGACCTGACACGCGGACGCGGCCGGGCCTGGTCGCGGCTCATCGGCACGCTCGTGGACGACCTCCACGAGGACGTCCATCTGCTCCAACACCCTCTGGTGGCGGCGCCGTTGCGGGACGCCGTCGTCAACGGCCTGCTGCTGAGCGCCGACCATCCCTGGCGCGAGGCGATGGAGCGGCCCGTCGGAGGACTGCGCCCCGCCCCGGTCAAACGCGCCATGGACGCGATGCGCGAACGCCCCGAACACCCCTTCACCACCACGGAACTCGCCCGCGAGGCGCGGGTCGGCGTGCGGTGGCTCCAGGAGGCGTTCGCCCGCTACGTGGGGATGCCGCCGATGGCGTATCTGCGCTCGGTCCGCCTGGAGCGGGCCCACGCCGATCTGCTCGCCGCGGACCCGCGCTCGGCGTCGGTCAGCGACATCGCCCACCGCTGGGGATTCGGGCACCTGGGGCGGTTCGCCGAGCAGTACCGGGCCACGTACGGCCAGGTCCCGTCCACCACGCTGCGCGCGGTGGACGGCGACTCCCTCTGGATCCCCAGGCGCCGCTGACGGCCGTGGCTCAGACGCCGCTGACCTGTTCGAGCAGTGCCGCGTCGAACGCCTTGAGGTCGTCCGGTAGGCGGCTGGTGACCAGCACGTTCGGGCCGGCGGTGCAGATCTTGACCTGCTCGTCGACCCAGGTGCCGCCCGCGTTGCGGATGTCGGTGGCCAGGCTCGGCCACGACGTCAGCGTGCGGCCGCGCACCACGTCGGCCTCGACCAGCGTCCATGCGGCGTGGCAGATCGCCGCGACGGGCAGGCCCCGCGTGAAGAAGTCCCGGACGAAGGCCACCGCGTCCGGGTCGGTGCGCAGCTGGTCGGGGTTGGCCACCCCGCCCGGCAGCACCAGCGCGTCGAAGCCCTCGGCGCCGGTCGCGGCGAGATCGGCGACGGTCTTCTCGACCGGGAAGGTGTCCGCCTTGTCGAGGTGGTGGAACGCCTGCACCTCGCCGTGGCGCGTCGACACGAGCACGGGCTCGCCGCCCGCGTCCCGCACGGCCTGCCAGGGGTCGGTCAGCTCCACCTGCTCGACGCCCTCGGGTGCCACCAGGAACGCGATGCGCATCAGTTGCTCAACTCCCTTGTACGAATGGATCTTTCTGCGCGGTGCGTGCGGTGCGCCGGGCGGGCCCGGGGGAGCGGTCCCCCAGGTCGCCCAGGCTCACCATGCCGACCGCCCGGCCGTTCTCGACGACCGGAAGGCGGCGCACCGAGTGCTCCCGCATCAGGGTCACCGCGGCCGACACCGGGTCGTCCGGGCCGACCGCCACGGGGCGCGGAGTGCAGACGGCCTCGGCGCTGACGGTCAGCGGGTCCGCGCCGTCGGCCACGGCGCGCACCGTGATGTCCCGGTCCGTGAGCACTCCGACGAGTCCCGCCTCGTCCGCCACCAGGACATCACCGATGCCCTGGGCCCGCATCAGCTGCGCGGCCTCCACGAGCGAGGCGTCGGGGCGTACCGCGACGACGCCCGGTGTCATGACGTCCCTGACCACATCGGCCATGGCCCCGGCCTCTCTGCTCCGTCGGGCTGGTCCGTGACCCCGGCCGCGGTACCCGGTCGGGAGCCTTTCACTCCTGGCGGCCGGATTCCTGATCGGCGATGAGGGCCCTGGCCAGCTCCGACGCCGTACCGAACGTCGCGTCCGGTGGCAGCGCGGCCACCCGGTCGACGAGTCCGTCCGGCGCGGACCGCTCGCGCAGCGTCCGCGCGAGCGGCTCCGGCGCCGCCGGGAACGACGTACGGCCGAGCAGCCGCCCGAGTTCCAGCCGGAGCGCTTCGAGCCGGCCGGGACCCTGACCGGGCAGCACCGGGCCGCCCGCCACTTCGGGATCGTCGTCGGCCACCGGCTCCGGATCGTGCCATTCGGCGGTCCGCGTGGGATGTCCGGACCGCAAGAGCCCCTGCAACTCGTGCTTCATCTCGTCGTCGCGGTGCGCGCTGAGCCGGTCGCTGCCTCGCTGCATCTGTCCCTCCTGTGTCTGGGCGGTGCGCGGTCGCGTACCCGAGTGCCCACCGCTGACACCTCCCGCTTCGCCCGGTCCGGGTCGCCCGGCGGGATCCGCGCGCACGGGGCCGTGTTTGTCCGGGCAGGGCAGGGGCAGGCGAAAGTGAGTGCTTCGGACAGGAGGCACGTCCGTGGGACGGACGGGTGCGCGCCGCGTATCCGCCCCGGGCCAGCCGCACGCTGGACCCGCCCCGGGTGTGTCCGACTCCGTTCCGGGGCGTGACTCCCACGGTGACCACCGCCAAGGCACCCCGACGCACCATCCAGGGAGTTGCGACCATGCGTACGTCCACCGACGCATCCGTGCACCCGGCCAGGCCGGGGCAGCGGCACCCGCACGACGACGCGCCCGACACCGCCGAGGCCTTCACCCGGCTCTGCGACCTGCCCGACGGCCCCGAGCGCACCGAGCTGCGCCGTACGGTCGTGGAGGCCTGGCTGCCGATGGCCGACCGGCTCGCGGGCCGCTTCCGCAACCGCGGCGAGTCCCTCGACGACCTGCGGCAGGTGGCCGCGCTCGGCCTGGTCAAGGCCGTCGACCGGTACGACCCGGAGCGCGGCAACGCCTTCGAGAGCTACGCCGTCCCCACGGTCACCGGCGAGATCAAGCGCCATTTTCGGGACCACATGTGGACCCTCCACGTACCGCGTCGGGTCCAGGACCTGCGTAATCGCGTCCGGTCCGCGCAGCACGAACTGTCCCAGACCATCTCGGGGCGGGCGCCGACACTGGGCGAGATCGCCGAGCGCGCCGGACTGACCGAGGACGAGGTCCGCTCCGGTCTCGAAGCCCTGGAGAGCTTCTCCGCGCTCTCCCTCGACGCGGAGCTGCCGGGCAGCGACGACGGCTACTCGCTGGCCGACGCGCTGGGCGCCGTCGACCCCGCGCTCGACACCGTCGTCGACCGGGAGGCCGTCAAGCCGCGGATCGCCGAGCTGCCCGAACGGGAGCAGCGGATCCTGTACATGCGGTTCTTCGGCGACATGACGCAGAGCCGCATCGCCGAGCAGCTGGGCATCTCGCAGATGCACGTGTCCCGGCTGATCAGCCGGTGCTGCGACCGGCTGCGCGACCAGGTCCTCGCCGACGCCGCCTAGCGCGTACCGGGCGGCCGTCGGGCGGACGCGACCGTGCCGGTCATCGGCGCATCGCCAGCGCGATGTGCCGGGACATCACGTCCAGCGCCTGCGCCTCCGCCATCGAGAACGCCGGGCGCCCCGCGGACCGGAACAGGGTGAGCACGCCCTCGACCGGTTCGCCGGGGGACGGGATCAGCGGAACGCACAGCAGCGAGGTGACGTCGGCACGGACCAGGACCGGGGCACCGGACGCGTCCGTGCCCAGGGCCAGCGGATCCTCCGGGCGCACCAGCAGCGCGGGCGCCCCGCCGCGGGCGGCCTCCACGACGAGCGGGGCGGTGGCCGGATCCTGCGCGGCGATGTCCCGCACCGCCGCGTCGTCGGCGCCCAGCACACGGGCCCGGGTGAGGCGGGCGGCTCCCGCGTCGGCCACCACCCAGTCCGCGAACCGGGCGTGCAGGACCCGGGCGGCACGCCGCAGCACCCCGGGCGGATCGCCGGCCGGGGCGTCCAGCAACTCCCGCGTCATCGCGTCCAGCAGGTCCACCACCGCCTGATGGCGGCTGGTCTCGGTGAGGTCGGGGACCGGCACGGAGGAGCCGTCGTCGCCGTGCCGGACGGTCACGGAGCCGCCGTCGGCGGGCTGGAGCAGTACGAGGACGGTGGCGCGCGGCTCGTTGCCCGGGCGCAGGCCCGTCAGGGTCGCCCGGACCGGCTCGTGCGCACGCTGCTGGAGATGCACGGTCATCCCGCGGTCCCCCTCGCCCCGGGCCACCGCCGCGACCTGCGAGCGGAACGCGGCCCGGTCCGCGTGCGCGAGCAGCCCGGTGAGCGGCCGGCCGCTCGCGTACCCGGCACGCACCCCGGTGAAGTTCGTCGCCGCGAAGTTGAGACGGCGCACCACGCACTCCCGGTCCACGAGCGCCACCGGCAGCGGAAGCCGCTGGAACACGGCGCGCAGCAACTGCTGTTCCTGCCGGTCGGTGGAGACCGGGCGCCCGCCGGATCCGCCGCCCTCCGAGGCCAGTTGCCCGTACCGGGGCAGCAACGAGCTGACCGCGTGGTCGAGTTCGAAGAGCGCGGCGTCCAGGACGGCGGGCAGGTCGTCGGCCGACACGGAACGTGCCGCTTTCAACTCCCCTACCCTGCGTACGAAGTCCGCCAGCTCCTCACCGAACTCGTCCGTCCGCGCCATGCCGAGAACCTATCCCGGAGAGCTGTTTCCCGGGGCCGGGTGCGGGAAGCCGAACCGGTGAGGAGGCGTTCTCCGATGCGCGAGGCCGACCGGAACGAAGAGGCTCTGCGGTTCGTCCCCGAGGCGCCCGAGCCGGGACTGCCGGCCCGGCGTCTGTCCGAGCTCGCGGAGGAGGCCGTGCGCTGCACGGCCAACTGCTGCGGGGCCGTCGCGACCGCGTGGGACGGCGCCGGTGAGCGGCCCGCCGCCGCCACCCATCCCGACCTGACCGCGCTGGTCTCCGTGCAGCTGCGGTCGGGCAAGGGGCCCATACCCGTCGCCGAGGAGCGCGGCACCCCGGTCGGCGCCACCGACCTGTTGCGGGACCGGCGCTGGCCGCGCTACCGGGCGGTCGCGCTCGACTCCGGCGTGCGCTCCAGCGTGACCCTCCCGTTCCGCAGCGCGGATCTCACCGTCACGCTCAGCCTGTACAGCTTCCGCCCCGGCACCCTCGTCGACGCTCCGCACGGCCCGGTGCGCGCCCTCGGGGACCTCGCCGCCACCTGCATGGTCCGCGACCGCTCCTACCGGGCGGCCCTCGCGGAACTGGACCAGCTGGGCGCCGCGCTGCGCAGCCGGCCCGTCGTCGATCAGGCGTGCGGGATCGTCATGCATGCGCTGGGGTGCGACGCGGACGCCGCGTTCGCCGTGCTGCGCCGCATCTCGCAGGCGGCGAACCGGAAACTGACCGAGGTCGCGTCCGCTGTCGTCGAGCGGCGGGGGCGGGGGCTCGAGCGGGAGTTCGCGGCGCTGACCCGGTGAGGCGCCGTGGGGGTGCGGATCCGTCGCCGGGTTCCTCCATCGTCGTGGCTGGCCGCGCAGTTCCCCGCGCCCCTGAGATGCGCACTTCGTGCGGCATCTTTCAAGAGAGGCGCGGCTGAGCCGCAGCCTCAGGGGAAGGCTGCGCGCAGCGCATGCCTTCAGGGGCGCGGGGAACTGCGCGACCAGCCCCCACCGGGGCCGCGGACGGACGACGGCGCGCGAAGGTGGGCTCGGAATGTGAGGCTGGGGGCAGGAAGGTCACCGCGACGGACACGGCACGGAGGCACGATGCGGCCAGCGCACCCCGGCGAAGGACGCGGCCCCGTGCGCTACGGGCCGCCGCTGCCCGACCCCGGACTGCCGGTGCTCCCCGAACTCGCCGCGGTGGTCGCCGCCTCCGCGGCCCGCGCCCACCCCGAACCGCCCGGCGGCCCACCCGCCCTGCTGGAAGCGGCCCGCGGCCACGGCGAACGCCGGGGCCTGCGCCCGGGCCGCGCCCAGGTCGTCGCGGCCCCGGGCGGCGCCCCGCTGCTGCTCGCGCTCACCGCCGCGCTCGGCGGCGACGTCCTGGTGCCGCGCCCGTGCCCCGCCTGGTGGACCCCGCAGACCCGGCTCCTGGACCGCGAGGTGTTCTCCGTGCCGACGCCCGCCGAGTGCGGCGGCGTCCCCGACCCGTACGCCCTGCTGGAGACCGTCCGCCGGGTCAGAGCCGAGGGCGGTGACCCCCGGCTGCTCGTGGTCGCGCCGGCCGACGACCCGACGGCGACCGTGCCACCGCCCGAAGTGCTGCACGAGGCCGTGGAGGCCGCGGTCGGGGAGGGACTGCACGTCGTCAGCGACGAGACCTGGCGCGACACCCTGCACCCGGGCCAGGACACCCTGCTGTTCAGCCCCGCCGAGATGTTCCCCGCCCAGGTCACCGTCCTCACCGATCTCACCGGCGGCTATCTGCCGCCGTCCCTGCCCGCGGCCTGTGCCCGGTTCCCGCCCACCCCCGAGGGCGACCGGCTCGCCGCCCGCGTCCTCGACATCCTCACGGCGACCGGCGCGAGCCTGTCGGCGCCGGTCGCGGCAGCGGCCACGTACGTCCTGGACGAGGGCGTCGAGGTCACCGCCCGCCGGGCCGCCGCCGTCGCCCTGCACGGCCGGGTGGCCACGGCCCTGCACGACATCGTGCTCGCCGCCGGCGGCCTGTCCCGGCCGCCACGGGCGGGCCGCCACCTGTACGTCGACCTGGAGCCGCTGCGCCCCCGCCTGTCCGCCCACGGGGTCACGGACGCCCAGGACCTGGAGGACGACCTCACCTTCCGGCTCGGCCTGCCCGTGCCCGGCGGCCACCGCTTCGGCGACGACCTGGGGGCGCTGCGCTGCCGCCTCGGCACGGGACCGCTGCTCGGCTCGACCCCCGACGAGCGCAGGGCGTCCCTCACCTCACCGGACCCCCTGGAATTGCCGCACGTGGCAAGGGCGTTGAGCATGGTCGAGTCGGTGCTCGACGAGTTGTGCGACTTCGGTGACCGCGCGGGCCCGGAGGGCACGGGTGCGGCCGGCGAAGGATGGGAGTCCGAGCGATGACGCAGGCGACCGGAGCGACGGCCGACGAGAGCGCGGGGCGGCGGGCCGAGACCGCGCCCGCCAGACCCCTCGTCGAGCCGCGGCCGCTCGGCGGCGGAGAGATCGCGGACGTGCCGCGCCGCTGGCCCAAGTCGTTCGCCGACCGCCTCACCGCACCGCTGCCCGGCCTGCGGGCCTTCGCCCGGTTCGCCCGCGAGGGCAAGGTGCGGCCGCCCGCCGAGAGCCTCGCCGACATCCCGAGCCTGCCGTTCGCCCCCGGTCCGCTGCCGGACGTCGACACCCGCACCGTCGCCGTCACCTGGGCCGGCCACGCCAGCTGGGTGGTGCGCATCGGCGGCCTGACCGTGCTCACCGACCCGGTCTGGTCCCGCAAGATCCTCGGCACCCCGGCCAGGATCACCCCGGTCGGCGTCGCCTGGAGCGCCCTGCCGCCCGTCGACGCGGTCGTCATCAGCCACAACCACTACGACCACCTGGACTGGCCCACCCTGCGCAGACTCCCGCGCGACACGCCCGTCCTCGTCCCCGCGGGGCTCGGCCGCTGGTTCACCCGCCGCCGCTTCACCCGCGTGACCGAGCTCGACTGGTGGGAGGCCGCGGAACTGCGGGGCGTCCGCTTCGACTTCGTACCGGCCCACCACTGGTCCAAGCGCACCCTCACCGACACCTGCCGCAGCCTGTGGGGCGGCTGGGTCCTCACCGACCGCGACGGGCAGCGCCTCTACTTCGCGGGCGACACCGGCTACGGCCACTGGTTCCGCGAGATCGGCCTGCGCTATCCGGGCATCGACCTCGCCCTGATGCCCATCGGCGCGTACGACCCGCGCTGGTGGCTCGAGGACGTGCACTGCTCGCCGGAGGACGCGGTGCAGGCGGCGCGGGACGTGGGCGCCCGCTTCATGGCGCCCATGCACTGGGCGACGTTCCTGCTGTCCGCCGAGCCCGTCCTGGAGCCGCTCACCCGGCTGCGCGCCGCCTGGGAGAAGGCGGGCCTGCCGTGCACCGACCTGTGGGACCTCCCCGTCGGCGGCTCACGCGTGCTGGCTGCCTGACGACGGCCCACGCACCTTCCGCCACACCGTCGGGACCGCGCTGACCAGCACGGTCAGCCCGATCGCCGCGACCACGCCCTCCCACGGCTCGTCGAACAGCGAACCGCCGAGGATCCCGATCACCTGGTACGTCGCCGCCCAGGCCAGGCACGCCGGGATGTCGCCGCGCGCGAACTGCCGCAGCGGCATCTTCGCCAGCAGACACGCCAGCATCACCGGGATCCGGCCGGCCGGCACCAGCCGGGACAGCACGAGCACCATCACCCCGTGGTCGGCCAGCTTGTCCTGCGCCTGGGCGAGCCGCTCCTCCGGCGCCCGCGAGCGGATGGCCTCCAGCCACTTCGACCCGTTCTTCGAGTGCATGCCGCGCCGCCCGAGCCAGTACAGGGCGAGGTCCCCGAGGAACGCGGCGAGCGCCGCCACCCCGAACACCAGCAGCAGTGCGAAGGGCAGCGTCTGGTGGAAGGCCACCACCGCCGCGGAACTCACCAGTGCGCCCGTGGGCACCACCGGCACCAGCGCGCCGATGGCGACGAGCAGGAAGAGGGTGGGATAGCCCACGGCCTGCTGCGTGGACTCCGGCGTCACGACCGCCGTCGCCGCGAGGATCACCGGTCCGCCACCTCCGGCCGGACGCTCTCGCCGTGGCCGAGCCGGTGCACCGCCACGCCGGGCGCGCGCAGTGCGGCCTGGCGGACGAACTCGTCACCGGGCGTGTGGAACTCGTGCGGCCGCACCGCGTCCATCCCGATCGGCCAGTACGTCCCGTAGTGCACCGGCACCGCGGCGCGCGGCGCGATCCGGGCCAGCGCCTCGGCGGCCCGCGCCGGATCGAGGTGGTGCGCGCCCAGATACGGGCCCCAGCCGCCGACCGGCAGCAGCGCCACGTCCACCTCGCCCACGGCGTCGCCCATGTTCTCGAAGAGCCCGGTGTCGCCCGCGAAGTACGTCCGCGCGTCGCCCTCCACGAGGTAGCCGAGCGCGGGGGAGCGCTGCGGGCCGACGGGCAGCCGCCGTCCGTCGTGGTCGGCGGGCACGGCGCGTACGACGACGTTCCCCGCCTCGATCCGGTCGCCCGCGTCCACCTCGATGATCTTCAGCGTGCGCAGCCGCCGCAGCCCCGGCACGGAGCGGACCGCGTCCCGCGGCACCACGACGCGGGTCCCCGGCGCGAGCCGGGCCAGCGACGGAACGTGCAGGTGGTCGGCGTGCAGATGGGAGACGAGGACCAGGTCGGCGAGGGCCGCGCTGGGCGGCGGGGGAGCGCCGCGGCGCCGCCGCAGATGCGCGAGGCGGCGCGCGAAGAGCGGATCCGTGAGGACGCGCGTGCCCCTGTCCTCGACCGTGCAGGTGGCATGACCCCACCAGGTGATCTCCACCGGCACCCCTTGCCTCCTTCGTGCGACTGCCCCGAGCCTACGTGCAGGAGTAGGGTCGTCGGCGAAAGCACGAGGTGAGGGGGACACCATGGGCACGGAGCAGGGGGCAGCGGTACGGGTCATGGCCATCGCCGGCCTGACCCCGCTGGAGCAGCTGGACGCGGACCCCTTCCTGGTGGACTCGCGCAGCCAGTACGCGATGTGCTCCCGCTGGGCCGCCGACCGGGGCTATGTCGTCACGCGGCAGCTCCTGGTGCACGCGCTGCGCGCCGACCACGAGGCACTCTGGGCGGACGTCGACGCGGGCCTGGTCGACGCGTTCGTCGCGCCCAGCGACCGGGTGCTGCGGGTGGCGCTGCGCTCGGTGGACGCCTTCTCCGCGGAGTGCGTGCGGCGTGGGGTACCCCTGGAGCGGGCGGGGCTCGCGGAGCCGCACTACGACGCCGACATGAAGGCACGGGTGCACCGCCGCCTGTCGATGCCCACGGCCGGATACGACGGCTGCTAGTCGCAAATGGTATGAAACCCTTACTCGGAACAAGATGTGCACGCACAGGGTGAGGGGAGCGGGACCGTGGCCGGAGGCCGGTGGCGGCGAGCGGCGAGCCAGGGCTGGCGGTCGCTGACCGTCTGGGTGGCGAGCACTCTCACGATGATGATCCTCGCGGGGCTCCTGCCGGACTTCCAGCTCCAGTCGGACAACGGCGACAGCCTCACCCGGGTCGCGCTCACCGCGGCCTGGGCCGCCGGTGCGTTCGCCGTGCTCTCGGCGCTCGTCTGGCCCCTCCTGGTCCGGGCCCTGCTGCTGGTCCCGGCCCTCGTGCTCGGCCTCGTCGTCTTCTTCCTCAACGGCGCGCTGCTCCTCTTCGCCCTCAAGCTCGTCCCGGAGAACCGGGGAGAGGTCGGCCCGGAGACCGCCGTCGTCGTGGCCGCCGTCATGTCGGCCGTCGCCTCCGCCACCGGCGGTGCCCTCGCCGTACGGGACGACGACGCCTACCGCCGCCGCCTCTACCGGCTCGCCGCCCGCAGACGGCGCAGGGCCGACGGTGCCGGAGCCTGCCCGCCCACCCCCGGCACCCTCTTCCTCCAGCTCGACGGCGTCGGCCACGAGGTGCTGCGCCGCATGGCCCGCGACGACGTGATGCCGACGGTGGGCGGCTGGCTGCGCGACGGCGGGCACCGCCTCACCCCCTGGCGCACGGACTGGTCCAGCCAGACCGGCGCCAGCCAGCTCGGCATCCTGCACGGCTCGAACGAGGACGTGCCCGCCTTCCGCTGGTACGAGAAGGACACCGGCGAGATCCAGGTCTCCAACCGGCCGACCAGCGCCGCCGAACTGCAGCGCCGCGCCATCGAGCGCACCGGCGACGGCGGCCTGCTCACCGTCGACGGAGCGAGCCGCGGCAACCTCTTCAGCGGCGGCGCCGAACAGGTCGCCCTGGTGCTGTCCGTGGCCGCCCGGCGCGGCAAGGAGAACCGTTCCCGCGCCGGATACTTCGCCTACTTCTCCGACCCCGCGAACGCCGTCCGCACCGCCCTGTCCTTCTGCGCCGAGGTCGGCCGCGAGATCGGCCAGTCCACGCACGCCCTGATCCGCGAGCGCCGCCCGCGCGTCTCCCGGGGCGGGCTGTATCCGTTCATCCGGGCGTTCGCGACCGTCGTCGAGCGGGACGTCGTCGTCGCGGCGGTCATCGGCGACATGCTCGCCGGGCGCAGCGCGGTCTACGCCGACCTGGTCGCCTACGACGAAGTGGCCCATCACTCCGGTCCCTTCAGCCGCGACGCCCAGCAGGTGCTGACGCGCCTCGACCGGTCCCTCGCGCTGCTCGCCAAGGTCGCCGAGCACGCGCCGCGCCCGTACCGCATCGTCCTGCTGTCCGACCACGGTCAGAGCCCCGGCGAGACCTTCCGCTCCCGCTACGGACTCACCCTCCAGGACCTGGTCCGCGCCGGCTGCGGGCTGCCCGTGCCGCGCAGGGCACGACGCACCCGCTCCGGCGCCGAGGCCCGGTCGGCGGTGCGGGCCGCGCTGCACCGGCCGGTCGAGGAGGGCGCCGGTGCCGGGCGCGGCGACAAGCACAGCGAGCCCGTCGTGCTCGCCTCCGGGAACCTGGGTCTCGTCTCCTTCCCCGACGTCCCCCACCGGATGAGCAAGGAGGAGATCGACGCCCGCCATCCGGCGCTGCTCGCGACCCTCGCCAACCATCCCGGCATCGGATTCCTCCTCGTCCGCAGCGAGGAGCACGACGGTCTCGTGCTCGGCGCGCAGGGTGCCGAGGTGGCGGTCGCCGAGCTGACCGACGGGCAGGGGCCGCTCGCCGACTTCGGGCCCGGCGCCGCCGACGCCGTGCGCCGCACCCACTCCTTCCCGCACACCGCCGACATCATGGTCAACTCCATGTACGACCCGCTCGAGGGCGAGGTGCTCGCCTTCGAGGAACAGATCGGCTCGCACGGCGGTCTCGGCGGCGCGCAGGGCCGGCCCTTCCTGCTGTCGCCGCTCACCCTGTCCGAGCCGGTCGAGGACGGTGCCGAACTCGTCGGCGCCGAGCAGATCCACCGCGTGCTGCGCCGCTGGCTGCGCGAGAGCCACGGCCCGCAGGTCCCGCTGTCATCCCCGCTGGTGGCTGACCGCGCGGCTCCCACCCCCCTGGACAGCCCTGGCTAGTCCGCCACGCGCGGCTCGCGTCGTGGCTGGTCGCGCAGTTCCCCGCGCCCCTGAGACGCGCACTTCGTGCGCCGTCTCATCAGCGGTGTCGAGGCCCACCGGCGAGAGAGGCGCGCTCAGCGCAGCCTCAAGGGGAGGCGGCGCGAAGCGCCTGCCTCAGGGGCGCGGGGAACTGCGCGAGAAGCCCCACCGGCCCGCAGCCGACCGACAATCCGCGCGGCCGGCCCCACCGACCGCAGCCGACCGACAAACCCGCGCAACCAGCCTCAGCGCAGGATCTGTGGTCGGATGAGGGCACACCAGATCGGACACCGAAAGGAACCAACGTGGCTACCACGCGCTCCGCGCACACCGTGTGGGAAGGCGACCTGCTCAAGGGCACCGGCACCGTCACCTTCGACTCGTCCGGCATCGGCGACCAGCCGGTGTCGTGGCCGTCCCGCGCCGAGCAGGCGAACGGCAAGACGAGCCCCGAAGAGCTGATCGCGGCCGCGCACTCGTCCTGCTTCTCGATGGCGCTCTCGCACGGCCTGTCCGGCGCCGGCACCCCGCCCACCCGCCTGGTCACGTCGGCCGACGTGACGTTCCAGCCGGGCGAGGGCATCACCGGCATCCACCTCGTCGTGGAGGGCACCGTCCCCGGCCTGGACGAGCAGGACTTCCAGGCGGCGGCCGAGGACGCCAAGAAGAACTGCCCGGTGAGCCAGGCGCTCACCGGCACGACGATCACCCTCACGGCCAAGCTGAACTGACCGCCTGACGCACCATCAGCCGGGCTCGACCGCGCCCCGGACCCATCCCTCGGGTCCGGGGCGTCGGCGTGCCGGAGCCGCGCCGGAAAAAGTCCCGTGATTGAAACTGCAAGATTGGAGGCTATTTCAAGCACCTATTGTCACAGTCGGCTCGGGTGGTGCAAGATTCAGCCAGCCTCGTGGGCCGGTGTCGACGCCCCGCGGCCCCACCCCGCCACCCTCGATGCCGGAGGTGTATGTGACGTCGCCCGCGACCACATCGCCCGGCCAGGCCATGTCCCGGCCGGCCGACCCACCAGACGCACTGCAGGACTCCGATACCGGGTCGGGCGCGCGCAAGCCCACGGTCCGACAGCGGCTGCGGCGCGACAGGACGCTGCTGCTCCTGTGCGTGCCCGGCATCGTGTACTTCGCCGTCTTCTTCTACCTGCCGCTGGCCGGCAACATCACGGCCTTCCAGGACTACCAGCCGTACCTGGGCTTCATGCACAGCCTCTGGGTCGGCATGGACAACTTCCAGGCCCTGGTCCAGGAGCCCGAGTTCTGGACGGCGGTGTGGAACACCCTCCAGATCAGCACCGTCCAGCTCCTGCTCTACTTCCCCGCGCCGATCCTGCTCGCGCTGTTCCTCAACTCGCTGATCAGCACCAGGACCCGGCGCCTGATGCAGACCATCGTCTACCTGCCGCACTTCCTGTCGTGGGTCGTCGTGGTCAGCTTCTTCCAGCAGATGTTCGGGGGCGTCGGCACCATCAGCAGCGTGCTGAACGACCACGGGGTGCACGTCGGCAACATCATGAACAACCCCGACACGTTCATGCTGCTCCTGACCTCGGAGTCCATCTGGAAGGACGCGGGCTGGGGAGCCATCATCTTCCTGGCCGCGATGGCCTCCATCGACCCCGGGCTCTACGAATCGGCGGCCATGGACGGCGCCGGATGGCTGCGCCGCATGTGGCACGTGACCCTGCCGGGCATCCGTCCCGTGATGGTCATGCTGCTCATCCTGCGCCTCGGCGACATCCTCTCCGTCGGCTTCGAACAGGTCCTGCTCCAGCGGGACATGGTCGGGGCGGACGCCTCCGAAGTGCTCGACACCTACGTCTACTTCCACGGTGTCGTGGACGGCGACTGGGGCATGTCGACGGCCGCGGGCCTGATGAAGGGCGTCATCGGATTCGTCCTGATCGTGGTCGCCAACAAGGTCGCCCACCGACTCGGCGAGCAGGGGGTCTACCAGTGAGCACCACCTTCGCCCCGCGCTTCCTGCGCGGCGGGCGCCGCCCGGACCGGCCGGCCTGGATGGAACGGCCGAGCCCCGCCGGACAGGCCCTGAAGCTCATCGTCATCCTCGCGATGATCGTGGCCGTCGGCTACCCGTTCCTGCTCGCGATCGGCACCAGCCTCTCCAGCAAGGCCGAACTCGCCGCGAACGGCGGCTACGTGCTCTTCCCGCAGCACCCGACCCTGGAGGCGTACCGGGTGGTCCTGGCCGGCGGTGTCGTCACCCGGGCCGCACTCGTCAGCGTCGGCGTCACCGTCATCGGCACCGCCCTGAGCCTGCTGTGCACGGTCTGTCTGGCGTACGGCCTGTCCCGGCCGAAGACGTTCGGCGGCAAGCCACTGCTGCTCGTGGTCGTCGGCACGTTCCTCTTCACGCCCGGCGTCATCCCCAGCTACCTGGTGGTCCAGGAGCTCGGCCTCATCGACTCCTACGGCGCCATGATCCTGCCGATCATGCTCAACGCCTTCAACGTCATCGTCGTACGGGCCTTCTTCCAGGGCATCCCCGACGAACTGCACGAAGCGGCCCGGCTCGACGGCGCGGGAGAACTCACGATCATGTGCCGGATCGTGCTGCCGCTGTCCAAGGCGGTCATCGCGGTGGTCGGCATGTTCTACGCCGTCACGTACTGGAACAGCTTCTTCAACGCGATGCTCTACATCAACGACTCCAACAAGCTGCCTCTGCAGGTCATCCTGCGCTCGTACGTCATCCAGGGCGACACCTTCAACGCCAAGGCGCTCGGCGTGAGCGTCCTGCCGGCCACCACGGCGCTGTCCATGGCGGTGCTCATCCTCGCCGTGCTGCCGATCGTCGCGGTCTACCCCTTCCTGCAGAAGTACTTCGTCAAGGGCGTGCTCACCGGAGCGGTCAAGGCCTGACCCGCCTGACGTCTCGTCACCTCGCGCTCCTCTTCCCCTCGTTCACCGCACCCTAGGAGAACCATGCCTTCCCGCAATCTCGATCGCAGAGGGTTTCTCGGCGCCGCCGGTGCCGCCGGACTGACCGTCGCGGGCGGCGGCCTGCTCACCGCGTGCGGCGACGGCGGCGTGCAGTCGGGCGGGGCGGAGGCGTCCGCCACGCTGAAGCTGCCCACGTACGTACCGGCGAAGGTGCCCGCCCCCGACCTCGCGGGCAACGCCCAAGGACTGGACCCGGCCTATCTGCGTTACCCGAAGGACCTGGTCAAGAGCGTGACCGAGGCGCCGGGCGACGGCAAGGCGATCACCTGCCTGACGGAGACCTTCACGACCCCGGCGCCGGCCATGAACCGCAACGCGTACTGGCAGGAGCTGAACAAGCGCCTCGGCTCCGAGCTGCGCCTGACCATCGTCAACGGCCTCGGCGCGGACAGCGTCTACCGCGAGAAGTTCAACGCCACCGTCGCGGGCGGCGATCTGCCGGACCTGATGTGGTTCCCGCCGAACCAGGGTCTGAAGAACGTCCCCGACCTGCTCCGCGCGAAGTTCCACGACCTGACGCCGTACCTGTCGGGCGACGCCGTCAAGAAGTACCCGAACCTCGCCAACATCCCCGAGTACGCCTGGAAAACGGCCGTCATCAACGGCCGGATCTGGGGCTATGCGGTCCCGTACGGCCGCATGGGCCAGGTCTACGTCGCCAACGAGGACTTCTGGAAGCCGGTCGGCGGCCCGCGGTTCGACAGCGCGCAGGACTTCCTCGACAAGGCGAAGGACCTCTTGGACACCAGGCGCAAGAAGTACGTGCTGGAGCCCGCGTACGTGAACCACGCCCAGCAGTTCGCCTACTGGCACGGCGCCCCCAACGGCTGGCGCCTCGACGGCGGCCGGCTGACCCACTCGTTCGAGACGGACGAGTTCATGGCCGGCATCGAGTTCGCCCTCAAGTGCCGGCGCGCACAGCTCTTCTGGCCGGACCCCAACCTCACCACCACCCTGGAGAAGATGGAGGGCGGCTTCCTCGGCCTGCACGTGCAGTCCTTCCCCGGCTTCCTCAACGACAGCGCCATGTACGACTGGCCGGAGAAGGTCGTCGTGCCCTTCGCCGCCGAGCAGGGCATGACGCCCACGTGGGGCTTCGGCTACGGCTCCGTCGGCTTCACCGCCATCAACAACAACGTCCCCAAGTCCCGTATCCCCACCCTGCTCAAGGTGCTCGACTACCTCAGCGCGCCCATGGGCACCGAGGAGCGGCTCTTCCTCGACAACGGGCTGGAGGGCACCCACCACAAGCGGTCCGCGAGCGGCGACGTGTCGCTGACGCAGAAGGGCAATGCCGAGGTGCTCACCACCCGGCAGGCCATCACCTTCTTCGGCAACGCTCCGGAGAGCCTCTACCTGCCGAACAAGCCCGACGTCACGCGCTCCATCCACCAGGCGCAGACCGAGCTGATGAAGATAGCCAGGGCCAACCCGACCACCGGCTACTTCTCCGACACCTTCGCGCAGAAGGGTGCGTCGGCCAGCGACGAGGTGAACACGGCCATCAAGGACATCGTCGCGGGCCGCAAGTCCCTCTCCTCATTCCGGAAAGAAGTCCTGCCCAAGTGGCGGCGCACCGCGGGCGACGCCATGCGACACGAGTACGAGCAGGCCATCACGAAGGGCACCAAGTGAGCGACGACCTCCGTATCGGCGTCATCGGCCTCGGCCTGCGCCGCAACCTCGCGACCGCCGCCCACCGCCCCGGCCGGGGCTCGGTGGTGGCGGCCGCCGCCGACCTCGACCCGGCGGTACGGGCCAGGGTCCCCGAGTGGTACGAGGGGGCCGTGGCGGTGGAGGACCACCGCAGCCTCCTCGACAGCCCCGACGTCGACGCCGTCATCGTCGCCACCCCCGACGACACCCACGAGGCCATCGCCTGCGAAGCGCTGCGCGCGGGCAAGCCCGTCTACGTGGAGAAGCCGCTCGGCATCTCGGTCGAGAGCTGCGACACGATCCTGCGCACCGCGTACGAGACCGGCACCCGCCTCTACGTGGGCCACAACATGCGCCACATGGGTGTCGTGCGCACCATGCGCGACATCATCGCGCGCGGCGACATCGGTGAGCCGAAGACCGTCTGGGTACGGCACTTCGTCAGCTACGGCGGCGACTACTACTTCAAGGACTGGCACGCCGACCGGCGCCGCACCACGGGGCTGCTGCTCCAGAAGGCCGCGCACGACATCGACGTCGTGCACTGGCTGGCCGGCGGCTACACCACCCGCGTCAACGCCCTCGGCGACCTGATGGTCTACGGCGACCTGCCGCGCCGGGCGCCGGACACCCCGCGCCCCGACGGCTGGCTCCGGGAGTTCGACTGGCCGCCCACCGCACGCAAGGACCTGCACCACGTGGTGGACGTCGAGGACGTGTCGGTGATGAACATGCGCCTGGACAACGGCGTCATCGCCGCCTACCAGCAGTGCCACTTCAGCCCGGACTACTTCCGCAACTACACCGTCATCGGCACCGAGGGCCGCCTGGAGAACTTCGGCGACCGGCCCGGCGACGAAGTACGCGTCTGGAACACCGGCCCGAGCGGCTACCGTGCCGACGCCGACGTCGTCCACCGCGTCCCGGACGCCTCCGGCTCGCACGGCGGCGCCGACGAGAGCATCATCGGCGAGTTCTGCCGCTTCGCCCGCGACGGCGGAGCCACCGACACCGATCCGGTGGCGGCCCGGATGAGCGTTGCCGCGGGCGCGCTGGCCACCCGCTCGCTCCGCGACGCAGGCACCCCGTACGACGTGCCTGCGCTCGACGCCCGACTGCGTGCCTACTTCGCGAACGGGCAGGTCTCCCGAGCCTGACCGCCCGGTCCCTTGACGTAGGCCCGCTCACGTTCTGTGCTGAACAGCAGGACGACATGAGCGGGCCACGCCAGGGGACAGGAGGCGCGTCATGGGGCGTGCGGTCGGTATCGATCTCGGCACGACGAACTCGGTGGTGGCCGTGCTGGAGGGCGGTGAACCCACCGTCGTCGCCAACGCGGAGGGCGCCCGGACCACCCCTTCCGTGGTCGCCTTCGCGAAGAACAAGGACGTGCTGGTGGGGGAGGTCGCCAAGCGGCAGGCCGTCACCAACGTCGAGCGCACCGCACGCTCCGTCAAACGCCACATGGGCGACGGCGGTTGGCACTACCCGGAGACCGGCGCCGTCGACGGACGCCGGTACAGCGCTCAGGAACTGTCCGCCCGCGTCCTGCAGAAGCTCAAGCGCGACGCCGAGGCCTACCTCGGCGAGGACGTCACCGACGCCGTCATCACCGTGCCCGCCTATTTCGACGACACCCAGCGGCAGGCCACCAAGGAAGCCGGGGGAATCGCCGGTCTGAAGGTGCTCCGCATCATCAACGAGCCGACCGCCGCCGCCCTCGCCTACGGACTCGACAAGGGCGACGAGCAGACGGTCCTCGTCTTCGACCTCGGCGGCGGCACCTTCGACGTCTCGCTCCTGGAGATCGGCGAAGGCGTCATCGAGGTCAAGGCCACCAACGGCGACACCCGGCTGGGCGGCGACGACTGGGACCAGCGCGTCGTCGAGCACCTCGTCCGGCAGTTCAAGAACGCGTACGGCATCGACCTCGGCAGCGACAAGATGGCCGTGCAACGGCTGCGCGAAGGCGCCGAGAAGGCGAAGATCGAACTGTCCTCGTCCAGCGAGACGACGGTGAACCTGCCCTACATCACGGCCTCCGCGGACGGTCCGCTGCACCTCGAGGAGAAGCTGACCCGCGCCCGGTTCCAGGAGCTCACCGCCGATCTGCTCGACCGGTGCAAGAAGCCCTTCCACCAGGCGGTGAAGGACGCGGGCATCGAGCTGTCCGCCATCGATCACGTGATCCTCGTCGGCGGCTCCACCCGGATGCCCGCCGTCACCGAACTGGTGCGGGAACTGACCGGCAAGGACCCGCACAAGGGCGTGAACCCCGACGAGGTCGTCGCCGTCGGCGCCACGCTCCAGGCCGGTGTCATCCGGGGCGACGTGAAGGACGTACTGCTCCTCGACGTGACACCCCTGTCCCTGGGCATCGAGACCAAGGGCGGCGTCATGACCCGGCTCATCGAGCGCAACACGACCATTCCCACCCGCCGTTCGGAGACCTTCACCACCGCCGCCGACAACCAGCCCTCCGTCGGCATCCAGGTCTTCCAGGGCGAGCGCGACATCGCCGCCTACAACAAGAAGCTCGGCGTCTTCGACCTGACCGGGCTGCCGCCCGCGCCGCGCGGTGTCCCGCAGATCGAGGTCACCTTCGACATCGACGCCGACGGGATCATGCACGTATCGGCGAAGGACCTCGCGACGGGCCGCGAGCAGAAGATGACCGTGACCGGGGGATCGGCCCTGCCCAAGGACGAGATCGACCGCATGATGCGGGAGGCCGAGGCGCACGCCGACGAGGACCGCAAGCGGCGCGAGGCGGCCGAGACCCGCAACGAGGCCGAGCAGCTCGTCTATTCGACGGAGCGGTTCCTGCGGGACAACGCCGACCGGGTTCCTGCGGAGGTACGGGGAGAGGTCGATGCCGCCGTCGAGGAGCTGAAAGAAGCCTTGGCCGCCGAGCCGCCGGACACGCAGGCCCTCCGCGACGGCGTGCGGAAGCTGGCCACCGTCAGTCAGAAGGTCGGACAGGCCATGTACGCGCGTGCCTCCGGCGGTTCTCCGGAGGAGGGGGACGCGTCCCGGGCGCCGTCCGACGACGTGGTCGATGCCGAGATCGTCGACGACGGGAAAGGCGAGGAAGGGGGTGCGGCCTGAACTCTCGCCGGAACTACAGCTCGGCCCGCATCTTCCGCAGCAGCTCCAGCGTCCGCTCCGCGCCGGCCGCCTGCGCGGCCAGATGGTCCAGGACCTCCAGGTGCGCGCCGACCTCCTCCCGGGAGTCCAGGTACAGGGCGCCGGTCACGTACTCGCTGAAGACCATGTCGGGCAGCTCGCGGACCGGGAACCGGAACAGGGTGAACGGACCGAAGGTCGCCGGGTGCGGGCCCGTCGCGAACTCGGCTATCTGGAGCGTCACATGGGGGAGCCGGGCCGTCTCGATCAGGCGGTCCAGCTGGCCGCGGAGCAGCGCCGCGTCACCGGGCGGCCGGCGCAGCGCCGTCTCGTCCATGACGACCCACAGGTGCGGGGCGTCCTCCCGGGTCAGCAGCGACTGGCGGGCCATGCGCAGCGCCACGTGCCGCTCGATGTCGGCCGGAGTGGAGCGGCCCACCGTGCCGGCGTCGAAGACCGCCCGCGCGTACTCCTCGGTCTGCAGCAGCCCCGGCACGAAGTGCGGCTCGTAGGAGCGGATCATCTCCGCCGCTCCTTCGAGACTGACGTACAGGCTGAACCAGTCCGGCAGGACGTCGTGGTAGCGCTGCCACCAGCCGGGCAGGTTCGCCTCCTCGGCGAGCGCGACGAACGCCTCGATCTCCTGCTCGGGAACCCCGTACAGCTCCAGCAGCATCTGTACGTACGGGATCTTCAGCGCGACCTCGGCGGTCTCCATCCGGCGGATCGTCGCCGCGGTGACCCGCAGCGCGCGGGCCGCCTCGTCCCGCTTGAGCCCCACCGTCTCCCGCAGGTCGCGCAGGCGTCTGCCGAGGACGACCTGGCCCACGGTGGGGGCGGGCCGACGTTCACTCACCTCTCCACGCCCCCAAGGAATCAGGAATCAGGAGCCGGTGCGCTCCCACCCCCGTCGCTCCGGCCTGGCGGCCAGGCGCCGCGGGTCGCGGCTGCGGTAGACCACGTACGGACGGAACAGGTACTGCACCGGCGCGCTGAACATGTGCACGAGCCGGGTGAACGGTACCAGCGCAATCAGTGACATGCCCACTACCGCGTGAATCTGGTAGAGCACCGGAACCCCGTGCATCAGATCGATGTCGGGACTGAGGGTGAACAGGCTGCGGGACCACGGCCCGATCGACTCGCGGTAGTTGTAGCCGTCGCCCGAGGCGTGGGTGAGCTTGGCGGTCATGCCGAGCACGATGGCGGCGAGCAGCACGAGGTACATGAGCTTGTCGTTGCGCGTGGTGGCACGGAACACCGGCGCCTTGAAGCGGCGCCGGAACAGCAGCATGAAGATCCCGCAGACCGTCAGGACGCCCGCGAACGTGCCGCCGATCAGCGAGAACATGTGGTACGTGTGCTCGCTGACGCCCACCTTCTCGGTCCACGACATCGGGATGAACAGCCCGACGAGATGGCCCGCGAGGACGAACAGGATGCCGTAGTGGAAGACGGGCGAGGCGATGTTCAGCAGCTTCGACTCGTAGACCTGGGACGAGCGGGTCGTCCAGCCGAACTTGTCGTAGCGGTAGCGCCAGATCGTGCCCACGACGAGCAGAACGACGGCGACATAGGGCAGGACGCCCCAGATCAGGGTGGTCACGGGGCGTGCTCCTTCACCATCAGCGGCAGGGTCGCGAAGGGTTCGAGGCCGACCTCCTCGCGGGGCGGGCCGGAGCGGGCGAGCGCGAGGGCCGCCGCCCGGTCCTTGGGCGAGGCGCCCGGCAGCGCCCGGCACACCGCGGAGAGCACGGTCGCGTACGGGGTGCCGTGCTCGGTGAGGGCGAGGCGGAGCAGCTCGATGCCGCTGCGGTGCTCCTCCAGGAGGAACGAGCCCGCCTGCGCGGAGAACTCGAGGACCGCGGGGAGATAGTCCGGCAGTTCCTCGCCGGTGAACTCCAGGCCGTGCTCGCGGTAGATCTCCTTCATCTCCACCAGCGACATCCCGCGCCTGCGCGTGTCGCCGTCGCGCCACCAGGTGAGGTACAGGCTGTGCCGGTTCTTGAAGTCGAAGACCTGCACGTAGTGCGCGGCCAGCTCCGGGAGCGCGGTGGCCTCGGCGTGGTCGACGAACGGCGCGAGCTCCGGGGCGGCGGCGCGCACCAGCGGCAGCCGCTCGTACAGCTCCTCGTCCGGGTAGGTGAGACAGAGCGCGGCCGCCTGGAACAACAGAGAGGTCCGGTCGGTCATCAGGTGTCCTCCGGGTCGTCGCTGGTCTGGCGGTTCTTGGTGAGGTGGAAGCTCTCCACGGACACGACGGGCAGCAGCTTGCGGCCGCCGGTCGTGGAACCGGAGTCGCCGCCGAAGGGGCCCTCGCCCCCCATGCCGGGGCCGTCCTCGTAGTCGAGCGAGCAGGAGTCCGGCAGCGCGGACTCCTCCAGACGCTGCGCGTCGCCGATGGCCGCGGTCGGGATGACGTAGCGGTCCTCGTACTTGGCGATGGCGAGGAGCCGGTACATCTCCTCGATCTCCGCCGCCGACATGCCGACCTGTTCGGAGATCGCGGGGTCGGGCCGGTCGCCGAGGTTGATGGCCCGCATGTGGGACCGCATCGCCGCCAGCTTCTCCAGGGAGGAGCGCACGGGCGCCACGTCACCGGCGGTGAAGATCTCCGCCAGGTATTCGAGGGGGATGCGCAGGGTGTCGATGGCGCCGAACAGGTTCGCCACGTCCTCCCCGTCGTGACCGGTCTCGGTGAGCGCGTCGACGACGGGGGAGAGCGGCGGGATGTACCAGACCATCGGCATCGTCCGGTACTCCGGGTGCAGCGGGAGCGCCACCTTGTACTTGCTGATGAGCGCGTGCACCGGTGAGCGGCGGGCCGCCTCGATCCAGTCGTGGGGGATGTCCGCCTGCTCGGCCGCGCGCCGCACCTCCGGGTCCTCCGGATCCAGGAAGACGCCCAACTGTGCTTCGTACAGCGCGTGTTCGTCCTTGGTCTGTGCCGCCTCGGTCACCTTGTCGGCGTCGTAGAGGATGACGCCGAGATAGCGCAGCCGGCCCACGCACGTCTCCGAGCAGACCGTCGGCAGCCCGACCTCCAGGCGCGGGTAGCACATCGTGCACTTCTCGGCCTTGCCGGTGCGGTGGTTGAAGTAGACCTTCTTGTACGGGCATCCCGTCACGCACATCCGCCAGCCGCGGCAGTGGTCCTGGTCGACCAGGACGATGCCGTCCTCCTCGCGCTTGTACATCGCGCCGGACGGGCAGGACGCCACGCACGAGGGGTTCAGGCAGTGCTCGCAGATCCGCGGCAGATAGAACATGAAGGTCTGCTCGAAGGCGAACTTCACCTTGTCCGCGGCCTGTTGGCGGGTCTTCTCCACCATCGGGTCGAGGTCGCCGTACTGCGTCGCGCCGCCCAGGTTGTCGTCCCAGTTCGAGGACCACTCGATCTTCATCGGCTTGCCGGTGATCTGGGAGCGGGGCTGCGCCACCGGGTAGTCGTCGCCGAGCGGGGCGTCGGTGAGGTTCTTGTAGTCGTACGTCCAGGGCTCGTAGTAGTCCTTGATCTCCGGCAGCTTGGGGTTGGAGAAGATGCCGAGCAGCTTCTTGAAGCGGCCGCCGCCCTTCAGCTGCAGGGCGCCCTTCTTGTTCAGCTCCCAGCCGCCGCGCCACCTCTCCTGGTCCTCGTAGCGGCGCGGATAGCCCTGCCCCGGGCGGGTCTCGACGTTGTTGAACCAGACGTACTCCATGCCGTTGCGGTTGGTCCACGCCTGCTTGCAGGTGACCGAGCAGGTGTGGCAGCCGATGCACTTGTCGAGGTTCATGACCATCGCGATCTGAGCCATGATGCGCATGGGTTCAGTACTCCACCTTCTGCGAGCGGCGCCGGATGACGGTGACTTCGTCTCGCTGGTTGCCCGTCGGGCCGAGGTAGTTGAACGCCCAGCTCAATTGCGCGTAACCGCCGATGAGATGGGACGGCTTGAGGATCAGCCGGGTGAGCGAGTTGTGGATTCCGCCGCGCTTGCCGGTCGTCTCGGCCTTCGGCACGTTGACCGTGCGCTCCTGCGCGTGGTGCATGTAGACCGTGCCGGCCGGCATCCGGTGCGAGACGATCGCGCGGGCCACGACCACACCGTTGCGGTTGACCGCCTCGATCCAGTCGTTGTCCTTGACGCCGATGGAGTCGGCGTCCTGCGGCGACATCCAGATCGACTGCCCGCCGCGGGACAGGGCGAGCATGAACAGGTTGTCCTGGTACTCGGAGTGGATCGACCACTTGTTGTGCGGCGTGAGGTAACGGACCGTCACCTCCTTCTCGCCGTCGGGCCCGAGGTTCGGCTCGCCGAACAGCCGGTTCATGTCCAGCGGCGGCCGGTAGACGGGCAGCGCCTCGCCCAGCTCGTGCATCCAGTCGTGGTCGATGAAGAAGTGCTGGCGGCCGGTGAGCGTGTGCCAGGGCTTCAGGTGCTCGGTGTTGAGGGTGAACGCGGTGTAGCGGCGCCCGCCCGACTCGCTGCCCGACCACTCCGGCGACGTGATCACCGGCACCGGGGCGGCCTGGGTGTCCGCGTACGTGACGCGCTTGCCCTCGTGCTCGGCGGACAGGTGCGCCATGCCCTGCCCGGTACGGGCTTCGAGGGTGTGGAAGCCCTGGGTGGCCAGCCGCCCGTTGGTGGTGCCGGACAGGGCGAGGATGGTGTTCGCGGCCTTCACCGCCGTGTCGAGGAGGGGCCGCCCGTCGGCGGGCCCGCCGCGCACCACGCCGTTGCGCTCGCGCAGCTCCTCGACCTCCTGGTCGGGCTTGAGCGTGATGCCCTTGGCGGGCAGGCCCAGTTGCTCGACGAGCGGGCCCAGCGAGCCGAACTTCGCGCCGATCGCCGTGTAGTCCCGCTCGACGACGACCAGGTTCGGCAGCGTCTTGCCGGGCACCGGCTCGCACTCGCCCTTGCGCCAGTCCAGGACGACCCCGCCGGGCTGCGCGATCTCGCCCGGGGTGTCGTGCTGGAGCGGCGCCGCCACCAGGTCCTTGCGGGTGTCCAGATGGTCGGCGGCCAGCGTGCTCAGCTTCTCCGCGAGCGCCTTGAACGTGTCGAAGTCGGTGCGGGCCTGCCACGGCGGGTCCACGGCCGGGGTGAACGAGTGCACGTAGGGGTGCATGTCCGTCGAGGACAGGTCGTGCTTCTCGTACCAGGTCGCGGCGGGCAGCACCACGTCGGACAGCAGCGTCGACGACGTCTGCCGGAAGTCGAGGGAGAGCAGCAGGTCGAGCTTGCCCTCCGGCGCCTCGTCCCGCCAGGTGACCGTCGTGGGCCGCTCGTCGGGTGAGGCCTCCTCGGCACGCAGGGAGGAGTGGGTGCCGAGGAGGTGCTTGGTGAAGTACTCGGCGCCCTTCGCGGACGAGCCGAGCAGATTGGCCCGCCACAGGGTCAGGACGCGCGGCCAGTTCTCGGGCGCGTCCGGATCCTCGCAGGCGAACTTGAGGCTGCCCGCCTTGAGTTCGGCGACGGTGTCCTCGACGCTCTGCTCGCCCAGGTCGAGCGAGTTGCGGTCGAACGTC
The DNA here is from genome assembly GCF_040297005.1 of Streptomyces sp. NPDC001904. Classification (NCBI taxonomy): domain Bacteria; kingdom Bacillati; phylum Actinomycetota; class Actinomycetes; order Kitasatosporales; family Streptomycetaceae; genus Streptomyces; species Streptomyces sp. NPDC001904. Next base: position 233,538 of record NZ_JBEOYI010000003.1, on the reverse strand, counting down.
GGATAGGACGGCATCCAGCCCGAACGGGCCGACAGGGAGAGGCAGTCGGCGCCCGTCATGCCCTCGAAGGCGCCCTTGCCGAGCGGTGAGGCGAGCACGTCGGCGCCGAACTTGTCGTAGCGCCACTGGTCGGTGTTGAGGAACCAGTACGCGGCGCCGATCATCTGCCGGGGCGGCCGCGACCAGTCGTTGGCGGAGGCCAGCGAGGCCCAGCCCGTCACCGGGCGGCACTTCTCCTGACCCACGTAGTGCGCCCAGCCGCCGCCGTTCCTGCCCTGGCAGCCGGTGAGCTGGAGCAGCGCGAGGAAGCCCCGGTAGATGGTCTCCGAGTGGAACCAGTGGTTGGTGCCGGCGCCCATGAGGATCATGCAGCGGCCGCGCGACTTCTCCGCCGTCTGCGCGAACTCCCGGGCGATCTTCACGCACTTCGCGGCGGGCACCGAGGTGTGCGCCTCCTGCCAGCCGGGCGTGCCGGGGGAGTCCCCGTCCTCGTACGACGAGGGCCACTGGCCGGGCAGACCGTCGCGCCCGACGCCGTACTGGGCGAGCAGCAGATCGAAGACGGTGGTGACGAGTGGTCCGTCGGGGCCGCCGAGGCGCGTCGCGGGCACGCCGCGCCGCACGGTGTCGCCGCGCCCCTGCCCGTGTGTGCCGCCGTCGGTGTCGAAGCGCGGCAGCAGCACCTCGACGCCGCTCGCCACATCGCTGCCGTGCAGGCTCAACTGCGGCTTGATGTTGCCCAGTTCGAGATTCCACTTGCCCGCGCCCGACTCGGTCCAGCGGAAACCGAGCGAGCCGTTCGGGACGACGGGCTGCCCGGTCGTCTCGTCGAGCACCGCCGTCTTCCACTCGGCGCCCTCGCCGCCCTGACCGAGGTCGGCGGCGCGCAGGAACTTCGACGGGACGAAGGCGCCGTCGTGCTCGTCCAGCGTCACGAGGAACGGCAGGTCGGTGAACTTCTTGACGTAGTCCGTGAAGAACGGCGTCTCACGGTCGACGAAGAACTCCTTGAGGATGACGTGCCCCATGGCGAGGGCGAGCGCCCCGTCGGTCCCCGGGTGCGGGTGCAGCCACTCGTCGGCGAACTTGGTGTTGTCCGCGTAGTCCGGCGACACGGCGACGACCTTCTGGCCGCGATAGCGGGCCTCCGCCATCCAGTGCGCGTCCGGGGTCCGGGTGACCGGGACGTTCGAGCCCCACATCATCAGGTACGCCGCGTCCCACCAGTCGCCCGACTCGGGGACGTCCGTCTGGTCACCGAACACCTGCGGAGAGGCGACGGGCAGATCCGCGTACCAGTCGTAGAACGACAGCATCGGCGCGCCGATCAGCGACATGAACCGGGCGCCCGCCGCGTGCGACACCATCGACATCGCGGGGATGGGGGAGAAGCCGGCGACGCGGTCGGGCCCGTACGTCTTGATGGTGTGGACGTGCGCGGCGGCGACGATCTCGACGGCCTCGTCCCAGGTGGCCCGCACCAGGCCGCCCTTGCCGCGCGCCTGCTGGTACCTCCGGCGGCGCTCGGGGTCCCCCTGGATGTCGGCCCAGGCGAGCACGGGATCCCGCAGCCGCGCCTTCGCCTCCCGGTACAGCTCCAGGAGCACGCCCCTGATGTACGGGTAGCGCACCCGCGTCGGCGAGTACGTGTACCAGGAGAACGCCGCCCCGCGCGGACAGCCGCGCGGCTCGTACTCGGGACGGTCGGGGCCCACGCTCGGGTAGTCCGTCTGCTGGGTCTCCCAGGTGATGATGCCGTCCTTGACGTACACCTTCCACCGGCACGAGCCGGTGCAGTTCACGCCGTGCGTGGAGTTCACGACCTTGTCGTGGCTCCACCGGTCCCGGTAGAAGACGTCCCCGTCCCTGCCGCCCTCGATCCGCACGCTGTGCAGGTCCTCGGCGGCCTTCCCACGCCGGAAGAACCGGCCGGCCTTCAGCAGCGCCACGTCCGGCTCGGCCGGGGCGCCCGTCGTGTCAGTCACCGTCTGCTCCCTCGGTATCCGTCCTTCGCACGGTAGGGGCGGGGCGGCGGGAGCACATGCGCTGAGGTCCGTACGGGTTGCCGGGGAGGCCGGATCCGGGCCGGGTGTCCCCGGCACTGGGCCGGACGGGTCAGGGCGCGCGCACGGTCAGCCGGCGTTGCGCCGGAGATATTTGACCGTCGCCGGGTCTGCCGGGAGCAGGGTCTCGACGGCCAGCTCGGCGACGGTGACGTCCATCGGTGTGTTGAACGTCGAGATGGACGACACGAACGACAGCACCTGCCCGTCGTGCTCGATGATCATCGGCAGCGCGAAGTACGGGACGCCGTCCGCCGGCCCGGGATCCCCGTCCCGCTCCGGCACCGGATAGGCGGCCACCTCGTCGTACAGCGCGCGCAGCGCCGGGGAGCGGGCCAGCGCGATCTGCCGCTCCATCTGCGCGAGAAGGTGCCCGCGCCAGGCGCGCAGATTCCGGATCCGCGGCGCGAGCCCCTCCGGGTGGAGCGTGAGCCGCATCGCGTTCATCGGCTCGGCCGCCAGCAGGTGCTCGGGCAGGGACTCCAGCAGCAGCGCGACACCGCGGTTCGCCGCGACCACGTCGTACGTCGCGTCGACGATCAGCGCCGGATACGGCTCGTAGCCGCGCAACAGCTGGTCGAGACCCGCGCGCAGCGCGCCCAGCGACGGGTCGTCGAGGGACGTCTCGGCGAAGCGCGGCGCGTAACCGGCCGCCAGCAGAAGCGCGTTGCGCTCCCGCACCGGTACGTCCAGGTGCTCGGCCAGCCGGAGCAGGAACTCCTCGCTGGGGCGCGAGCGGCCCGTCTCCACGAAGCTGATGTGCCGCGCGGAGGAGTCGGCGCGCAGCGCCAGGTCCAGCTGGCTGACCCGCCGCCGCTCGCGCCAGCCGCGCAGCAGCCGGCCCACTTCGGACGTGTTCCCGCGCCGCGCCACCGTCGTCCTGGTCGTCATGGGGAGACCGTAACGGCAAGGGATGGCAGGCTGGAGGCATGCCTACAGAGCCGCTTTCCCAGAAGGAGATCGAGGACCGCCTCGCCGAGCTGCCCGGCTGGTCGCTCGACGGCGCCCGGATCACCCGCACCTACCGCCTGGGCAGCCACTTCGCGGCGACCGCCCTGGTCGTGCACATCGCCCAGACCCAGGAGGAGCTGAACCACCACTCCGACCTCACCCTCGGCTACAACACGGTGGCCCTCGCCGTGCACACCCACGACGCGGGCGGCGCCGTCACCGCGAAGGACTTCGAACTGGCCCGCAGGGTGGAGGAGTTGGCGCCCGGTCACGGCGTCTCCTGAGCCGCGGGTCGGGTCAGAGCCGCGCGGCCCGCAGCTCCACGGCGTCCAGGAGCAGCGCGAGGGTCGTCTCGAACTGGTCGTCCTCGTCGGCGGCGGCCAGGTGCGGGGCGACCGCGGCCAGATCCGGATAGCGGTCCGGCGAGACGGCCAGGTACTCGCGCCGCCACGCCAGCCGGTCGCCCTCCCGGGAGGCGCTGCCCAGCGCGACGACCGAGGCCTCGTACGCGGCCAGGGCGAGAGCGGTGTCGACCAGCGAGCGGTAGTAGCGGGCCGCGTCCCGGTCCCCGAAACCGGCCGAGCGCAGAGCGCCCACGACCACGTCCGCGCCGTGGAACTCCGCGTCGCGCCGTGCGACCCGGGTGGCGACCAGCACGGCCACCCGCGGATGGGCGAGACAGGCCGCCCGCATCCGGCGGGCCAGCGACTCCAGCGTGTGCCGCCAGCCACCGGACGGGGCGAAGCCGTCCATCGCCTCCTGGACCAGCCGCTCCGCGAGCCCGAGCAGGATCTCGTCCTTGCCCGCGAAGTGCCGCAGCACCGCCGTGTGATTGGCGCCCAGGTCCGCACCGAGGCGGCGCAGCGTCAGGGCGTCGGGGCCCTCCCGGTCGACGAGGGCGAGGGCGGCGTCCAGGATCACGCCCTGATTGAGCGAGGTGGACGGCGGGCGGCCGCGCCGGGCCGCGGCCTGTGGTGCGGCTTTCGCCCGGGATGCGCTCATGTCCGTCATCCTATCGACCGGCGTCCGCCGCCCCGGTGCTCAGGCGCCCGCCTCGAGACGGGCGACCAGCGCGGTCAGCGCCGCCACCGTCTCCGCGTCCTTGTCCTCGTCCTCCGCCGTGTTCCAGGCGCTGGTCTTCACCACGACGACATCGGCGTCGGGGTCGACCCACAGGTACTGCCCGTGGATGCCGATCCCGGTGAACGACCGGCGTTCACCGTCGAGCGTCCACCACTGGTTCGCGTACCCGTAGTGCCGGGGGAGGTCCGGCCCCAGGGCCCCGGGCGCCAGGTGCGCGAGGCCGGCGCCGCGGCTGCGCTCGACCCAGGCGGCGGGCACGATCCGCCGTCCGTCCAGCTCGCCGCCGCGCGCCATCACCAGTCCCACCCGGGCCATGTCCCGCACCGCCGCGTTCAGCGAACCGCCGCCGAGCGCGGTGCGCGGGCGGCCCCGGGTCAGGAAGTAGTACGCGTCCCGCTCCGTGCCGATCCGGCTCCACAGGCGGCTGTGCGCGTACTGCGCGAGGGTCGTGCCGGTCGCCGCCTCCAGGACCCAGCCGAGGACCTGGGAGTCCACCGTCGAGTAGTTGAAGGTGGCGCCGGGCTCCGCGGCGCGGGGCAGCGAGCGCACCAGGCCGAGCAGCGAGCCGCCGCCCGACACCGCCTGCTCGAACCGGGCGAACGACGACTCGGGATCGGCGTAGTCCTCCACGAACTCCACCCCGCTGCTCATGTGCAGCAGATCCTCGACCGTCGGTCCGTCGTACGCGCTGCCCGCCAGCTCCGGAAGGTACGAGACGACCTTGTCGTCCAGTGCCTTGACCGTCCCTTCCTCCAGCGCGATCCCGATGAGCAGCGACGTCACCGACTTGGTCAGTGAGAACAGCTGGAACCTGGCCCGCGGCGAGGCGAACCGGCCCGGGTACTCCTCGTGCACCAGCGCACCGCGGTGCAGCACGGCGAACCCGGTCGTGTGGGTGCGCGCGTGCAGCTCCGCCAGGGTGCGCCGCGCGCCTTCGTGCTCGTACGTGAATCCGCGCAGGCCCGGCTCGAACGGCAGGGGCCGCGGTACCGACGCCCGCGGCACCGACTCGGTGGGCAGCACCGCGGACATGTGCGTGAACGCCCACTCGTTGACCGGCCGGGAGAACGCGACGGTCGCCTGGTTCCGCCACAGCCAGCTCGCACCCGCACCCAGGCCCGCGACCGCCGCACCGATCGCGAGCGCTCCGCCCGCCCGCCTCGTGCCCGTCCCCATACGTCCTCCGTCGTGCCGTCGGTCGATCGCGAACCAATTTCGGACCAATGGTGACACCTTAGGTGAGGAGGGGCAAGGGACCCCGGAGACCGAGGGCTCAGGCGGCGACTCAGGCGGCGACTCAGGCGGAGTCCAGGCGTGCCCGCTCCTCCTCGGTCAGCTCCAGGTCCACCGCGCCCAGGCTCTCCTCCAGCTGGGCGACCGACGAGGCGCCGACCAGCGGTATCGCGGGCACGTCTGCGCCCAGCATCCAGGCCAGGACGACCTGGTTGACCGTCGCGCCGGACGACTTGGCGACCTCCCGCAACGCGGTGAGCCGCGCCTCCCGGCCGCCGTGGTCGTACCCGGCGCCCAGCGGCTTGTCCTCGCGCACGTACGCGCCGCCCAGCAGCGGTGAATAGGCGACGAGCGCGAGGTCCCGCTCGGCCCGCACCATGCTCAGCAGATTGCCGTCGGCGGTCGCGCACACCCCGTCCGGCGACAGCTCGCTCGGCAGATCGGTCCGGTGCCGCAGATAGCTGTGCTGGTACTGCAGCACCTCGTACCCGGCCAGCCCCTCGCCGCGCGCGATCGCCCGCGCCCGCTCCACCTGCCAGGCCCAGTGGTTGGAGACCCCGAGCAGGCCCACCGTCCCCTCCCGCACCAGCGCCCCGAACTCGCTTACAGTCTCGTGGAGTTCGGCCTTCGGGTCCGGGATGTGCGCGTACAGCACATCGAGGCGCTCGACGCCGAGCCGGGCCTTGCTGCCCTCCACGGCCGAGCGGATCGCCGCCGCCGACAGCCCCTCGGGATTGTCGATGTAGCCGGTGCCCGGCGCCAGCGGAGCCGCGCCCAGCTTGGTGGCGATGACGACCTCGTCACCGATGCCCCGGCTGCGCCGCCAGTTGCCGAGCAGCGTCTCGCTCTCGCCGCCGACCGTGCCGTCGACCCAGAACGCGTAGTTGTCGGACGTGTCGATGAACGTGCCGCCCGCCTCCACGTACCGGTCGAGGATCGCGAACGACGTCTTCTCGTCGGTGACCGTGCCCAGCAGCATGGCGCCGAGGCTGAGCACACTGACCTCGCGGCGATGCGCCGGGTCGCCGCCGATCGTGCGGTACTTCATGGGAGTTCCCCCTTGTCGGAAGGTCCGGCCACCGAGTGCGCGCCGGGCCACGAGAGGGGAGTCAACGTCTTGAAGCGCACGCGAAGTCAAGGGAGTTCGCGTGCTCCCGCCACCTCGGCGGTGCGCCGGGTGAAGTCCATCGACCAGTTCGCCAGCCATGTCGCACCCTCGTCGACGGAGAACGCCTGCTCCCAGCGGGCCGTCGTCGCGCTGATCCCCGACCAGGCGAAACGCACCCGCACGTCCTTCCCGTCGTGGGTGTCGTCGCCGAAGAACTCGCCGTACCCGTCCTTCGCGAACTGCCCGGTCACCGGTGGGAAGAGGCGGCCCGTGCGGTCGGTCGACCAGTGCAGGGACCACAGCCGGGTCACCGGGTCGAACAGGCGCAGGGTCAGACCTGTCCAGCCCTGCGCAGGTACCACCATCTCGTCGATGTTCGCCGCCCCGCCGAACAGAGGGCGGCAGCTGCTCGTCGCGCCGAACTCGTCCCAGCCGCTGTCGGGGTCGAGGAAGGCGCGGCGCCGACGGTGGGCGACGTCCCACTCACCGAAGAAGAAGTCGAAGTCGTGGGCGGTGCTCATGAACGTCCTCCGGTCGTGCCCGCGGGCAGCGAGTCGTGCAGGTAGGCGTCGAGGTCGGGCCGCTCGGGGGTCAGCAAGTGCCGCACCCAGGCGTCCCGTTCGTGCAGCAGGGGCGGCAGCTCCCACACGCAGCCGATCCACGGCCGGTCCGACGACTCCGTCAGGACGAAGTGGGCCGGGTCGCGGTCCGGGCAGCCGAGCACCGGCTGACCCGCGGCGGCGCCCCGGAAGTGCAGGACGTTGTCCCACACCCAGCTGTACGCGTTGAGGTACGCGCCGTCGTCGCCGCCCCGGTGCAGCACGACGAACGTGGCGGGCGGCGTGCCGTCCGGCTCCGGAAGCAGCGACGGCAGGATCGCGTACGCCGCCTCCTCTACATCGGGCGCGATGCCGTTCGGGTCGGCGGTCACGTGGTAGCGCTTGATACGACGGCCCGCCACCTCGACGGGCGGCGGCACGGTCAGCAGTTTCTCCTCGAAGGCCATGGCGGGACGCTAAGGCCGCTTCACTGACATCCTGTGTCAGTGAAGTCCACATGAAAGCCGGCAGGCTCCTCTCGATCCTGCTCCTGCTGCAGACCAGGGGCCTGATGACGGCCGGACAGCTGGCGGCCGAGCTGGAGGTCTCCGTCCGCACCGTCTACCGGGACATCGAGGCGCTGCACGCCGCGGGTGTCCCGCTGTACGGGGACGCGGGGCACGCCGGCGGCTACCGCCTCCTCGACGGCTACCGCACCCGGCTCACGGGGCTGACCACGGACGAGGCCGAGGCCCTCTTCCTGTCCGGGGCGCCGGGACCGGCCGCCGACCTCGGGCTCGGCCCGGTGCTCGCCGCCGCCCAGCTCAAGGTGCGGGCCGCGCTCCCCGCCGAACTGCGTTCGCACGCCGACCGGATCAGCGCACGCTTCCTTCTGGACGCGCCCGGCTGGTACGCCGAGGAGGAGGCGACAGAGCACCTGCCGACCGTGGCGTCCGCCGTCTGGGACCGGCGGGTCCTCCGGGTCGTCTACCGCCGCTGGCGCGAACCCACCGACGTGGAGCGGACGTTGGAGCCGTACGGGCTGGTCCTCAAGGCGGGCCGCTGGTACGTGGTGGCGTCCGCGGGAAGCGGCCCACCACGGACCTACCGCGTGGACCAGATCCTGGAAGTGCAGGTCACCGACGAGGAGTTCATGGCCCCCGAGGGGTTCGACCTGGCCGCCTACTGGCGGACCTACCAGGACGACTTCCACCACCGTCTGCATTCCGGGGACGCCGTCGTGCGTCTGGCGCCCGGCGCGGCCGACCGCCTCACCGGCCCCGCCGCGCGGGCCGCCCGCGCCACGGGCCGCACCGAGAGCGACGGCTGGACCCGGGCCGTGCTGCCCATCGAGTCGATCGGGCACGCGCACGACGACTTCCTCAGGCTCGGATCGGCGATCGAGGTCCTCGAACCGGTCCAGCTGCGGAGGCGCCTGACGGCGACGGCGAAGGCTCTGACGGAGTTGTACGCGGACGGCAACTGAGCGCCGGCCCGGCGCCGACCCGGACGGCGCGTCGTTCGACGCCGACCGGGCAGATCAAGCTCGGTGCGTGCAGATCGATCACAACTGGATACGCGCCCTAGTTCCATCCGCCAGAGAAGTCGCTGTTCACCTGCGCCATGCAGATGTTGTACCCGCCTGACGCATGTCCCTTCTTCGTGTGACCGTCCACTGTGACAGAGCAGTTGATGTCGCCGCCGCCCTGCAACTGCGCCGAGACGTGGAAGTAGAGCGCGTCATCCTCGACAGACAGAGTCTTCGTCATCGGAAGCCCGGCCCCATTGCGGTTGTCGCTGTCGCTGCCGTAGGTCGTCGACACTCCTGACGGTGCCGACCCCCACACCTTGAACACGACCTTCCCCGAAGGCACCTTGTCTGCGGCAGGCTTCTCCGCGGGCGCCTCGGTTTTGGGCTCAGCGGTCTTGGTGACCGTCACCGTCGGAGCAGGCTCGGCCTTCCCGCCCTTCTCCCCGGCCGCTTCGGTGACGGTGACGGTCGGCGCAGGCTTCGCGTCGGCGGAAGCCTTCTCGTTGCCGCCCCCGGACGCGCCGATACCCACACCGATGACCAGGGCGAGGACCAGGGAAGGAATGACGAAGCGCTTCTTCGCCCACTTCGGGCCGGTCGGCGGTTGAAAGCCGGGCCCCGGCATGACCGGCCCCGGGGGAACGGGGCCGTGGAACGGCGCATGCGGTGGCGGCTGGTTGTACGACATGAGACCCCCATGGGATGTGCGGTGACCCATGACGGTAGGTGTGGATGCACGGGGCATGAGGGTTCAGTGACGAAGTTGTGATGAAAGTGTGAATGCCGAACGAGTTCGAAGTCCGGTCCCGCTAGTGCCAACTCCTCTGCTGTGAGGAACAGACGGCGCATCCCCCTCAGGCTCATGCATACAGTGGTCGCAGAGGAGAGCCAGAGCCGACGGGCAGTGGCCCTCCAAGGTGCGCCCTCGGTGGTCTGCGCCCGTCACCCCTCCTGCGGTGGTGGAAGCTTGCTCGCCAGCTCGGCCATGGAGTCGGCGGCCAGGAGGAGTGAGACCGCGACGGCTGATGTGGCGAACACAGCGCGCGTCTCGGCCTGCATCGGGTTCTCGTGCGCGCCGGTTGCGGTGTCGATGTAGCGGCGAAACTCCCTGAGGAGACCGTTCCGTTCTTCTGGTGTCATGCCCGAGTGTCTCGAACTGCCGAGCCGCAGTCAGTAGGGCCTCGTCGGCGGCCCCGATCGAGCAAGCTCAACTCTCCCTCTGAACAAACCCGTCCGGCGCATGCCGCACGCCGCAGGGAGAGATCATGCCGAGCATGACGACGGAGACGCCGAGACACTCGTGCCGTGGCGGGAACGCCACCCACGATGGGCGTGGGTGACAGCCGCCACGGGCACCGCCGCCTTCATCGTGCTCCTCGTCTGGGGACCCTGGTGGATCGAAGGCCGCCACCTCAGGGAGCACGGTGAGCTCGTCTCCAGTGCCGGAGCCATCGTCACGGGCTTCCGCACCATGCTCGTGGCGGTCGCGGTGGGCGGCTTCACCGCGGCCGGGCTCTACTACACCCGCAAGAAGCACCTGCTCGAAAGGCAGCAGTTCGAGCACGCTCAGCAACAAGTCGCCGAGAATCAGAAGCAGTTCGAGACGACGTTGCGCGAGACCCAGAAGCGGGACGAGCAGCAGGCGGAACTCACGTGAGGGACAAGCTGTCGCACCCGCATCCTGCCGTGGGTGACGGGGAGCGGGAGAGCGAACCGACCCCGGCCGTCGCCGACAGCGCCGTGTTCGTGAAGGCAGATCTCCGCGGGGCGACCCTCGGCGATGCCGTCCTGAGGCGGGCGAATCTCGACGGCGCCCATCTGCACAGCGCCACTCTGCGCCACGCCGACCTCGAAGAGGCTTCGCTCCGCGGAGCCAACCTCATGGAGGCAGATCTCAGCACTGCCCGCCTAGGACTTGGCGACCTGAGGGACTCCCTGCTGGCCGTGGCGAATCTGTCCGAGGCGAACCTCGCCGAAGCGAGACTGGCGGGGGCGAACCTGCGAGGGGCCAATGTGTCGCATGCGCAGTTGCAGAGGGCGGAACTGTGCTCCGCCCTGCTCGGCGGAGCGGTCCTCGACGGGGCGGACCTCAAGGACGCGGATCTGTTCGCGGTGGATCTGAGCAACGTGAACCTGGAATGGGCGGAGGGGATCGAAGTCGACCAACTCGCCCAAGCCGATATCTTCCGGTCGACCGACCTGCCTCACGGCTTCGAGAAGAGCGAAACCCTCAGGCAGCGCATTGCGGAGTGCCAGACTGCCGAGGCAGAAGGAGAAGACCCACCTGTGTGGGCAGAGTAGACGCACGAGAGTGTCGGCGCGGGGCGCGCATCGCTGGCGGTGCGCGCCCCGCCCACTGTTCCGGCGGCTCCGGAGCCGTCAGGCGACCGAACAGTTCTGGCCGTCCAGCCGGAAGGCCGTCGGTTTCCCGTTCGCCGCCCCCGGCCGTGACCCCGTGAACCCGAACGCCACCGAACTCCCGGCCACCACCGTCCCGTTCCAGCTCGCGTTCTTCGCCGTGACCGCCGTGCCGGCCTGGGTGTACGACGCGTTCCACAGCTGGGAGACCTTCTGGCCGTCGGCGAAGGTCCAGTCGAGGGACCAGCCGTTCCAGGCGGCCGAGCCGGTGTTGGTCAGGGTCACGTCCGCCTGGAAGCCGCCCGACCACTCGTTCGTCACCTTGTACGTGACCGTGCAGGCTGCCGTCGGCGTGCCGGGGGAGCCGCCGCCGTCGCCGGGGACGTCGGCCGTGTCGCCGTAGACGACGCCCCGCCCGTTGGTCGACACGTACACCCGGCCGTACACACGCGGGTCACCGGTGATCGCCGCGCCGGTCCAACCCCACTGGTGGGCATCGTCGTTGACCCGGGTCCAGGTGGCGCCCGTGTCCGTCGAGCGGAAGATGCCGCGCACCCCGCCGATCTTTGCGCTCGCATACAGGGTCCGGTACGTCGCGCCGGGCGCGGCCTTGCCGAAGCCGATGGTGTCGGCCTGCTGCACGTTCGACAGCTTGGTGAACGTGGCGCCGCCGTCCGTCGAGTGCCACAGCCCGTACGCGCCCGACGCCGAGCCTCCGGCCAGCCAGATGTCACCCTTCGCGCCCGGCACCGCCTTGAAGCGGACCGGTCCGTCCGTCGGCAGCCCGCTGGAGGCCTTTGCCGTGAAGGTCTTTCCGCCGTCCGAACTCGCGTAGAAGGTACCGGACCTGAAGGCGTAGAAGGTGGATGCGTCGGCCCGGTCCGATTCGATGACCGCGCCCGCCGGCACCCCGCTCGCCGCCGCCCACGACGACCCCGTGCCCGTCTGCACGCCCGCACCGTCCGGGCTCCACACGAGCCGCCCGCCGTCCGCCGACACCGCGACCGTGCCGCCGCCGGTGACGCCCGACGGGTCGGTTCCGGCCGTGTACCAGTTGGCGCCGTTGTCCTGGGAGAGGGCCACGTGCGCGCCCGAGTCGACGTTCCCGGCGCGCACCACCACGTCCGGTTTGCTCTCCGCGAAGTCCAGGCTCGTGCTGGAGGTGAAGTTCGGGGAGGTATACATCATCGACGGGACCTTCGTCAGGTCCGTGTGCCGGAAGCCGCCGATGTCGCCGAGCGCGGACAGCAGCGGCGCGCCGGACGGTGGCGAGGCCAGGTCGTTCACGGCCGTCTCCTCGAGCCCCTTGACCATGGGCTTGATGGTGAACGTGCCGCCCGCGTCCCACTTGCCGAGGTCCTCGGTCCCGTAGACCGTCGCGCCCGTCCCGTACATCATCCGGTCCGAGTCGAACGGGTCGATCTCCAGCGCCTCCGTCATCCAGCCCAGCTTCGGCGTCTGCTCGGGCGGGGACGGGTTCGCACCCCACGTCAGCCAGGGCACCGACGACACGTCCATCGTGTAGCGGTTCGCGCGGTTCGGGTACGACGTGTAGTCCCACGCCTTCGTCCAGGTGCCGCCGCTGTCCGTGGAGCGGAAGATCAGCGTGTCCGGCCACCAGGAGCTGTAGCCCGAGACCATCACCGTGCCGGGGTGCTGCCGGTCGATCGTCAGACCGCTGAAGCCGTAGTAGGTGTCCGCCTCGGCGACCGGGCTGATGTCCTTCCACGCGCCGGTCTTCGTCGCGTACCGCCACACCTGGCCCTTGCCGCCGTCGTACGGCCCGCCCTTGTCGCTGTAGGCGATGTACAGATAGCCGTTCTCGGCGTCGAGCACGCTCTTGTGCGGGAGGTGGCCGGTCGGCTGGCCGGCCACCCGCTCCCAGGTCGCGCCCGCGTCCGTCGAGCGGTAGACGGAGTCGTCCTTGTCGGCCACCCCGGCGTAGAGCGTCCGGGTGCGGTCCGCGCCCGTCGCCGACGACTCGTCGAACGTCACCCAGACCACGCCCTGGTTGTCCGAGGCGTAGCCGGAGGTGTCGGACGGGTCCTGCCGGTAGTTCCCGACGTTCGGGAAGGACGTCACCTGCGACCAGGTCACCCCCGCGTCCGTCGAGCGCCACAGGCCCTTGCCGCTGGGCGCACCCAGATAGAGGACCTTGTCGTCGTGCGGGTCGATCGCGAGCCGCTCGCCCATGCCGCGGCCCGGCATGTTGCCGCCCAGCTTGAAGGGCAGGTCCGTCTTCTTCCAGGTGGCGCCGCGGTCGGCAGAGCGCAGGATCGCGCCGTTTCCCGGATCCCAGTCGTTCGTGTACGTGCCGACGGCCGCGTACACCTTGTCCGGATCGACGGCGTCGGTGGCGAGGGAGGCCACGCCCGTGTGGCCCCAGTCGTCCCAGCCGACCGAGTCCAGGAGCGGCGTCCAGGACGCGGTGTCCTGGTTCCAGCGGTAGGCGCCGCCGATGTCGGTGCGGGCGTAGGCGAGGTTCTTCTCGGAGCGGTTGAAGACGATGCCGGGGACGAAGCCGCCGCCGTCGATGCGGGCGTTCTTCCAGGTGTACGTGTCGGCGGCGACCGCGGTGGCCCTCGGTTCGGCCGCCGTGGCCACCTGAGTGCCCGTCAACAAGCCTGCGGTGAGGGTCAGTACGGAGGTCAGCAGGAGACGCGTACGCGGTCTGCGGGCATGACGTGGTCGTGGCATGGAGGGTCCCGGGATGGAGGGGGATGGGGAGGGGGAGAGGGAACGTGCGGTGGCCGGGCGGCCTCCGGGGAGGGAGGCCGCCCGGCTCCTCTGTGCACGGAGCCGCTGCAGGGCGGGGCGTTACTCGAGCAGCTCCGCGTACGAACCCATGGCGAGCGCGATGTCCGCCTGGGCCCAGAACCGGTGGTACGTGAACGTCGGTGCCGCGCCGCCCGCCAGATAGGCCTCGACCTTCGGCCAGTTGGGGTCGTCCTGGTAGAAGGAGCGCAGCGAGGAGAAGGTCGACGACGAGTTGATCGCGTCGCCGTTCGGCATGGTGCCGGTCCAGCCGGACGGCACGTACACCGCATCGTCGAACCGGCTGTAGTCGGCCCGCGTCTCGGGCACCGCGACGCCGAGCGCGTCCCGGTCGTTCTCCCACATGCCGTCGAGCAGCGCCTTCGCCGTCGACTTCGCCTGCGCGTCACCGGACCTGGCGGCGTAGTACGTCAATGTCTTCGCGTACGCCGCCGCCACGCCCACATCGTTCGTGTAGTCGGCGACGGAGACGTGAAGTGACGTGTTGGCGCCGGGACTCGACGCGTTCCAGGTGTCCGGCTTGCCCGACCACTGGAGGGTGGACGGGATCCGGAAGGTGCCGTCCGGGTTGACCGTCGTCTCGGACAGGGCCCAGTCGACCCACTTGTCCAGGACCGCCTTCGCGTCGGCGTCGCCCGTCTGCTGGTAGTACTCGGCGACGCGCTCCATCGACCACGCCTGGAAGCCGAACCACTGGTTCGACGGAGGGTCGTGGTAGACCGGCGCCTCGTCGTAGTACATGCCGTAGAAGGTCGGCGTGCCGGACGGAGGCGTCGCGTACCGCCCCTGCCAGCTGTTCGTCGCACCGCCCGCGATGGCACCCTCGTCCGACTGCAGCCAGCGGTAGAACTCCAGCTGCCGGTCGAGCGACTTGGCCCAGTCCTGCTGTCCCGTCGCCGACTTGGGCTTCAGATCGGCGGAGGAGGAGAGGGCGTACGCGGCGAGCGGGTTCTGGTACCCGCCGTGCGTGTGGCTGGAGCCGATGCGCCAGGCCCAGCCCGCCGAGGTGTCGGTGGCGCCGCCCCACGCGTAGTACCAGGACAGCAGATAGTGCGAGGCGTCCTTGCCGGTCCCGGCCGGGCAGCCGGCCGGGCCGGTGCAGCCGCCCACCTTCTTGAAGTACTTGTCGAACATGGCGTAGCGCAGGTAGTCGCCCATCTTCGCGGCCTTGCCGACGGTGGCCGACACCGCGGAGCCCTTGCCCTGCTCCTTGGCCCACACGTCGGCCCAGTACGCGGCCTGCACGGCGCGCGCGTCGGCGTCCGGCGCGTCGGTGTACTTCCACTGCCTGGCGTACGACGAGTCGCCCGTGAACAGGTCCAAGTACCCGTTCTTCCCGCCGTACTTGAAGGCGTCACAGGTGGGCTGCGGAACCGTCTCCCACACCGACTCCTGCGCGCCGCGCTGGAAGGTGTTGATGTAGGACGGCCCGGTCGCCGTCGGGCCCGCCTCGCACTTCCCGGGTTCGTTGCCGTAGCCGTACGTGTTGTCGACGTCCTGCAGCCAGTGCATGCCGTAGACGTCGTCGGTGCCGTACGCGCTCTTCAGCTCGGCCGCGATCGGGTCCGTGCCGACGGGCACCGACGGGTCCAGCTTCGCCGGGTACTGCGACGGCAGATCCTCCTCGGGCGCGTACGTCGCGGGCTTGGACGCGTTGTAGAACGAGTTCGTCGGCTGGTCCGCGTGCGTGGGGATCATGTACTTCTCCATGATCTCCCAGGCGCCGTTGAACTTGGACCAGTCGCCGCTGACCTTGCCGTACATGGCCTGGAGCCACAGCAGGTACGAGTACGCCTCGGAGGTCGTCTCGTGGCCCTGGTCCGGCGCCTCGACGATCAGCGTCTCCACCGAGTGGTACGGGATGCCCTCCGGCGAGAAGTAGCCGTTCGCCGGGTCGGTGATCTTCCCGTAGAGGTCGAGGAACCGCGTGTCGTACTCCGTGCCGGCCGCGAGCTGGGTGACCGTGACCGTCGCCTTGGTGTGGCCGGGCGCGCTGACCGTGAACGTGGCGGCGCCGGTGCCGGAGGAGTCCGCCGCGACGGTCACCTTCTGCGCCGTGTCCCAGTTCGACGGCGTGAAGGTGAGGCCCGCACCGGACGAGACGGACAGGCCCGTGTTGCCGGCCGTGCGGGCCGTCGTGACGGTCACGTTCGCCGAGGGCTTCGTGGACAGCTTCACGTCGAAGGTGCCCGACTTACCCTGCTGGACGCCGAGTTGGGAGGGAGTCACCGACACGGCGGGGCCCGCCGCGACCGTGATGCCGACCGGTGTCGACTCGCCGGACGCGCCCTTCCCGTCGTACGCCTTCGCGTACAGCGAGTGCGTGCCGGCCGCGAGCGAGTCCGCGCCCAGCCCGTACGGGGACGTGGTGTCGGTGCCGAGCAGCGTCGTGTCGTCGTAGAACTCGACCTTGGTGATGCCCGCCCCGTCGGCCGCCGCCGCGGTCGCCGCCAGCGGGACCGGGTCACCCGCTGTGTAGACCGCACCGGCCTGGGGGCTGGTGAGCACCGTGACCGGTGGCTGGTGGGCTCCGGCGCAGGTCGTGCCATTGATCGCGAAATTCGTGGGGGCTGAATTCGAGCCGCTGTAGGTGAATTGCGCCCCGGTGCTCGCGGCGGCGCCCGCCGCGATCTTCCCGTTGTATCCGGCGTCCTTGACCGTCACGTTCTTGCCGGATTGCGACCATGCGCCGTTCCAGCCATTGGTGAGTTTCTGGTCACCGGCGTAGGAGTAGGTGAGGTTCCAGCCGTCGATCGCCGTCGAGCCTCGGTTGGTGATCGTCAGATCGGTGGTGAAGCCGGATCCCCAGTCGTTGGTCTTGTAGTCGACGCTGCACTCAACTGCCGCTGCCTCAGCGGTGGTTGGGAGTGCGGCGAGAGTAGCGAGCGGTAGTGCGAGTGCCGCCGCGACAGCGGTCCATGGCCGCCGGGCCCGTCTCTTGGGCATGCCCTGGTCCTTCTCTTGGTGGGGGTGAACCTATGAACCAGTGGGAGCGCTCCCAGGATGATGAGGAGTCAAATGAGGGTCAAGAGACTTGAAGAGTCGAATTAATTCGACAGTACTTTTCCGTAACGCCTCTGTTGCTTGACGGCAGTTCCTTCTCTACAGTCCACCAGCAACCAGTGGGAGCGATTCCATCAGTCGACGCGCCGGCTTTCCGCCGTCGCGCCCGAGCTGCAAGGAGTCGCTCATGCGACACCCTCCGCGCTACGTGTCACTGTGGGCGTGCGCCGCACTCGCGGCGGCCGCGCTCGTTCCCCTGACCGGATCCGCGTCCGCGGCCGCACCCGCCTGCTCGGTGGAGTATTCCGTCACCTCGCAGTGGAACAGCGGCTTCCAGGGCGCCGTGAAGGTCACCAACAACGGTGCGCCGAAGGACAGTTGGAGCCTGTCGTTCGACTTCGCCGACGGACAGAAGATCACCCAGGGCTGGAGCGCCAAGTGGTCCCAATCCGGCTCGACGGTGACCGCGGCCAACGAGTCGTGGAACGGCGCGCTCGCCTCGGGCGGCAGCGTGTCGGCCGGATTCATCGGGTCGTGGTCCGGAGCCAACACGGTGCCCAGGACTTTCAAGCTGAACGGCGTCACCTGCAACGAGGACATCACCGATCCGACGGATCCGACCGATCCCACGGATCCCGGTGACGGCACCGCCCCGGCCCTGAAGGCGTCGGGGAACAAGCTGGTCGACGCCACCAGCGGGGCCACGCGCCGGATCCTCGGCGTGAACCGCTCCGGCGGCGAGTTCATGTGCGTCCAGGGATACGGGATCTTCGACGGACCCGTGGACGACGCGTCGGTGCGGGCCATCGCCGACTGGAAGGCGAACGCCGTCCGCATCCCGCTCAACGAGGAGTGCTGGCTCGGCCTCGACAACATCAAACCCGAGTACGGAGGTGCCGATTACCAGGCAGCGATCAAGGACCTGGTCACCAAGGTCGAGGCGCACGGCATGACGCCGATCCTCGAACTGCACTGGTCCTACGGCCAGTACACCGGGAACTCGGCCGGCTGCTCCGACACCCACGCCACCTGCCAGAAGCCGATGCCGGACGCGCAGTACACCCCCGCCTTCTGGTCGTCGGTGGCCGGCGCCTACAAGGACGACCCGGCGGTCGCCTTCGACCTCTTCAACGAACCGTACCCGGACCGTGCCACCTCCACCCTGGACCAGGCATGGGCCTGCTGGAAGGACGGCGGCACCTGCCCCGGCATCGGTTACGAGGTCGCGGGCATGCAGGACCTCGTCGACGCCGTCCGCACGGCGGGCGCCGGCAACCTCATCCTGATCGGCGGCCTCGCCTACTCCAACGACCTGCGGCAGTGGCTCGCCCACAAGCCGACCGATCCGGCCGGCAATCTCGCCGCCGCCTACCACGTCTACAACTTCAACACCTGCGCCAGTGAGAGCTGCTGGGACGAGCAGCTCGCGCCGGTCGCGGCCCAAGTGCCGCTGGTGGCCGGGGAGATCGGCGAGAACACCTGCTCCCACGCCTTCATCGACCGGGTCATGAAGTGGTTCGACGACCGCAGGCTGTCGTACCTCGGCTGGACCTGGAACACCTGGGACTGCGCCTCGGGACCCTCGCTGATCAGCGACTACGACGGCACACCGACCGCGTTCGGGGCCGGTCTGCGCAACCACCTGCAAGCCCTCACGGGCTGACCCGCGCCATCGACACCCGACCCATGAAGAGAACCGGAAAGGGACACCCCACACCATGAGCCGTACCGGAAACAGCCGCACGAGACTGAGAGGCAGTACCGCGCTCGCCGCGGCGCTCGTCCTCTCCGGCGCCGCCTGCGTCGGCACCGCCGTCGCCGCCCCCGACAGCGCGGCCGCGGCCGCCTGCACCGTGGACTACAAGGTCCAGAACCAGTGGGACACGGGCTTCACCACCTCCGTGTCCGTCACCAACAACGGCGCCGCGGTGAGCAGTTGGAACCTCACCTGGTCCTTCGCAGGCAGCCAGAAGGTCAGCAGCGGCTGGAACGCGGACATCAGCCAGTCCGGCACCGCCGTCACCGCCAAGAGCCTGTCCTACAACGGAACCCTCGCCACCGGCGGCTCCACCTCCTTCGGCTTCAACGGCACGTACAGCGGCGCCAACGCCGTGCCCGCCGCCTTCAAGCTGAACGGCGTCACCTGCAACGAGGACAGCGGACCGACGGATCCGACCGACCCGACCGATCCCACGGACCCGACCGGCCCGAGCGGCCGCGTCGACAACCCGTACGCGGGCGCCAAGGTCTACGTGAACCCGGAGTGGAAGGCCAAGGCCGCCGCCGAGCCCGGCGGCAGCGCGGTGGCGAACCAGCCCACCGGAGTCTGGCTCGACCGGATCGCCGCGATCGACGGCGTCGGCGACGGCATGGGCCTGCGCGACCACCTGGACGCCGCCCTCGCCCAGAAGGGCGGCAACGAGGAGGTCGTCCAGCTCGTCGTCTACGACCTCCCCGGCCGCGACTGCGCCGCGCTCGCCTCCAACGGCGAACTCGGTCCGAACGACATCGACAAGTACAAGAGCGACTTCATCGACCCGATCGCCGCGATCCTCGCCGACCCCAAGTACGCGGGCCTGCGCATCGTCACGACGATCGAGATCGACTCGCTGCCCAACCTCGTCACCAACGTCAGCGGGCGTGCCACGGCCACCCCCAACTGCGACGTCATGAAGGCCAACGGCAACTACCAGAAGGGCGTCGGGTACGCCCTCGACAAGCTCGGCGCCATCCCGAACGTCTACAACTACATCGACGCGGGCCACCACGGCTGGCTCGGCTGGGACGACAACTTCGGGGCCTCCGCGGAACTGTTCAGGACCACCGCGTCGAGCAACGGCGCGCAGCTGTCCGACGTCCACGGCTTCATCGTGAACACGGCGAACTACAGCGCCCTCAAGGAGGACCACTTCGGCATCGACGACTCGGTCAACGGCGTCTCGGTCCGCCAGTCGAAGTGGGTCGACTGGAACCGCTACACCGACGAGCTGTCGTACGCCCAGGCCATGCGGACCAAGCTGGTCTCCCTCGGCTTCGACCAGAACCTCGGCATGCTGATCGACACCTCCCGCAACGGCTGGGGCGGCTCGGCCAGGCCCACCGGACCGGGCGCCAGGACGAGCGTGGACACCTATGTCGACGGGGGCCGCTACGACCGCCGCATCCACCTCGGGAACTGGTGCAACCAGTCCGGAGCCGGACTCGGCGAACGCCCGCAGGCCAACCCCGCCACCGGCATCGACGCGTACGTGTGGATGAAGCCGCCGGGGGAGTCGGACGGTTCCAGCACCGCGATCGACAACGACGAGGGCAAGGGATTCGACCGGATGTGCGACCCCACGTACACCGGTAACCCACGCAACAACAACCACCTGTCCGGGGCGCTGCCGAACGCGCCGGTGTCCGGGCACTGGTTCTCCGCCCAGTTCCAGGAGCTGCTGAAGAACGCCTACCCGCCGGTCCAGTAGGCCGGCCGCGGGCCCCGCTTTGCGCATTCGGCAACTCGGCTTGCCTGTCGCGGCGGGGCCCGCGCACGCTGGAAGCACCACGGGCACCACGGGCACCACGGGCACCACGGGCACCACGGGCACCACGGGCACCACCGGCACCACAGCGGGACGAAGGGCGGAGACGCACACATGGCACACGGCCACGACCACGGACACGAGCAGGGCCACGGACACGGGCACGGTCACGCGCACAAGCACGGCACCCAGGACATGGACTGGTCCCAGATGATCCCGCACCTGGAGCGCGGCGCGGAGGTCTACGCCCCCCTCTACACCGAGGCCCTGTCCTGGCTGCGCGCGTCGCGGCCCGGCGGCACCGGCCTGATCGTCGACGCGGGCGCGGGCCCCGGCGCGGTCTCGCTGCAACTCGCCGAGGCGTTCCCGCAGGCGCGCATCATCGCCGCCGACCCGGAGGAGGCCCTGCTCGCCCGGGCCACCGAGCGGTTTGCCGCGGCCGGTCTCGCCGACCGCACCGGCACCCTGCGGGTGGAGCTGCCCGACGCGGTGGACGAGCTGCCCGACGCCGACCTGATCTGGGCCGCGCGGTCCCTGCACCACGTCGGCGACCAGCGCGCCGCGATCGCCGCGCTCGCCGACCGCCTCACCCCCGGCGGGACCCTCGCCCTCGTCGAGGGCGGTCTGCCGCTGCGCAGCCTGCCCCGCGACTTCGGCTTCGGCCGCCCCGGCCTGGAGACGCGGGCGGACGCCATCGAGGACGAGTGGTTCGACGAGATGCGCCGCTCGCTGCCCGGCGCCGAGCAGCACGTCGAGGACTGGCCGGCCCTCCTGACCGCCGCCGGGCTCAAGGGCGCGCAGTCCCGCACGTTCCTGCTCGACCTTCCGGCGCCCCTGTCGGCGGCCGGCCGCGAGATGCTGGTCGACATGTGGCAGCGGCGCCGCGGTGTCTACGAGGAGGCACTCGCCGCCGACGACATCGCGGCCCTCGACCGCCTGCTCGACCCGGAGGACGAGCTGGGCCTGTACCGCCGCGAGGACGTGTTCCTGCTGGTGGCGCACACGGTGCACACCGCCGTGAAGGGCTGAAACGGCGGCGGGGCCCCGGCACGAGCACACGCGGTGCTCGTGCCGGGGCCCCGGATGTCCACGGCGGGAGGTCAGCTGACGTCGAACTCCGCCGGGTTCGGGCCGAGCCGCCGGTCCTCGTTGAGCGCGGAGATCGCGCCGAGGTCCTCGGTGTCCAGCTCGAAGCCGAAGACGTCGATGTTCTCCGCGATGCGCGACGGGGTCACGGACTTCGGGATCACCACGTTGCCCAGCTGGATGTGCCAGCGCAGGACGACCTGGGCCGGGGTGCGGCCGTGCTTCTGGGCGATCGCGACGATGGCCGGAACCTCCAGGAGGCCCTTGCCCTGGCCGAGCGGGGACCACGCCTCGGTGGCGATGCCCAGCTCCGCGTGGCGCTCGCGCGAGACGCGCTGCTGGAGGTGGGGGTGCAGCTCGATCTGGTTGACCGCGGGGATGACCGAGGTCTCGGCGGTCAGCCGGTCCAGGTGCTCGGGCAGGAAGTTCGACACGCCGATGGCCTTGGCGCGGCCGTCCGCGTAGATCTTCTCGAACGCCTTGTACGTGTCCACGTACAGGTCCTTGGACGGCAGCGGCCAGTGGATCAGGTACAGGTCCACGTAGTCGAGGCCGAGCTTGTCGAGGGACTGGTCGAAGGCGCGGAGCGTGGCGTCGTGGCCCTGGTCCGCGTTCCACAGCTTGGTGGTGACGAAGAGCTCCTCGCGGGGCACGCCCGACGCGGCGATCGCCTTGCCGGTGCCCTCTTCGTTGCCGTAGATCGCGGCGGTGTCGATGCTCCGGTACCCGGCCTGAAGCGCCGTGGCGACGGCGCGCTCGGCCTCGTCGTCCGGCACCTGCCACACGCCGAAGCCGAGCTGGGGCATCTCGACGCCGTTGTTCAGGATGATCGGGGGAACCTTGCTCACGAGGTGTCGTTCCTTAGCGTTGTGAGTCAACAGTCGTACTCCCATGGTCAACGATCACGGGCCCACGCGCATTCCTGCGCGGGATCACCTCTTGACCGGGGAGTGATTCTCCTGTGCCCCCAGATACGCGTCGCGCACCCTGCGGTCCGCCCGGACCGCCTCCGGGGTGCCCTCGGCGAGCACCGCGCCCAGGTCGAGGACCACGACCCGCGCGCACAGCTCCATCACGAACGCCACGTTGTGCTCGACGAGCAGCACCGCGCACCCGGACTCCTCGGCGAGGCCGCGCACCACGGACGCGAGCAGCTCCCGTTCCCCGGCCGTCATGCCCGAGGCCGGCTCGTCCAGGAGCAGCACGCGAGGCCGGTCCGCGGCGGCCCGCGCCAGCTCCACCATGCGGGCCCGGCCGACCGGCAGCGTGCCCGCCCACGCGCCGGCGACGTCGGTGAGCCCGCACGCCTCCAGCAGCTTCCGGGCATGCCCGGCGTCCGCGCCGCCGCGCCGCCACTCCTGCGCGACGAGCAGCTGGTCCGCGACGGTGAGCTGCCCGAACAGCTGCTGGCGCTGGAACGTGCGGCGCATCCCGTGCCGCGCCCGCCACACGGGGGAGCGGCGGGTGATGTCCGCACCGTCGAGCAGCACCCGGCCCGCGTCCGGCCGCCGGATCCCCGAGACGACGTCGAAGAACGTCGTCTTGCCCGCGCCGTTCGGCCCGATCAGTCCGCACACCTCACCGGCCGCGAGGCGCAGGTCCACGCCGTCGAGGGCGCGTACGCCGCCGAACCGCACGCCGACGCCCTCCACCTCCAGTACGTGACTCATGAGCGCTCCGCCTCCCTGGCCGCGGCGATCCCGAGGTAGGCGTCCGTGAGCCGCTCCGTCTCGACCTGTGCGCGCGGCCCGCACCAGGTGACCCGGCCCTGTGCGAGATACGCCACGGTGTCCGCGACGCCGAGGATCTCCGACGCCTTCTCCTCCACGAGCAGCAGCCCGGTGCCCGCGTCGCGGAGTTCGGCGAGAAGCCGGTACACCTCGTCGACCACGCGGGGTGCGAGGCCGAGCGAGGGCTCGTCCGCGATGAGGACGCGCGGCGGGGCGTGCAGCAGCGGCGCCAGTGCGAGCAGCTGCTGTTCGCCGCCGGAGAGCGATCCGGCCGCGACCGCGCGCCGCCCGGCCAGAGCGGCGAAGCGCTCGTACACCGCCGACCGGTCCTGCTTGCGGGGCAGTCGCAGGGCCAGGTTCTCGTCGACCGTCAGGGACGGGAAGATGCCGCGGCCCTCCGGCGCCAGGACCACTCCGGCCCGCGCCCGGCGCACCGCCCCCTGCCGTCCGGCCGCGACGCCGGCGACGTACACCTGCCCGTGGACCGGGGCGAGCAGTCCGGCCGCCACCTTGCAGGTTGTCGACTTCCCGGAGCCGTTCGGCCCGAGCAGCGCCACGATCTCTCCAGGGCGGACGGTGAGGCCGACGCCCCGGAGGACCGGCGCGCCGTCGTATCCGGCCTGTACGCCGACGAGTTGGAGGGCGGCCTCCGGGTCCGGGCCGGCGTCGGAGACCGGCTCCGGTGTCACCGTGACGCTCGCGCGGCGCCGGTGCCTGCGCACGGAGAACGCCGCGCAGTACCCGTCCGGATCGTTGGCGAGCGCGAGACCGGCCAGGCCGAACAGGATCACCGGGAGCTGCGCCGAATCGGTCACGTAGTCGCTGACGAGATGCGGGACGACGGCGAAGGTGAGCCCGGCGACCACCGCGAACTGCGGCCGTCGCACCCCGGCCGCGACCACCACCGCGAGCCAGATCAGGCCGGTCATCGCCGTGAAGTCGGTCGCGGTGATGCGGGTGTTGTACGACGCGTACATCACGCCGCCGAACCCGGCGAGCCCCGCCGAGAGGGTGAACAGCAGCAGCTTGGTGCGGACGACGGACACCCCCGACGCCATCGCCGCCGCCGGTGCCGAGCGCACCGCGAGCATCGCCCGTCCGGCCCGCGAGCCGCGCAGCGCGCTGAGCCCCGCCACGGCCGCCGCGCACAGCACCAGCATCGCCACACCCATCGCCCGGTCGTCGCTCAGGTCGACCGGTCCGAGGACGGCCCGGGGCACCTCCCACCCGGTGTCGCCGTTGCGCAACCAGCCCGTCTGGAACAGCACTTGGTCGGCGAGGAAGGCGAGGGCGAGCGTCGCCAGGGCCAGTGACCGCCCGCCGAGCCGCAGCGCGGGGAGCGCCACCAGGGCGCCGAGCGCGGCCGCCGCGCACGTCCCGATCAGCGCCGCCCCGAGGAACGGCACCCCGTGGCTCATCAGCAGCCCGGCCACCAGGGCGGCGCCCGTCACGAACGTGGCCTGCGCGAGCGAGACCATCGCGCCGAGCCCGGTGACCACGGTGAACGACATGAACACCAGGGAGATCGCGAGCCCTTGGGCGAGGATCCCGCTCCAGAAGGGTGTCGTGACGGTGTAGAAGGCGACGCCCAGCAGTGCGCCGGCCACCGCCCACGGCCCCCACCGCCGCGCCCACGGCCTGCCCGCCAGATAGTCCACGGGCGGCGCGTCCACCGCGGCCGTGCCCGCCGTGCGCTGCCGCCGGGTGAGCAGCAGCAGCCCGGCGAACAGGATCAGGAACGGCACCGCGGTCCGGAATCCGGTGATCTTCTCGGCGAACGAGGCGTACCCGGCGACCAGGTTCTGCAGCACCCCGAGCCCGAGCCCGCCGGCGAAGGCCACCGGCACGGACAGGAACCGGCCCAGCACCGCGGCCGTCGCCGACACGAACAGGAAGAGCGTGAAGTCGTGCGCGGAGAGGCCGAGCAGGGGAGTGGCGAGCACGCCGGCCAGCCCCGCGAGGCCCGACGACAGCATCCACGCCACCGACGAGAGACGGTCGGCGCTCAATCCGCGCAGCTCGACCAGCGTGCGGTTGTCGACCGTGGCCCGCAGCCGGAGCCCCAGCGTCGTGCGGCGCAGCAGGACCCACAGGCCCAGCGCGACGACGGCGGTCGTCACCCACGTGATCAGCTGATCGGAGTCGATGCCGACGCCGTTCACGAGCGGCCAGTTCTTCGCCGGACTCGGACCGACCCCGGGCAGCCCGAACTGGTTCTCGGCGGGCAGCACGGCCGCGCCCGCGTCGTCGAGGAGCTCGACGACCCACAGGCCGAGCGCGGGCAGCGCCACGAGCAGCCCGATGGTGGCGACGATCTGCGCGGTCTCCCCGACCCGGGCCAGTCTGCGGAACATCAGCCGGTCGAGCCCCCAGCCGAGCGCGGGGGCCATGACCAGCACGAGCAGCAGCGCGGTGGGCACCGCGGGCCAGCCGAAGCCCGAGTGCAGCTCGTAGAGGGCGAGCGCGCAGAGATAGGCGGTGGCGCCGTGCGCGAAGTTGAACAGGCCCGACGCCGAGTAGGAGAGCACGAGTCCGGTGGCGAGCAGCGCGTACAGCGCGCCCGACACGAGCCCGCTCAGGACGAAGGCAAGCAGGTCGGTCATGCGAGAAGCCCTTCAGGCGGACCTACTTGAACGGGATCGGGGCGTAGCACTTGAACGGCGACGACACCGTGTACGCCCCGCCCTTGAGCTGCACCAGCGCGCCGCAGCCGAACGACTCCTTCTGCCCGGCGGGCAGCCGGCGGCTCCCCACGAGCGTCCCCGAGTCGGAGAACCCGTCCGCCGCCTTCTGGAACGACGCCACGGTCAGGTCCTTGCCGGCCCTCTGCGCGACGGCGAGGAGGAGGTCGGCGCTCATGTATCCGGTGACCATGTGCATGTTCAGCGGAACCTTCTTGCCCGCGGCCTTCTCGATGTCGGCCTTGAACTGCTTCATCTTCTGCGAGTCGGACTCGAACGGCTCGAAGGACAGCAGCACGTGCACCCCGTCGAGCGCCTGCTTCGTCGCGCTCTTGGCGAGCAGCCCCGGGTCGTAGTCCGTCGGATCGGTGAGCACGCCCGTGAAGCCGGTGCGCTTGACGGCGGTGAACAGCCCGATGTTGTACGGGGTCTGCATGACGGAGACGACCACGTCCGGCGCCTTGCCGCCGTCGCTGCGCAGCAGCTCCTTCGTGTACGCGGACCAGTCGCTCGGCACGGACGTCGCGGGCACCGAGGCCTTGGCGTACGTCACCTTGTAGCCCGCCGACGCGAACGACTGCCGGTAGGTGCGGATGGCGAAGGTGCCCGCGTCGTTGTCGTTGGCGAGGATCGCGACCGTCTTCCCCTTCGAGCCGTCGGTGACGTGCTTGAGGCCCTCCGGCCAGGTCTGCGAGATGGTGCCGCCCGGCATCGGCACCATGCAGCCGCCGAAGCCGTAGATGTAGGTCGGCCCGCAGAACGACGGCAGGGTGCCCCAGCCGAACGTCGGCACCTTCTGCTTCTGCAGGAAGTCCGCCCCGGAGAACGTCACCGAGCTCATCGGCGCGATCGCGAACACCTTGTCCCGCTGGACCAGTTTGCGGGCCGCGGCCAGGTTCTTCGCCGGGTCCTGGCCGTCGTCCTCCGCGCCCAGGTAGTCGATCTTCCGGCCGTTGACCCCGCCCTCCGCGTTGGCGCGGTCGAAGCGGGCCTTCGCGCCCAGATCGGTGTCCTTCTTGCTGTACCCGCTCGCGGTCGTCATCGAGACGATGCCGCCTACCTTGACGGCGTCGTCGCTCACTCCCCGTACCGACGTGCCCTTGCCGTCCGGCGAGGAGCTGGTGGCGGTGGAGTTGCAGGCGGTGGCGAGCAGGAGTGCCGCCACGGTGGCGGTGATGGCGCGGATCGGTCGCGACACGGTCGGGCCCCCTCCGTCGAAGTGAGGGTGATTCTGTGTCCGACCTGACGAACCGTCAATAACCGGGACGCCGCAATTTGATGAACCGTCAGATGCAGTGCGGTCGCACCTCCACCGCCAGATGCTTCATCAGCGGCTGGTCGCTCTGCGGGCTGAAGTCGCCGATCGCGCACAGGACGTTGAGCTCCGGCATGTAGCCCACGGCGCAGCCGCGCGGCACGTCGTACGGCACCGCGCGGTACCCGCGCACCGACCGCCGCGAGCCGTCCCGGGCCACCGAGGTGATGTCGACGAGGTCCATGTCCGCGAGGCCGCGTTCCCGCATGTCGTCCGCGTTGAGGAAGACCAGCGTGCGCAGGTTGCGCACACCCCGGTAGCGGTCGTCGGAGGAGTAGATCGTGGTGTTCCACTGGTCGTGCGAGCGGACCGTCGCCAGGGTCAGCAGGCCCTCGCCGGGGCTGGGATCCGGCAGCGCCGCGAGCGAGAACTCGGCGCGGCCGGACGGCGTCTGGAAGATCCGCTCCCGGGCCGGCTGGCGCAGCCGGAACCCGTGCGGCCCGCGCACCCGCCGGTTGAAGTCCTCGAACCCGTCGAGCGCACGCTGCATGGTGTCGCGGATCCGGTCGTAGTCGCCGGTGTACTCCTCCCACGGCGTCGCGGAGCCGGGCAGCACGGCCCGCGCCATCCGGGCGATGATCGCGGGCTCGGAGAGCAGATGCGACGACGCGGGCCGCTTCATGCCCCGCGACAGGTGCACCATGCTCATCGAGTCCTCGACCGAGACCGCCTGCGGCCCGCCCTCCTGGAGGTCCTTCTCGGTGCGGCCCAGGCAGGGCAGGATCAGCGCCCTGCGCCCGTGCACCAGGTGCGAGCGGTTCAGCTTGGTGGACACCTGGACGGTCAACTCGCAGGCGCGCAGGGCCTCTTCGGTGTACGTGGGGTCCGGGGCGGCCCGCACGAAGTTGCCGCCCATGCCGACGAACACCGTCGCCTCACCGGCGTGCATCGCCTCGATGCCGCGCACCGTGTCCAGGCCCGGCTCGCGCGGCGGGTCGATGCCGCACGCCTCGGCGAGCCGGTCCAGGAACTCCTTCTTCGGGCGGTGGTCGATGCCGCAGGTGCGGTTGCCCTGGACGTTGCTGTGCCCGCGGATGGGGCAGGGGCCCGCGCCCTCCCGCCCGATGTTGCCGCGCAGCAGCAAGAGGTTCACGATCTCCCGGACCGTGTCGACGCCGTGCTCCTGCTGCGTGATGCCGAGACACCAGCTGATCACCGTACGGCAGGAGCCGAGATAGACCTCGGCGGCCTGTTCCATGGCGTCGCGGGTCAGGCCGCTCGCCGCCTCCAGGTCCGCCCACTCGGTCCCCGCGCACAGGTCGCGGTAGGCCTCGAAGCCCTCGGTGAAGCGGTCGAGGAACTCCCGGTCGACCGCCTTCGGGTCCCGCTCGGCGCGCTCCAGGACGTGCTTGGCGATACCGCGCAGCAGGGCCAGGTCGCCGCCGATGCGCGGCTGGAGGTTCAGGGTGCCGGTCCTGGTCGCCCTGAAGGTGGCCATCGCGGCGAACTCGTGCGGCACGATCGTGCGGCCCGCCGCCGCCTCCACCAGCGGATTGATGTGCACGATCTGTGCCCCGCGGTCGTAGGCGTGGGCGAGCGTGGTGATCATGCGGGGGACGTTCGACGCGGCGTTCACGCCCATCACGAACAGCGCGTCCGCCTGGTCGAGGTCGTTCAGGTCGACGGTGCCCTTGCCGGTGCCGAGCGCCGCGGTCAGCGCCCGGCCGCTCGCCTCGTGGCACATGTTCGAGCAGTCCGGCAGGTTGTTGGTGCCGAACTCGCGGGCGAAGAGCTGGTAGAGGAACGTCGCCTCGTTGCTCAGCCGGCCCGAGGTGTAGAACAGCGCCCGGTCCGGGGAGTCGAGGCCGCGCAGCGTCTCGCCGACGAGTGCGAAGGCGGTCTCCCACGACACCGGCACGTAGTGGTCGGTTTCCGCGTCGTACGCCAGCGGGCCGACCAGCCGCCCCTGGTCCTCCAGGTCGTGATCCGGCCACTCGGCCAGCTCGGTCACCGTGTGCCGGGCGAAGAACTCGGCGCCCGCGCGCTTCGGCGTCATCTCCCAGGTGGAGTGCTTGATGCCGTTCTCGCACAGGTCGAGCGTCAGCCCGTGCTGGTCGTCGGGCCAGGCGCACCCCGGGCAGTCGAAACCGCGGTCCGGATGGTTCATGGTCGTCATGATCCGCGCGCTGCTGACCGGCTCCTTCGCCTTCGCCAGCACCTTTCCCACGGACTTCGCCGCTCCCCAGCCCGCCGTGGGGTGGTGGTAGGGCTCGTGCGAGGGCTCGCCGCCGGACGGCCCGTAGCCGCCGCTGGGGGTCGCGGGGGGTGCGCTGCTCATCGTTCGGCCTTCCGCAGGTTCCGGGTGCCTCACTGACGAACGTACGGGAAGGTCCGGATCGGTGCCTGCCGGAGGTCAGCCCCGGTAGAGCGCCTCGACCTCCGCCGCGTAGGCGGTCTCGATGGCCTTGCGCTTCAGCTTCAGGGACGGCGTGAGCAGGCCGTGCTCCTCGCTGAACTGGTGGGCCAGGATCCGGAAGGTGCGGATCGACTCGGCCTGCGAGACCAGCGTGTTCGCGGCCACGACCGCACGCCGCACCTCCATCTCCAGGTCCGGCTCGCGCACCAGCTCCGCCGGGTGCATCATCTGCTTGCCGCGCATGCCGAGCCAGTGTTCGACGGCCTCGGCGTCGAGCGTGACGAGCGCGGCCACGTACGGACGGTCGTTGCCGACGACGATGCACTGGGCGACCAGCGGATGGTCGCGCACCCGCTCCTCCAGCTGCTGCGGCGAGACGCTCTTGCCGCCGGAGGTCACGAGGATCTCCTTCTTGCGGCCGGTGATGGTCAGATAGCCGTCCTCGTCGAGCATGCCCAGGTCGCCGGTGGCGAGCCAGCCGTCGTGCAGGGTGCTGTCGGTCGCCTTCGGGTCGTTGAGATAGCCCTGGAAGACATTGCCGCCGTTCAGCCACACCTCACCGTCGTCGGCGATGTGCACGGTGGTGCCCGGGATCGCCTGGCCGACCGTGCCGTAGCGGGTCTGCTCCGGCGGATTGGCGGTGGCCGCGGCCGTCGACTCGGTCAGCCCGTACCCCTCGTAGATCGCGACGCCCGCGCCGGCGAAGAACAGCCCGAGTCTGCGGTCCATGCCGCTGCCGCCGGACATGGCGTGCCGGATCCGGCCGCCCATCGCCTCGCGCACCTTGGAGTAGACGAGCTTGTCGAAGAGGGAGTGCTGCATGCGCAGCGACGCGGACGGGCCCGAACCCGTGCCGAACGCCTTCGCCTCCTGCGCGTCCGCGTACTTCACGGCACACTCGACGGCCTTGTCGAAGGCGCCCGATCTGCCCTCCTTCTCGGCCTTTCTGCGGGCGGCGTTGAAGACCTTCTCGAAGATGTACGGGACCGCGAGGATGAACGTGGGACGGAAGGCCTGGAGGTCGGGCAGGAGCGCGGCCGCGTTCAGCTGCGGCTGGTGTCCCATCTTCACGCCGCCGCGCACCGCCGCCACCTGCACCATCCGCCCGAAGACGTGCGCCAGCGGCAGGAACAGCAGGGTGGACGCCACCCGCTCCCGCTTGGAGGCGAACACCGGCTCCCAGCGCGCCACCATGGTGTCCGCCTCGAACATGAAGTTCGCGTGCGAGATGACACAGCCCTTGGGGCGGCCCGTCGTGCCCGACGTGTAGATGATCGTGGCGGTGGAGTCCGGGGTCACCGCCTTGCGGTGCCGGTGCACCGTCTCGTCGTCGATGTGCGTGCCGGACGCGCTGACCTCCTCCACCGCGCCGCCGTCCAGCTGCCACAGCCGGTGCAGATGGGGAAGCTTGTCGATGACCGTGGCGATGGTCATCGCGTGGTCCTCGTGCTCCACGACGGCCGCCGCCACCTGGGCGTCGTACAGCGTCCAGAAGACCTGCTCGGCCGAGGACGTCGAGTAGATCGGGACGACCTGGGCACCGATGGTCCACAGCGCGAAGTCGAACAGCGTCCACTCGTAGCGCGTACGGGACATGATGGCGACCCGGTCGCCGAATCTGATGCCCTGCGCGAGCAGGCCCTTGGCCAGCGCCAGGATCTGGTCCCGGAACTCGGCCGACGTCACGTCGCGCCACTGGCCCTCGGCGTCCTTGCGCCCGAAGGCGACATGGTCCGGGTCGTCCAGCGCATGGTCGAACACGGCGTCGGCCAGGCCGCCCACCGGCGGTGCCGACGCCAGAGCGGGGGTGGTGAACTCACGCAATGTTGCTCCTAGTGGCGCTCCGCACAGCGTCGGCGACGGTACCGGACCGCGCGCCCCGGCGGGAGAGGGTTCGTCTCACCGGGGGCGCGCGGAATATGCACAGGTCAGCCGTTTAAATGCGGCCACAAGGGAAGCGGCGGGACAGATTACTTACCTTTCAGTAAGTTTCGGTGGCGTAATCTCCCGGCGCTCTTCACGGTTCGTCATCGGTCTCCCATCCGTCTCCACCGAATCTGTACGGGGAGGACACCGGGATCACCGTGGCGCGGGGGCCGTGTTTTTGGACGGAGCGGTCGGTTCCACTATCGGCGCCTGGGGGGACCGTACCAGGACGAGCACCAGGAATCCCGCGCCGATCGCCACACAACCGGCCAGCACCGACGCGGAGTTGAGCCCGTGCGCGAACGCCGTGTGCAGCGCCCGCCGCGACACCTGCCCGCGCAGCCCGTCCGCTCCGCCG
This sequence comes from Streptomyces sp. NPDC001904, assembly GCF_040297005.1. Classification (NCBI taxonomy): domain Bacteria; kingdom Bacillati; phylum Actinomycetota; class Actinomycetes; order Kitasatosporales; family Streptomycetaceae; genus Streptomyces; species Streptomyces sp. NPDC001904. The sequence goes on along the minus strand of NZ_JBEOYI010000003.1, from coordinate 201,918 downwards.
CCCGCGAGCGCGTGTGCCGCCCCGCTCGGCAGCGTGTCCTGCATCCGGGAGATGACGACCGTGCCGAAGACGGCGATGCCCAGCGCGTACCCCAGCTGCCGGAAGGTGTTGAGGGAGCCGCCCGCCATCCCGGCCCGCCGGGGCTCCACGGTGGCGAGCGCGGCGCCCGCGATCCCGGGCGAGACCAGGCCCACGCCCACCCCGGCGAGCAGCAGTCCGGGGATCAGCGCGGTCCAGGTCGACCCGGTGCCGAGCACGGCCTGGCAGCAGGTCCCGACGCCGATGAGGAGCAGCCCGCCGCCCACCGTGATCCGGGCCGGCACCCCGTGCAGCAGTCTGCCCCCGATGATCGCCACCACCATCGAGGCCCCCGACAGGGACAGGAAGACCAGACCGGCGTGGACCGGGCTCATCCCCAGCAGCGTCTGCAGCCACAGCGAGGTGTACGGCAGCACGCCGAACGCGGCCGCGTTGAACGCGAAGGCGCCCACCATCACGCCCACGAAGGCGGGCCGGCGCAGCAGCCCGAGGTCCAGCATGGGATGGGCGCAGCGCCGCTCGACGACCACGAAGCAGACCAGCGCCACGGCGGCGGCGAGGAAGGAGACGGTGGCCCCCCGATCGCCCCAGCCCCGCTCGCCCGCCCGGATCACGCCGTACGTCGCCGTGCCCGCGAACGCCGCGAACGCCGCCGTTCCCCACCAGTCGATCCGCCGCTCCTTCGGCCCGCGCGACTCGGGCACGTGGCGCAGCGTCAGCCACACCGCCGCGACGCTCACCGGCAGATTGACCCAGAAGATCCACCGCCACCCCGGCCCCTCGGTGAGCAGTCCGCCGAGGACCGGCCCGATCGCCGCCGCCCCACCGCTGACCGCGCCGAACGCGCCGAGCGCCACGGAGCGCTGCCGCCCCTGGTAGACGGCGCCGATGAGCGGCAGGGTCGTCGCGAACATCGCGGCCGCGCCCAGCCCCTGCACGACCCGGGCCGCCACGAGCGTCGCGGGACCGCCCGCGAGCCCGCACACCAGGGAGGCGGCCGCGAAGACGACCACCCCGACCACGTGCACGCGCCGCCGACCGAGGATGTCGGCGGCGGCTCCGGTGCCGAGCAGCAGGGCGGCCAGCGCCAGCGCATAGCCGTCCATCACCCATTGCAGATCACTGAGCGAGGCGTGCAGCGCGCCCGCCATGTCCGGCAGTGCGACGACGGCGATCGTCACGTCGAGCAGCAGCATGAAAGTGCTGAGGCAGACCGCTGTCAGGGGCCCCCAGGTACGCATGGTGGTGGTCACCTTTCGTCGTGGTTCTCATCGGAGGTCGTAGTGCTCCGTACGATGAGCCGGGGGCGGCCGACCGTCGTGATCATCCGCCCCGAAGCGACGGAATCCGACACCGAGGCGAGGCCGAACCATGGAATCCACCCCGTTCGACGACCTGGACCTCGGTATCCTCCAGGCCCTGGAGGCGGACGGACGGGCGCCGTTCAGCCGGATCGCGGAGGTGCTCGGCGTCTCCGACCAGACCGTGGCCCGCCGCTACCGCAGACTCGTCGCGGACGGCGGCCTGCGCGTCGTCGGCCTCCAGGACAGCCAGGTCCTCGGACGGGACAACTGGATGCTGCGGCTGCGGTGCGCCCCGGAAGGGGCCGAGACCATCGCCGCCGCGCTGGCCCGCCGCCCCGACACCTCCTGGATCGGCCTGACCTCGGGCGGCACCGAGATCGTCTGCGGCACGGTGCCGCGCACCCCCGGCGACCACGAGGACCTGCTCCTCGGCAAGCTGCCGCGCACCCCGCACATCGTGGAGATCCGGGCGCACCAGGTGCTGCACCGCTTCTTCGGCGGGCCCGAGGGCTGGCTGCGCAAGTACGGCCCGCTCGCCCCGGACCGGATCGCGGCGCTGCGTCCCGCGGCGCCCACCGCGCCGGAGCCGGTGTCGCTCACCCCGGAGGACGCCCCGCTGCTGGCCGCCCTGCGCCGCGACGGCCGCGCCACCTATCCCGAACTGCAGCGCGCCACGGGCCGCTCCGAGTCGGCGGTCAAACGACGGCTGAGCCGGCTGCTGGCGTCCGGGGCGCTCTTCATCGACGTCGAGTACGACACCCAGCGGCTCGGCTACGGGGTCACCGCGATGCTCTGGATCACCGCGGCGCCGCGCCACCTCGACGACGTCGGCCGGGCGCTGGCCGACCACCCCGAGATCGCCCACGCGGCCGCCACCGCCGGTCCGTCCAATCTGGTGGCCACGGCGCTGGCCCGTGACACGGCTGATTTCTACCGGTACGTGAGCGGGAAGCTGGGGCGGCTGGAGGGGGTGGAGCATGTGGAGACGGCGCCTTACCTGCGGCGCGTGAAGCAGTTGACCTATCGGCCTCCGGCCAGGTGGTAGCGGGTCGACCGGCCCCTACCGACCCGCAGTCGAACAGCCGACGCCTACCCGGCAGCCCGGTGCAACCGCTCCCCGCCGCCCAGGATCGCCTGGGCCAGCACGGCCCCCGGCCCCCGCTCGGCGGCCCCCCGCACCACGAAATCGACCTCGCCGAGCTCCGGCAAGCCCGCCCGATCGGGCACCCGCACGAGGCCCGGCGGGATGAGTCCCCGGGAGTGCGCCATCACCCCGAGCCCGGCCCGGGCCGCCGCGATCAGCCCGTTCAGCGAACCGCTCGTACAGGCGATGCGCCACGCCCGCCCGTGCCGCTCCAGGGCTTCCAGGGCGAGCGCCCGGGAGATGCCCGGCGGGGGATACACGATCAACGGCACCGGCCGCTCGGGATCGATGCGCAGCCGCTCCGAGCCGATCCACACCAGCCGGTCGTGCCACACGGACTGCCCGCCCGGGTCCTCGGGCCGCCGCTTGGCGAGGACCAGATCGAGCTTGCCCGCGTCCAGCTGCTCGTGCAGGGTCCCGGACAGCTCGACGGTCAACTCCAGGTCCACCTCGGGGTGTTCGACCCGGAATGCCTCCAGGATCTCCGGCAGCCGGGTCAGCACGAAGTCCTCCGACGCGCCGAACCGCAGCCGCCCGCGCAGCCGGGTCCCCGTGAAGAAGGCGGCGGCCTGTTCGTGCACCTCCAGGATCCGGCGCGCGAACCCGAGCATCGCTTCCCCGTCCGGGGTGAGTTCCACGGAGTGCGTGTCCCGGGTGAACAGGGTCCGCGCCGTCGCGTCCTCCAGGCGGCGCACGTGCTGGCTCACCGTCGACTGCCGCAGGCCGAGCCGGCGCGCGGCCTGCGTGAAGCTCAGCGTCTGCGCGACGGCCAGAAACGTCCTCAGCTGCCCGGGGTCGTACATGGTCCGACCCTACCCGCGCTCATCACGGAGCACGATCACAGTCAGAGCGGTATACCGGATTCCCGATCAAGCGGGAGGGGTGGAGGATGGAGAGGGCACGACATGAACCGAGAGCAAGGAACCAATGAAACGCCTGAGCTGGCCGTCCTGGATGCCGATCGACCCCTACATCCTGGCGTTGATCGGGACCGTGGGCGTCGCCGCCCTGCTCCCCGCTCGCGGTGCCGCGGCCGACGTGGCGTCCGGCGCCTCGACCGCCGCCGTCGCCTTCCTCTTCTTCCTCTACGGGGCACGCCTGTCGACCCGTGAGGCGATGGACGGCCTGCGCCACTGGCGGCTCCACATCACGGTCCTGGCCTGCACCTTCGTCCTGTTCCCGCTGCTGGGCCTCGCCGCCCGCGGTCTCGTTCCGGCGCTGCTGCCGCAGAACCTCTACGAGGGCCTGCTCTTCCTCACCCTCGTGCCGTCGACGATCCAGTCCTCGATCGCGTTCACCTCGATCGCGCGCGGCAACGTCCCGGCGGCGATCTGCGCGGGCTCCTTCTCCTCGCTCGCCGGCATCGTGATCACCCCGCTGCTGGCGGCGGCCCTGCTCGGCAACAGCGGCGGCGGCTTCTCGGCGGACTCCCTGGTGAAGATCGTGCTGCAACTGCTGGTGCCGTTCGTCGCGGGCCAGTTGCTGCGCCGCTGGGTCGGCGGGTTCCTCACCCGCCACAAGAAGGTGCTCGGCTACGTGGACCGCGGCTCCATCCTGCTCGTCGTCTACACGGCGTTCAGCGAGGGCATGGTCCAGGGCATCTGGCACCAGGTCAGCGCCGTCCGGCTGGCCGGGCTGCTCGCCGTCGAGGCGGTGCTGCTCGCCGTGATGCTGGTGGTGACCTGGTACGGAGCGAAGGCGCTCGGCTTCGACCGCGGCGACCGCATCGCGATCCAGTTCGCCGGGTCGAAGAAGTCGCTGGCCTCCGGACTGCCCATGGCGAGCGTCCTGTTCGGCGCCCACGCCTCGCTCGCCGTGCTGCCGCTGATGCTCTTCCACCAGATGCAGCTGATGGTCTGCGCGGTCCTCGCCAAGCGCCGCGCCAAGGACCCCGAGGATCTGAAGGAGACCGAGGCAGACGGGGCACCGGGCCGCACCCCGGCCGGGACGGCCGGGGCAGGCGTCGGCGTCAGCTCTTCGGCATCAGGACCGAATCGATGATGTAGACGTTGGCGTTCGCGGTCTTCACGTTGCCGCAGACCACGTTGGCCGTGCCGTTGACCTTGTAGGACTCGCCGGAGCCGGCGGTCGTCAGCTTCGACTTCTCCAGCGTGGGGAACGAGCCCTTCTCCAGGTCCTTCGGCGCCAGCTTCTGGCCCACCACGTGGTACGTCAGGATCTTGGTGAGCTGGGCCTTGTCGTTGAGGACCTTGTCCAGGTCGGCCTTCGGGATCTTGGCGAAGGCGTCGTTGGTCGGGGCGAACACGGTGATGTTCTGGGCGTTGTTCAGCGTGTCGACCAGGCCGGCCTTCTTCACGGCGGTGACCAGCGTGGACAGGGCCGGGTTGTTCGAGGCGGCGGTGGCGACCGGGTCCTTGGCCATACCGTCGAAGGAGCCGGAGCCCTCCTTGGGGACGGAGGAACAGGCCGGACCGAACGGCTCGCTCATGGCCGACGCGCCCCCGGAGGGACTGGCCTTGTCCGACGAGCCGGAGGCCGCCGAGGAGGAGCTGGAGGCCTTGTCCTTGGAGTCGCTGTCCGAGCAGGCGGTCAGGGCCAGCGGAAGCATGGCCGCGGCGGCGACTGCGACGGCGGCACGGCGTACTCGAGTCTGCATGACGATCCCTCAGAGTTCTGGTCAGCGAGGACGCTCTGTCCCCGTCGCCAGTAATCCGGCGCCCTCCGCCGTCCGGATTGGCCGCTTCCCCGAACGAGTGACAAACGAGGGGCATCGGACCGGGCACGCCCAAAGACGGGGCCCGGCCGACGCAGGGGGCGCTCCCCGTCGCACCGGGACCCCGTCCTTCGTGCCACGGGCTCCGCGTCAGCTCGACGCGGCCGGAACCCGCAGGTCGAGCCGGTGTTCACCCGCGTACACGTTCATGTTGGCGCCGCGCAGGAAGCCGACCAGCGTGAGTCCGGTCTCGGCGGCCAGGTCCACGGCGAGCGAGGACGGCGCCGAGACCGCCGCGAGCACCGGGATGCCCGCCATGACCGCCTTCTGCGCCAGCTCGAAGGAGGCGCGGCCGGAGACCAGCAGGACCGACCGGGACAGCGGCAGATCGCCGTTCTGCAGGGCGCGTCCGACCAGCTTGTCGACGGCGTTGTGCCGCCCGACGTCCTCCCTTATGTCGACGAGCGTGCCCGCCTCGTCGAAGAGGGCCGCCGCGTGCAGCCCCCCGGTCCGGTCGAACACCCGCTGCGCCTCGCGCAGCCGGTCGGGGAGCGAGGCCAGCAGGCCGGGCGTGAGCCGCACCGGGGGAGTGTCGTCGATCGGGAAGCGGGCCGTCGTGCGCACCGCGTCCAGACTGGCCTTGCCGCACAGCCCGCACGACGAGGTCGTGTACACATTGCGTTCGAGCGTGATGTCGGGCAGCACGACCCCGGGGGCCGTCCGGACATCCACCACGTTGTACGTGTTCGAGCCGTCCTGGGTCGCGCCCGCGCAGTACACGATGTTCTGGAGATCGTCGGCGCCGGCCAGCACCCCCTCGCTGACCAGGAAACCGGCCGCGAGCGCGAAATCGTCGCCCGGCGTGCGCATGGTGATGGCGAGCGGCTTGCCGTTCAGCCGGATCTCCAGGGGTTCCTCGGCGACCAGTGTGTCCGGCCGGGACGAGACCAGCCCGCCCCTGACCCGGATGACCTTGCGCCGTTCCGTGACTCGTCCCATGTCTTGATCAGTCCCGGTTCTGTACGTGCTGGTAGCCGAAGCGGCCCTTGATGCAGAGGTTGCCGTGGGTCACCGGGTTGTCGTGCGGCGAGGTGACCTTCACGATCTCATTGTCCTGCACATGGAGCGTGAGGTTGCAGCCGACTCCGCAGTACGCGCACACCGTCGTCGTCTCCGTCTGCGCCGCCTCGTCCCAGGTGCCGGCCGCGCGCATGTCGAACTCCGACTTGAACGACAGCGCGCCCGTCGGGCAGACCTCGACGCAGTTCCCGCAGTACACACAGGCGGAGGCGGTCAGCGGGGCATCGTGCTCGACGGCGATCCGGGCGTCGAAACCACGCCCGGCGACGGAGATCGCGAAGGAGTTCTGCCACTGCTCGCCGCAGGCGTCGACGCACTTGTAGCAGAGGATGCACTTGTCGTAGTCGCGCACATAGAGGTCGTTGTCGACCCGGGGCTCCTCGCCGAGGCGGGCCGCGTCCGGACCGAACCGGCCGGGCTTCGCCTCGTACTCCTTCAGCCAGCCGGCGACATGGGGAGTTGTCGACAGATCCACACTCGACGCGAGGAGTTCGAGGACGACCTTGCGGCTGTGCCTGACCCGCTCGGTGTCCGTGCGGACCTCCATGCCCGGCTCGGCCCGGCGCGAGCAGGCGGGCGCCAGGGTCCGTGCGCCCTCCACCTCGACGACGCACACCCGGCAGGCGTTCTTGGGGGTGAGGGTGTCGCCCTGGCACAGGGTCGGGACGTCCTTCCCGGCGGCGCGGCACGCGTCGAGGAGCGTGCTCTCCTCGGGCGCGCGCACCGGCTCCCCGTCGAGGGTGAACTCCAGCAGGCGCCGGGGGATCCCCAGCGGCACGGTCGTCATGATGCGTACGCCCCCAGACGGTCGACGGCGGACTCGATGGCGTTCCAGGCGGTCTGGCCGAGACCGCAGATCGAGGCGTCCTTCATGGTCCGCCCCACCTCACGCAGCAGTGCGAGGTCGTCCTCGGCGTCGATGCCCCGCTTCTCGGCGATCCGGTGCAGCGCCTCCTGCTGGCGCACCGTGCCCACCCGGCACGGCACGCACTGCCCGCACGACTCCTCGCGGAAGAACTGGGCGATGCGCAGCAGGATCCTGGGCAGCGGAAGCGCGTGGTCGAAGGCCATGACGACACCCGAGCCGAGCGTGGTGCCCGCCTCCCGGGTGCCCTCGAAGGTCAGCGGGATGTCCAGCTCGTCGGGGCGCACGAAGCCGCCCGCCGCACCGCCGAGCAGGATCGCCCGCAGCGGGTCCGGCGTCCCGGCGAGGGCGAGCAGCTCGCCGAGGGTGGCGCCGAAGGGCAGTTCGTAGACGCCGGGGCGGGCGACGGCGCCGGAGACGCAGAACAGCTTGGGCCCGGTGGAGCGGCCGGTGCCGATGGCCGCGTACGCCTCGGCGCCCAGAGTCAGGATCGGCAGGACATTGACGAGCGTCTCGACGTTGTTCGCCGCCGTCGGCTTCCCGAACAGCCCCTTCTCCACCGGGAACGGCGGTTTGGTGCGCGGTTCGCCCCGGTACCCCTCGATGGAGTTGAACAGAGCCGTCTCCTCACCGCAGATGTACGCGCCCGCGCCGCGCCGGATCTCGATGTCGAAGGCGAACCCCTGCCCGAGCACGTCGTCGCCCAACAGGCCGCGCGCACGGGCCTGTTCGACGGCGTGGGTCATCCGGGCGAGGGCACGCGGGTACTCGCCGCGCAGGTACAGATAGCCGTGGTGGGCGCCGGTCGCGTACGCGGCGATCGTCATCGCCTCGACGAGCGCGTACGGGTCGCCCTCCATCACCACCCGGTCCTTGAAGGTGCCGGGCTCGGACTCGTCGGCGTTGCACACGAGGTAGTGCGGCCCGTCCGGCTGCGCGGCCGTGGCCTGCCACTTGCGCCCCGTCGGGAACGCGGCCCCGCCCCGCCCGACGAGCCCGGCGTCCGTGACCTCCCGGATCACCCCGGCGGGCCCGAGCGCGAAGGCGCGCCGCAGGGCGGTGTACCCGCCGTGGGCCCGGTAGTCGTCGAGGCCGGCGGGATCGACGACCCCGACCCGCCGGAGAAGGATCAGCCCGGGATCACCGGCCTGGGGCAGCTTCGCTTCTTCAAGCTCAGCAAAATCAAGCCCCTCCGGCGATTGAGGAGCGGAGCCCCGCGGCAGCGACACATGCTCGGCGGAACCAGGGTTTCCGGCCGCCACGCGCAGAGCGACAGGCGCCCGCTCGCACACCCCGAGACAGGGCGACTCCTCGACGACAACCCCGCCCCGCGCCTTCAACGACGTACAAAGATCGGCACCCCCCATCCGCGCGCACGCCAGATCGGTACACACGTGCAGCACCGTGGCGGGCCGCGGCCGCACGGAGAACAGGGAGTAGAACGTCGCCACCCCGTACGCCTCCGACGGCGGCACCGTCAACCGCCGGCACAGATAGGCGAGCGCGCCCTCGCTGATCCACCCCACCCGGTCGTTGACGGCGTGCAGCCCCGGCAGCAGCAGATCGCGCCGGTCCCGTGCCGCACGCCCACCCCTGGCCCACCGCAGGTCGGCGTCCGGCCGGTCGGCCCACTCGCCGGAGGGCGCCTCCCACGCGGAGGTCGGCGGGCCGAGCAGCGCGTCGACCGCCGCCCGCTCCTCGTCCGTCGGTTTGCTGTCCCCGAAGCGCAGATCCACGGTCAGCCCCTCACTTCCGGTGCGGCCGGCTTCTCGATCCGGATCGCCGACGCCTTGAACTCCGCCGTCCCGGCGATCGGGCAGTTGGCCTCGATCGTCAGCGCGTTGGTGTCCACCTCGTCGGGGAAGTGCATGGTCATGAAGGCGAGCCCGGGACGGAGCCCCGGATCGATCCAGACCGGCGCGGTCACCACACCGCGCCGGGACGACACCCGGACCTGCTCACCGACCACGACCCCGTACCGCTCGGCGTCCTCCGGACACAGCTCGACGTACTCGCCGCGGCGCAGCGGCGAGGCGAAACTCCCGCTCTGCACACCGGTGTTGTACGAGTCGAGGCGGCGGCCGGTGGTCAGCCGGATCGGGTACGACTCGTCGGTCAGGTCGACCGGCGGATCGTGCTCGACGAGCCCGAACGGCGCGCGGCGGCCCCTCCGCTCCGGGTCGGCCTCCCACAGCCGCCCGTGCAGGTAGGAGGACGGCACGTCGTCGACGTCCGGGCACGGCCACTGCAGTCCCTGGTGCGCGTCGAGCCGGTCGTAGGTCATCCCGAAGTGGTCGGGGGACAGGGCCCGCAGCTCGTTCCAGACCGTCTCCGCGTCCGGGTACTTCCAGTCGTGGCCGAGCCGCGCGGCCACGTCGCAGATGATGCCGATGTCCTCACGCGCCTCACCCGGCGCCCGCAGCGCGGCCCGCACCCGCTGCACCCGCCGCTCGCTGTTGGTCGTGGTGCCCTCGGTCTCCGCCCACGCGGCGGTGGCGGGCAGTACGACGTCTGCCATCTCCGCGGTCCTGGTCAGGAAGATGTCCTGCACCACCAGATGGTCGAGCGCGGCGAGCCGGCGCGCCGCCTGCTCGCTGTCGGCCTCCGACTGGGCCGGGTTCTCCCCGATGCAGTACACGGCGTGCAGGGAGCCGTGCTCCATCGCCTCGAACATGTCGGTGAGCGTCATGCCGTAGCGCGGCTGGATGACGGTGTCCCAGGCCCGCTCGAACTTCAGCCGGTGCCCGTCGTCGAGGATGTCCTGGAAGCCGGGCAGCCGGTTGGGGATGGCGCCCATGTCGCCGCCGCCCTGCACGTTGTTCTGCCCGCGCAGCGGCTGCACCCCGGCGCCGTACCGGCCGACGTGCCCGGTCAGCAGCGCGAGGTTGATCAGCGCGCGGACGTTGTCGGTCCCGTTGTGGTGCTCGGTGATCCCCAACGTCCAGCACAGCTGGGCGCGTTCGGCGGTCGCGTAGGCGTGCGCGAGGTCCTTGACGGCCGCGGCCGGGACGCCGGTGACCTTCTCCGCGAGGCTCGGCGTCCACGGCTCCACCAGCGCCTTGAACTCCTCGAACCCGGTCGTCGCCCGTTCAACGAACGCCTTGTTGTGCAGATCGGCGGCGATGATCTCGCGGGCGACGGCGTGCGCCAGCGCGATGTCCGTACCGACGTTGAGACCGAGCCAGCTCTCCGCCCACTCGGCGGTCGAGGTGCGGCGCGGGTCGACGGCGTACATCCGGGCGCCGTTGCGGATGCCCCGCAGGACGTGCTGGAAGAAGATCGGGTGGGCGAAACGGGCGTTGGAGCCCCACATCACGACGAGGTCCGTGTGCTCGACCTCCTCGTACGAGGACGTGCCGCCGCCCGAGCCGAAGACGGCGGAGAGACCGGCCACGCTCGGCGCGTGACAGGTCCGGTTGCAGGAGTCGACGTTGTTGGTGCCCATCACGACCCGGGTGAACTTCTGCGCCACGAAGTTCATCTCGTTCGTGGCGCGGGCGCAGGACAGCATCGCGAAGGAGTCCGGACCGTGTGCGGCCCGCGCCCGCCGGAACCCGGCCGCCGCTGCGTCCAGCGCCTCGTCCCACGTCGCGGTCCGGAAGGGGGAGCCACGGTCGCCCGGCGTCTCGCGCAGCAGCGGCCGGGTGAGCCGGGTGTAGTTCTTCGGGGTGCGGTCGCGGCGACTCTGCTTCATGCGGCGTCCCTCCTCAGGCCGTGGGCGAGCAGATCCGAGAGGGCGTGCACGGTGCGCAGGGTCGGCACCTCGACGCCGGTGAGGCCGGCCAGCTCCACCACCGCGGCCAGCAGCACGTCCAGTTCGAGCGGTTTTCCGCGCTCCAGGTCCTGGAGGGTGGAGGTGCGGTGGTCGCCGACCCGTTCGGCGCCGGCGAGGCGGCGCTCGACGGAGATGTCCGGCCGGCAGCCGAGGGCCGCGGCGACGGCCAGCGTCTCGGCCATCATGATCTCGACGACCCGGCGGGTGCCGCCGTGCCGGCACATCTGCCGCATCGTGGCGCGCGTCAGGGCACTGATCGGGTTGAACGAGATGTTGCCGAGCAGCTTGATCCAGATGTCGGCGCGCAGATCGGGTTCGACGGGACACTTCAGGCCACCGGCCCTCATCGCGGCGCTGAACTCCGCGCACCGCGCCGATGCGCTCCGGTCCGGCTCCCCGACGGAGAACCGGGTGCCTTCGAGATGCCGGACGACGCCCGGTGCCGCCAGCTCCGTCGCGGCGTACACCACGCAGCCGATCGCCCGCTCGGGCGCGAGCACCGCACTGACCGCGCCCTGCGGATCGACGCTGTCGAGCCGGTGCCCGTCGTGCGGGCCGCCGTGCCCGTGGAAGTACCACCACGGGATGCCGTTCTGCGCCGCGATCACCGACGTACGATCGTGCAGAAGCGGCTCGATCAGCGGCCCGCACGCCGCGTACGAGGTGGCCTTCAGGCCCAGGAAGACGTGGTCGACCGGGCCGATGCCGGCGGGGTCGTCGGTGGCGTGCACCCGGGCGGTGAAGTCGCCGCGCGGGCTGCTGACCCGGACACCGTCCCGCCGCATGGCCGCCAAGTGCGGTCCGCGGGCCACGAGATGGACATCGGCGCCCGCGCGGTGCAGGGCGGCTCCGACATAGGCGCCGATCGCTCCGGCGCCGAGGACTGCGACTTTCACTGGAGCGCTCCGTTCGGTCGAGGGTGCCGGATCCGCTCCGCTCGCACGGGCGGTGGCGGTCCGGAGGAGCCGAATCTCAGGGAACTCATCGATGGAGCCGATGGAATATTGTCTACAGTATGGAAGTTGGGCCGACAAGGCTCCGCGCACGGATGTGCAGGTTCATTGCATACGGTCGACCAATCCCGTACGCCCTCTTCCTAACTCCCCTTGTCCTGCCTACGGTTCTGGATCATGAGGCCCCCTGTAGCACCCCCCGGCTGGAGCCGCTGGCTCGTCCCCCCGGCCGCCCTCGCGGTCCATCTGTCCATCGGCCAGGCCTATGCCTGGAGCGTCTTCAAACCCGCCGTCGAGGACGCCCTGCACGTGAGCGGCACGCAGAGCGCGCTGCCGTTCCAGCTGGCCATCGTGATGCTCGGGCTGTCCGCCGCGTTCGGCGGCACGCTCGTCGAACGCAACGGACCGCGCTGGGCGATGGGCGTCGCCCTCGGCTGCTTCTCGTCCGGCTTCCTGATCTCCGCGCTGGGCGCGGGACTCGAGCAGTTCTGGCTGATCGTCCTCGGCTACGGCTTCGTCGGCGGCATCGGACTCGGCATCGGGTACATCTCGCCGGTCTCCACGCTCATCAAGTGGTTCCCCGACCGCCCCGGCATGGCCACCGGCATCGCGATCATGGGCTTCGGCGGCGGCGCGCTCATCGCGTCCCCGTGGAGCGCCCAGATGCTGGAGTCGTTCGGCTCGGGCAACGGCGGCCTGGAGCTGGCGTTCCTGGTGCACGGCGTGGTGTACGCGGTCTTCATGTCGCTGGGCGTGCTGCTGATCAGGGTGCCGGGAGGCGCCCCCTCAGGGGCGCGGGGAACTGCGCGACCAGCCCCCACGGGCCCGCAGGTGTCGGCGAACCAGGCGATCCGCACTCCCCAGTTCTGGTGCCTCTGGATCGTCCTGTGCATGAACGTCACCGCCGGGATCGGCATCCTGGAAAAGGCGGCGCCCATGATCACCGACTTCTTCCAGGACTCCAGCACCCCGGTGTCGGCGTCGGCCGCCGCGGGCTTCGTCGCCCTGCTCTCCGCCGCGAACATGGCGGGCCGCATCGGCTGGTCCTCCACCTCGGACCTCGTCGGCCGCAAGAACGTGTACCGCCTGTACCTCGGCGCGGGCGCCCTGATGTACCTCCTCATCGCCCTGTGGGGCGACACGTCCAAGCCCCTCTTCGTGCTCTGCGCCCTCGTGATCCTCTCCTTCTACGGAGGCGGCTTCGCGACCGTCCCCGCCTACCTGAAGGACCTCTTCGGCACCTACCAGGTGGGCGCCATCCACGGCCGCCTGCTGACGGCCTGGTCCACGGCCGGCGTCCTCGGCCCGCTCATCGTCAACCGGATCGCCGACACCCAGGAGAGCGCGGGCAAGCACGGCGCGTCTCTCTACGGGCTGTCGCTCTTCATCATGATCGGCCTGCTCGTCGTCGGCTTCGTCGCCAACGAACTCGTCCGCCCGGTCCACGCCCGTCACCACCACGTACCCGCCCCCAGGGAGTCCTCCGATGACGCAGCCACCGCCCGCGACCAGCAGCAATCCGCCTAGGCGCCGGACCCTCATCGCCGTCGCCTGGCTGTGGGTGGGCGCCCCGCTCGCCTACGGTCTGTACGAACTGGTGCAAAAGGCCACGCAGCTGTTCACGGGCTGAATCGGTCGGAACTCTCCAAGCCTTGCCCCGCATTCCTGTCGCATACGTCACCGGTTACTCGCCGGTCGCTGACCAGACTGGAATGTCCGCAGCTCGGACGGGGACACAGGGCCCGCGGGCAAGGCACATGAGGGGACCCTCCATGAACGGTTCGCGCATCGTCGGCATCGGCCACTATCAGCCCGCCAGGATCCTGACCAACGAGGACCTCGCGGGCATGGTCGACACCAACGACGAGTGGATCCGCTCGCGCGTCGGCATCCGCACCCGGCACATCGCGGGCCCCGACGAACCGGTCGACGAGCTCGCCGCGCACGCCGCCGCCAAGGCGCTGGCCGCGGCGGGCCTGACCGCCGACGCCGTGGACCTGGTCGTCGTCGCGACGTCCACCGCCGTCGACCGCTCGCCCAACACGGCGGCCCGCGTCGCCCACCGCCTCGGCGTCCCGTCCCCGGCCGCCCTCGACCTGAACGTCGTGTGCGCCGGTTTCACGCACGCCCTCGCCACCGCCGACCACACGCTGCGGGCCGGGGCCGCCCGGCGCGCCCTGGTCGTCGGCGCCGACAAGATGTCCGCCGTCACCGACTGGACCGACCGCACCACGTGCGTGCTGACCGGCGACGGCGCGGGTGCCGTCGTGATCGAGCCGTGTGCGGACGGGACGGAGCCCGGCATCGGCCCGGTCCTGTGGGGCTCGGTCCCGGAGATGGGCAACGCGGTCCGGATCGAGGGCGAACCCGCCCGCTTCGCCCAGGAGGGCCAGTCCGTCTACCGCTGGGCCACCCGCTCCCTGCCGCCGCTGGCCCGCGAGGCCTGCGAGCGGGCCGGACTCGCCCCGGCCGAACTGGCCGCCGTCGTCCTGCACCAGGCGAACCTGCGCATCATCGAACCCCTCGCGGAGAAGATCGGCGCCGTGAACGCGGTGATCGCCCGGGACGTCGTCGACTCCGGCAACACCTCCGCCGCGAGCATCCCGATGGCCCTGTCCAAGCTGGTCGAGCGCGGTGAGCTGGAGAGCGGGGCGCCCGCGCTGCTCTTCGGCTTCGGCGGGAACCTCTCCTATGCGGGACAGGTCGTGCGCTGCCCTTGACGTACGGGTTTCAGGGGTACTCGGGGCGCCCGGATGTGACGAGGCCAACTGTCCCTGGCCGTAGCGATTGTGCTCGGTAAACTGTATTCCAAAGACAATCCGTCGGAACCGGGCCCGCCGGATGGTGTGAAGCCATGGTCTGAAGCCCAGGAGGGGGACCGCGATGTTGTCCACAGGACTGCCGCAGGGGGCCGTGCCCAAGCTGGAGCGCCCCGGACCGCTGCGCGAGCGGGTCTACGAGGCTTTGCTGGAGCTCATCACCACGCGCGCGCTGCAGCCCGGTCAGCACCTGGTCGAGAGCGAGCTCGCGGGACATCTGGGCGTCTCCCGCCAGCCGGTGCGTGAGGCCCTGCAGCGGTTGAACACCGAGGGCTGGGTGGACCTGCGCCCGGCCCAGGGCGCCTTCGTGCACGAGCCCACGGAGGAGGAGGCCGACCAACTCCTCGCGGTCCGTACGCTGTTGGAGACCGAGGCCGCCCGACTGGCGGCGGCCAACGCGGGCAAGGCCGGGATCACCGCCCTCGAGGACCTGTGCGCCAAGGGCGAGCGGGCCGTGGCCGAGGGGGACGTGGACCTGGTCGTCGCGACGAACGCCGAGTTCCACGCGAAGGTCATGGAGCTGGCGGGCAACGTCGTCCTCGCCGAACTGGCCGGCCAGGTCGACCGCCGGGTCCGCTGGTACTACCAGCCGGTCGCCCGGCAGCGCGGGAAGCAGTCCTGGATCGAACACCGCGAACTCATCGCGGCGATCTCGGCCCGCGACGAGTCGGGGGCGACGGCGGTCATGCGCACCCACACGGAGCACACCCGGGAGACCTACCACCACCGGGACCGCGACTGACGTTCGGCCGGGAGTGCGGGGAACCGTGCGCGGGTGACCCGCACCCGGCGAAGATCCTCCACCCCGACCCCGGCCCTCTCCGGCCTGTTCTCGACCGGGCTTTGTCCTGTGACGGGAAAAAGTCGCGGGTAATTACTGCGCAACTTCTTCCCACTCCCGGCAGCCACTGCTACGTTCCCCATCGAAAGCCGGACGGAGCTGCCGGGCACGACGCCGGCGGACACGAGCGACGGTCCGACGGAGCCCGAAGAAGCGGGGAGGGGCACGTGAGGCGCATGACGGCTCGGCCCGCGAACGCGCACCAGGCGCGACTGCTGCGACTGCTGCGTGACGGTGGGCCCAACTCCCGTGCCCAGCTGGGCGATCAGGTCGACCTCTCACGGTCGAAGCTGGCCGTCGAGGTGGACCGGCTCCTGGAGACCGGACTCGTGGTCGCCGACGGACTCGCCGCATCGCGCGGCGGCCGTCGCTCCCACAACATCCGGCTCGCCCCCGAACTCCGCTTCCTCGGCGTCGACATCGGAGCGACCTCCGTCGATGTCGCGGTCACCAACGCCGAGTTGGAGGTGCTCGGGCACATCAACCAGCCCATGGACGTCCGCGAGGGACCGGTCGCGGTCTTCGAACAAGTCCTCGCCATGGCGGCCAAGTTGAAGGCGTCCGGACTCGCCGAGGGATTCGACGGGGCGGGCATCGGCGTGCCCGGCCCGGTCCGTTTCCCCGAGGGTGTCCCGGTCGCCCCGCCGATCATGCCGGGCTGGGACGGTTTCCCGGTCCGCGAGGCACTCAGTCAGGACCTGGGCTGCCCGGTGATGGTCGACAACGACGTGAACCTGATGGCGATGGGCGAGCAGCACGCGGGCGTCGCCCGCACTGCCCGCGACTTCCTCTGCGTCAAGATCGGCACCGGCATCGGCTGCGGCATCGTCGTCGGCGGCGAGGTCTACCGCGGTACGACCGGCTCCGCGGGCGACATCGGCCACATCCAGGTCGAGCCCGACGGCCGCCAGTGCGCCTGCGGCAACAAGGGCTGCCTGGAGGCCTACTTCAGCGGCGCGGCGCTCGCCCGCGACGCCGAGGAGGCCGCCCGCGACGGCCGCTCACCCGAACTGGCCACCCGGCTGGAGGCGGCGGGCCGGCTCAGCGCGTCCGACGTCGCGGTCGCGGCGGCCACCGGTGACGGCACCTCCCTCGATCTGATCCGCGAGGGCGGCAACCGCACCGGCCAGGTCATCGCCTCGCTCGTCAGCTTCTTCAACCCCGGCCTGGTCGTCATCGGCGGCGGTGTCACCGGACTCGGTCACACCCTCCTCGCCGCGCTGCGCACCCAGGTCTACCGCCAGTCACTTCCGCTGGCCACCGGCAATCTCCCCATCGTCCTGGGGGAGTTGGGCCCCACCGCCGGAGTCATCGGCGGCGCCCGTCTGATCAGCGACCATCTGTTCTCACCCGCGTAGACATCTCCCCGCACACTCCGCGCGGGACCGGCACCCCAGTACAGCGCTCTGCTCCGCCCTGCCCTGCCGCACCCTGCTCCGCCGCACGTCGTTCCGTCGCACCCTGTTCCGCCCTGCTCTGCCCTGAACCCGGCCCGCACCCGTTCATGGGGGAACCGCCATGGCACCCACGGCACCATCGGCATCTCAGGCACCACAGGAACCACCGGCATCAGAACTGCCGCTGCTCACCATGTCCGGCATCACCAAGTCGTTCCCCGGTGTCCGCGCCCTCGACGGCGTGGACCTGGAGGTCCGCGCGGGCGAAGTGCACTGCCTGCTCGGCCAGAACGGCGCGGGCAAGTCCACCCTCATCAAGGTCCTCGCCGGCGCCCACCAGCCCGACGAGGGAACCATCACCTGGCGCGGAGATACGGTTACTCTGCGCTCGCCGATCGCCGCGATGCGGCTGGGCATCGCCACCATCTACCAGGAGCTGGACCTGGTCCAGCACCTGTCGGTGGCGGAGAACGTCCATCTCGGCCACGAGCCGACGGCAGGCGGGTTCGTCGTGCGCCGCCGCGACGCGAAGGCCTCGACAGCCGCTCTGCTCAAGCGGCTCGGACACGGCGAGATAGACCCGGGCACCCTGGTCGGCGATCTGCCGGCGGCCGGGCAGCAGATCGTCTCCATGGCCCGCGCCCTCTCCCACGACGTCCGCCTGATCGTCATGGACGAGCCGTCGGCCGCGCTCGACCCCGACGAGGTCGACAACCTCTTCCGCATCGTCGCGAACCTCACCGCGGACGGCGTCGCCGTCGTCTACATCTCGCACCGCCTGGAGGAGATCCGCCGCATCGGCGACCGGGTCACGGTCCTCAAGGACGGCCGCGCGGTCGCCGACGGACTCCCGGCCAAGGACACCCC
Organism: Streptomyces sp. NPDC001904; assembly: GCF_040297005.1. Lineage (NCBI taxonomy): Bacteria > Bacillati > Actinomycetota > Actinomycetes > Kitasatosporales > Streptomycetaceae > Streptomyces > Streptomyces sp. NPDC001904. The sequence continues at coordinate 184,160 of NZ_JBEOYI010000003.1, read as the reverse complement.
GACCCGCGACGTGGTCGCCCTCATGACGGGCCGCACCGTGGAGTACGTCTTCCCGGACAGGCCGGCCGCGGCCGCCACCGCCGAGCCGGTCCTGAGGGCGCGGAACCTCTCCCGCGCAGGCGAGTTCGCGCCCCTCGACCTCGACGTGCGCCCCGGCGAGATCGTCGGTCTGGCCGGTCTGGTCGGCTCCGGCCGCTCCGAGATCCTGGAGACGATCTACGGTGCCCGGAAACCGACGTCCGGTCAGGTCACAGTCGACGGACGAGAGTTGCGGACCGGCAGTGTCCGGGCCGCGGTCCGCGCGGGCCTCGGCCTTGCCCCCGAGGAACGCAAGGCGCAGGCCCTGCTGATGCTGGAATCGGTGACGCGCAACGTCTCCGTCTCCTCCATGTCCCGCTTCGCGCGCGGCGGTTGGCTCGACCGGCGCGGAGAGCGCACGGCGGCGCTGGAGGCCACCCGCGAGCTCCATCTCCGCCCGGACAACCCCTCGGTCCCCGTCCGCACCCTGTCCGGCGGCAACCAGCAGAAGGCCGTTCTCGCCCGCTGGCTGCTGCGCGGCTGCAAGGTCCTCCTCCTCGACGAGCCCACCCGCGGTGTCGACGTCGGCGCCCGCGCCGAGCTCTACGCCGTGATCCGCCGCCTGGCCGACGAGGGCCTCGGCGTCCTGCTGGTCTCCAGCGAGGTCCCCGAAGTCCTGGGCCTGGCCGACCGCGTCCTGGTCCTGCGCGAAGGAACGGTCGTCCACGAGGCCCCGGCCCGCGACCTGACCGAGCACCGTGTCCTGGACCTGGTGATGGAGGGCGCACCGACGTGAGACGCCCCGCAGGGCGCCCGAGCAACCACGCACGCCCCGCCCCCGCAGGGGGCGCGAGCAACCACGTACAACGCGCATCCGACAACGGCCGGCCCGCCCCTGCAAGGGGCGCGGGGAACGGCGCGAGCAACCACGCACGACCCGCATCCGACAACGGCCGGCCCGCCCCTGCAAGGGGCGCGGGGAACGGCGCGAGCAACCACGCACGACCCGCATCCGACAACGGACGGCCCGCCCCTGCAAGGGGCGCGGGGAACGGCGCGAGCAACCACGCACGACCCGCACCCGACAACGGACGGCCCGCCCCTGCAAGGGGCGCGGGGAACTGCGCGAGCAACCACGTACAACGCGCACCCGACAACGGACAGCCCGCCCCCGCAAGGGGCGCGGGGAACTGCGCGACCAGCCCCACCCCACCCGCACCCGGCACCCGACACCCCACCCCCGAGCCGCACCCCACAAGAAGGGACCCGGCACCATGACGCAGCCCGCCTCACCCACCCGCCCGGCGGAGCCGAAACGTGCCGCCGCCACCACGCGCCCCCGCACCCTGGGCGCCCTCCGCATGGACATCCGCACCCTGTCCCTGCTCGGCGTCCTGGCCGCTCTGATCGTCATCGGCGGAGTCACCCAGCCCGACAGCTTCCTGGACGGCGACAACGTCCAGCTGATCCTGACCCAGGCCTCCGTCATCGGCGTCGTCACCGTCGGCATGACCTTCGTGATCATCTCCGGCGGCATCGACCTCTCCGTCGGCGCGATCGTGGCGCTCGCCAGTGTGTGGGCCTCCACCGTGGCGACCCAGGAGTACGGCTTCGTCGGCATCCTGTTCACGGCGATCCTCGTCGGCGTCGGCTGCGGCCTGGTGAACGGCCTCCTCGTCGCGTACGGCGGCATCGTCCCCTTCATCGCCACCCTGGCCATGCTGGCGTCCGGCCGCGGCCTCGCGCTCCAGATCACCGACGGCAAGACGCAGATGATCACCGTGGACTCGGTGCTGAAGCTGGGTGAGCGCGACTCCTACCTCCTCGGCATCCCGCCGCTGGTCCTCGTCTTCGCCGCGGTCACCGTCATCGGCTGGCTCGTCCTGAACCGCACCACGTTCGGCCGCCGCTCCGTCGCGGTCGGCGGCAACCCCGAGGCGGCCCGGCTGGCGGGCATCGACGTACGCCGGCAGCGCCTGTACCTGTACCTGCTGTCCGGCCTGTGCTGCGGCATCGCCGCGTTCCTGCTTCTCGTCCTCGCGGGATCGGGCCAGAACACCAACGGAAACCTGTACGAACTCGACGCCATCGCCGCCGCCATCATCGGCGGCACCCTGCTCACCGGCGGCCGCGGCAGCATCGTCGGCTCCGTCCTCGGCGTCCTGATCTTCATCACGATCCAGAACATCTTCGCGCTGAACAACCTGGAGACCGCGACGCAGCAGATCGCCAAGGGCGCGATCATCGTCGCCGCGGTGCTGCTCCAGCGACGTACGGCCAACACCACCTCATGAGTCCGGGAAGGGACGACGCCATGCCAGAGCCGACAAGCGTGTCGAGCCGCAGAAGCCTCCTGTTCGGAGCGGCCGCCGCGGTCACCGCGGGCGGGCTGCTCACGGCCTGCACCAGCAACGAGCCGAGCGACAAGAGCGACGGCGGCAGCAAGCCCGCGGACCAGCCGGTCGCGGACAGCAAGCCGGGCAAGCAGGTCACCATCGGGTTCGCGGGCCCGCAGGCCGACCACGGCTGGCTCAACGCGATCAACGACAACGCCAAGGAGCGGGCCAAGAAGTACTCCGACGTCACGCTCGAGGCGACCGAGGGCTCGAACGACACGGCCGCCCAGATCGGCCAGGTCGAGACCCTCATCAACAAAAAGGTCGATGTCCTCGTCGTGCTGCCCGCCGACGGCAAGGCGCTGACCCAGGTCGGCCTGAAGGCGATGCGCGCGGGGATCCCCGTCGTGAACCTCGACCGGATCTTCAACACCCCGCAGGCGTACCGCTGCTGGATCGGCGGAGACAACTACGGCATGGGCCTGTCGGCCGGCAACTACATCGGCGAGAAGCTCAAGGACAAGAAGAACGCCAAGGTCGTCGAGCTCGCCGGCCTCGACAACCTCGAACTGACCAAGCAGCGCACCCAGGGCTTCGACGATGCCCTGAAGAACTACCCGAACATCAAGAAGGTGGCCCGCCAGGCGGCCGACTTCACGGTCGAGTCGGGGCAGGCCAAGATGTCCCAGCTGCTCCAGGCGCAGAAGAACTTCGACGCCCTGTGGAACCACGACGACGACCAGGGCGTCGGCGCCCTGCGCGCCATCGAGCAGGCCGGCCGCGACGACTTCCTGATGGTCGGCGGCGCGGGCGCCCTCTCCGCGTTCGAGGCGATCAAGAGCGGGCGCGGCGTGCTGAAGGCGACCGTCCTGTACCCGCCCACGATGGCCGCGTCCGCCATCGACCTCGCCCGCGCCCTCGGCCAGGGGAAGGGGATCGGCGGCATGGCCGAGTTCGAGATCCCGGCCCACGTGACCCTGTACTCGGCCGTCGTCGACGAGTCGAACATCGACAAGTACATGTCCACCGGCTTCAAGTGATGCGGCCCGCGGGCACGGCGCATCAGGCGAACCCGGCGTGGACGAGGAGGACTTCGGCATGGCAGGAAGCAGCACCGGCACGACGGCCCGTGAACCGGGCGGTGACGACGACACGGAGATGAAGCCGGCGACGCCCGGCGACCCGAAGCCCGTCCTCGGCGTCGGCATGGTCGGCTACGCGTTCATGGGCGCCGCCCACTCCCAGGGGTGGCGCACCGTGGGCCGCGTCTTCGACCTGCCGCTCGCCCCGCGCCTCGCCGCGGTCTGCGGCCGCGACGGACAGGCCGTGCGCACCGCGGCCGACCGGCTCGGCTGGGCCGCGGCGGAGACGGACTGGCGGGCGCTGATCGCCCGCGACGACGTCGACCTCGTCGATGTGTGCACGCCCGGCGACAGCCACGCGGAGATCGCCATCGCCGCGCTGGAGGCGGGCAAGCACGTGCTGTGCGAGAAGCCGCTCGCCAACTCCGTCGAGGAGGCGCAGGCGATGACGGAGGCCGCCGAACGTGCCGAGCGGCGCGGTCAGGTGGCGATGACCGGATTCAACTACCGCCGGGTCCCGGCCATCGCCCTGGCCCGCCGCATGATCGCCGAGGGGCGCCTCGGCACGCTGCGGCACGTGCGGGTCAGCTATCTCCAGGACTGGCTCGTCGATCCCTCGTTCCCGCTAACCTGGCGGCTGCAGAAGCCGTACGCGGGCTCGGGCGCCCTCGGCGACCTGGGCGCGCACGCCGTGGATCTCGCCCAGTTCCTCGCGGGCGAGCCGGTGGCCGGGGTGTCGGCGCTCACCGAGACGTTCGTCCGTGAGCGCCCCCTCCTGGCCGGTGCCTCGACCGGTCTCTCGGCGGCCGGCGGCCCCGGGGGAGGGGAGTCGGGCCTCGGTCAGGTCACCGTCGACGACGCGGCACTCTTCACCGGCCGCTTCGCCTCCGGCGCCCTCGCCTCCTTCGAAGCGACCCGCTTCGCGACCGGCCGCAAGAACGCCCTCAAGGTCGAACTCAACGGCGAGCGCGGCTCGCTCGCCTTCGACCTGGAGCGCCTGAACGAACTCTTCTTCCACGACCAGACCGAACCCGGTGTCAGCGCGGGCTTCCGCCGCATCCTCGTCACCGAACCCGAGCACCCCTACCTGGAGGCGTGGTGGCCGCCGGGCCACGGTCTCGGCTACGAGCACACCTTCGTGCACCAGGCCCACGACCTGGTGCGGGCCATCGCCGAAGGCGCCCGGCCCGCCCCGTCGTTCGCCGACGGGCTCCAGGTGCAGCGCGTGCTGGCCGCCGTCGAGGAGAGCGCGGCGAAGAACTCGGTCTACACCCCCGTACCGGTCTGAGGAGGCCCACCCGTGCCACGCCAGTTCACCCTGTTCACCGGTCAGTGGGCGGACCTGCCCCTGGAGGAGGTCTGTCGCCTGGCCCGCGACTTCGGCTACGACGGCCTCGAACTCGCCTGCTGGGGCGATCACTTCGAGGTCGACAAGGCGCTGAGCGATCCCGGATATCTCGACGGCCGCCACGCGCTGCTCGACAAGTACGGGCTCAAGTGCTGGGCGATCTCCAACCACCTCGTCGGCCAGGCCGTCTGCGACGCCATCATCGACGAACGCCACCAGGCGATCCTGCCCGCCCGCATCTGGGGCGACGGCGACGCCGAGGGCGTCCGGCAGCGAGCCGCCGCCGAGATCAAGGACACCGCCCGCGCGGCGGCGGCCTTCGGCGTCGACACGGTCATCGGCTTCACCGGGTCGTCGATCTGGCACCTGGTCGCCATGTTCCCGCCCGCTCCCGAGGCGATGATCGAGCGCGGCTACGAGGACTTCGCGACGCGCTGGAACCCGATCCTGGACGTCTTCGACACCGAGGGGGTCCGCTTCGCCCACGAGGTCCACCCGAGTGAGATCGCGTACGACTACTGGACCACGCAGAAGGCGCTCGAAGCGGTCGACCACCGCCCGGCCTTCGGCCTCAACTTCGACCCCTCGCACTTCGTGTGGCAGGACCTCGACCCGGTCGGCTTCCTGTGGGACTTCCGCGACCGCATCTACCACGTGGACTGCAAGGAGGCCCGCCGGCGGCTCGACGGCCGCAACGGCCGTCTCGGCTCCCACCTGCCGTGGGGCGACCCGCGCCGCGGCTGGGACTTCGTCTCGGCCGGACACGGCGACGTGCCCTGGGAGGACGTGTTCCGGATGCTCCGCTCGGTCGCGTACGAGGGCCCGATCTCGGTGGAGTGGGAGGACGCGGGCATGGACCGCCTCCAGGGCGCCCCCGAGGCTCTGACGTTTCTGAAGCGGCTCGATTTCGAGCCGCCGACCGCCTCTTTCGACGCGGCTTTCGGCAACTAGCGCCCCGTAAGGGGCGCGGGGAACTGCGCGACCAGCCACAACGGCCGTGCAGTCGCTGAAGCCTGCCCGAAACCTCCTTTGTCCAGGCGCAGGAGAAAGCAAAACGAATCCGCGCACAAGGTCTATCCGGCAAAGACAAACGCGGCTAACTTCCTGCCGTGTACATGGCCTAGATGAACCTTCCGGGGTGACGGCGCACCCCGGCGCCCGCACCGCACGTCTACGCACCCATCCCATACGGCCCACCCCGTTCCCGGAGGGACTTTCGTGCACAGCAGCACAAGCAGAACCCGCAGCAGAACCCGCAACGGGCCCACCCGGCACTCCAGGCTCCGCACCGGCCTCGCCCTGCTCACCGGATCGGTACTGATCGGCTCGTCCCTGGCGCTGGCCGTGCCCGGAACGGCGAGCGCCCACCCGGACCACCCCGACGAGCCCGCCGCCGCATCGGACTTCCAGCAGGTCACCCTGGCCAAGGGAGCCGACGAGACCGGCGAGCCCATGTCGCTGGCCGTGCTCCCGGACCGCAGCGTCCTGCACACCTCGCGCGACGGCACCCTGCGCCTGACCGACGAGGGCGGCAGCACCTCCGTCGCCGGCAAGCTCGACGTGTACAGCCACGACGAGGAGGGCCTCCAGGGCGTCGGCGTCGACCCGGGCTTCAAGGACAACCGGTTCATCTACCTCTACTACGCGCCGCCGCTCTCCACCCCGAGCGGGGACGCTCCGGAGACCGGCACGGCCGCCGACTTCGCCAAGTTCGACGGCGTGAACCGGCTGGCCCGCTTCGTCCTCAAGGAGGACGGCACCCTCGACAAGGCCAGCGAGAAGAACATCATCGAGGTCAAGACCTCGCGCGGCACCTGCTGCCACGTCGGCGGCGACATCGACTTCGACGCCGACGGCAACCTGTACCTGTCGACCGGCGACGACACCAACCCCTTCGCCTCCGACGGCTACACCCCGATCGACGAGCGGGCCGACCGCAACCCCGCCTTCGACGCGCAGCGCAGCTCCGGCAACACCAACGACCTGCGCGGCAAGGTCCTCCGCATCAAGGTGAAGGCCGACGGAACGTACGACATCCCCGAGGGCAACCTCTTCGCGCCGGGCACCGAGAAGACCCGCCCCGAGATCTACGCGATGGGCTTCCGCAACCCGTTCCGCATCAGCGTCGACAAGCCCACCGGCACCGTCTACGTCGGCGACTACGGTCCCGACGCCGGAGCGGCCGACCCCAAGCGCGGTCCCGCCGGCCAGGTCGAGTTCGCCAAGATCACCAAGGCGGGCAACTTCGGCTGGCCGTACTGCACCGGTGACAACGACGCCTACGTCGACTACGACTTCGCCACCAAGGCCTCCGGCGAGACCTTCGACTGCGCCGCGCCGAAGAACACCTCGCCGCACAACACCGGCATCACCGACCTGCCCCCGGCCCAGGCCGCCTGGATCCCGTACGACGGCGGCAGCGTCCCCGAGTTCGGCTCCGGCTCCGAGTCGCCCATGGCCGGTCCCGTCTACCGCTACGACGCGGACCTGGACTCCCCGGTGAAGTTCCCCGAGGAGTACGACGGCGACTTCTTCGCCGGCGAGTTCGGCCGCCAGTGGATCAAGCGGATCGAGCAGGACGGCGACGGCAAGGTCTCGAAGATCAACGACTTCCCGTGGACCGGCACCCAGGTCATGGACAGCGCCTTCGGCCCCGACGGCGCCCTGTACGTCCTCGACTACGGCCTCTCCTGGTTCGGCGGCGACGAGAACTCGGCGCTGTACCGCATCGAGAACGCCACCGGCGGCCACTCGCCGATCGTCGAGGCCAAGGCCAGCAAGACGTCCGGCCAGTCGCCGCTGCGCACCACGTTCACGGCGACCGGCACCGACGCCGACGACGACCCCATCACCTACAGCTGGGACTTCGGCGACGGCTCCAAGGGGACCGGCGCGAACCCGAGTCACACGTACCGCAAGGACGGCACGTACACGGTGACGGTCACGGGCGACGACGGCACCGGCCGCACCGGCTCGGCCAACGTCCGCGTGGTCGTCGGCAACACGGCGCCCAGCGTGAAGTTCCAGTCCCCGGCGAACGGCTCGCTGTTCAAGTTCGGCGACACGATCCCCTTCAAGGTCGCCGTCAGCGACCCCGAGGACGGCACGATCGACTGCTCCAAGGTCACCGTGCGCTACCTCCTGGGCCATGACAACCACGCCCACGAGCTGACCTCGGTCAAGGGCTGCGAAGGCACCATCACCGTGCCCGCGGACTCCGAGCACGACCCGAACGCCAACATCTACGGCGTGCTCGACGCCGAGTACACCGACGGCGGGGGCGGCGGCCAGACCGCGCTGACCACGCACGACCAGGTCCAGCTCCAGCCGCGCCACCGCCAGGCCGAGCACTACGGCAAGCAGCAGGGCACCACACAGCAGAGCAAGACCTCGGCCAACGGCGGCAAGACCGTCGGCGACATCAACGACGGCGACTGGATCTCCTTCACCCCCTACAACCTCACGGGGGCCAAGAAGCTCACCGCCCGGGTCTCGTCCGCCGGTGCGGGCGGCTTCCTGGAGGTGCGCACCGGCTCGCCGACCGGCACCCTGCTGGGCTCCACGACCGTCCCGGTCACCGGCAGCTGGGACACCTTCCAGAACGTCGACGTCGCGCTGAAGAACGTCCCGAAGAAGACCACCGACCTGTACCTCGTCTTCAAGGGCGGTGACGGCGCGCTCTACGACGTCGACGACTTCGAGATCTCCAGCGACGCCCCCGTGAAGGGCGCCAAGCGGGTCCTCGTCTTCTCCAAGACGGCCGGCTTCCGCCACGACGCGATCCCCGAGGGCATCGCCGCCCTGAAGGAGCTCGGCTCGGCGAGCGACATCACCGTCGACGCCACCGAGTCGGCCGCCCAGTTCACCACCAACAACCTCGCCCGCTACGACGCGGTGGTCTTCATGTCCACCACGGGTGACGTCCTGAACGACGCCCAGCAGAAGGCGTTCGAGGAGTACATCGCCAAGGGCGGCGGCTACATGGGCATCCACGCCGCCGCCGACACCGAGTACGACTGGTCGTACTACGGCGGCCTCGTCGGCGCCTACTTCGACTCGCACCCGGCCATCCAGAAGGCCACCGTGCGCGTCGAGGACAAGACCAACCCGGCGACGGCCCACCTCGACGACGCCTGGGAGCGCACCGACGAGCTGTACAACTACCGCACCAACCCGCGCGACAAGGTCCACGTCCTGGCCACCCTCGACGAGACCACCTACTCGGGCGGAAACATGAAGGGCGACCACCCGATCGCCTGGTGCCAGAGCTACGGCGGCGGCCGCTCCTTCTACACCGGCCTCGGCCACACCAAGGAGTCCTACGCCGACGACGCCTTCCGCACCCACCTGCTCGGCGGCCTGAAGTACGCCACCGGCCAGGCCAAGGCGGACTGCAAGCCCAACAAGGACCACCGGCCGATCTTCAACGGCCAGTCCCTGGACGGCTGGAAGCAGGCGGGCCCCGGCAAGTTCAACGTCAAGGACGGCACCCTGGAGTCCGAGGGCGGCATGGGCCTGCTCTGGTACCAGGCCAAGGAGCTGAAGTCGTACTCCCTCAAGCTGGACTGGAAGATGCGGGGCGACGACAACTCCGGTGTCTTCGTGGGCTTCCCCGCCTCCGACGACCCCTGGTCCGCGGTGAACAAGGGCTACGAGATCCAGATCGACGCCACCGACGCCCCCGACCGCACCACGGGGTCGATCTACACCTTCAAGGCGGCGAACATCAAGGCCCGTGACGCGGTCCTGCGCCCGCCCGGCCAGTGGAACTCCTACGAGATCAAGGTCCAGGGCGAACGCCTCCAGGTGTTCCTCAACGGAGTCAAGATCAACGACTTCACCAACAAGGACCCCGAGCGGAGCCTGACCGACGGCTACATCGGCATCCAGAACCACGGCGCCGACGACCAGGTCTCCTACCGGAACATCCAGCTCAAGGAACTGCCCGACTAGGGCACCCCGAACGGCGGCGGGCGGAGGACGCCGGACCTCCGCCCGCCGCCTCGCCCGGCACTCGCCCGGGCGCAGAACCCCGCACACTCCGGCCGGTTCTCGCACCACCCCCGGTTCGCGTACGACAAGGAGGCTGCCCATGTCCGCCGAACCGTCCCTCCCCACCCCCACCCCCCGCTTCGGTGTCTGGCTCATCGGGGCACGCGGCTCCGTCGCCACGACCGCGATCGCCGGCTGTGCCGCCGTCGCCGCCGGACTCCACCCGCCGACCGGCATGGTCACCGAGACCACCCCCTTCCTCTCCTGCGGCCTCCCGCCGCTGTCGTCCCTCGTCTTCGGCGGTCACGACACCGTCGACTGCCCGCTGCCCAAACGCGCCGAGCACCTCGCCGACGGCGGCGTCCTGCCGCACGGCCTGCCCGCCGCCGTCCACACCGAACTCGCCACCGCCGACCGGGAGATCAGGCCCGGTGGCCCGCTGACCGGCCACGACGATCCCCGCTCGCAGGACGAGCTGATCGACGCGTTCGCCGCCGACATCGTTGCCTTCGTCCGCGACCAGCACCTCGCCGGCGCCGTCGTCGTGAACGTCGCCTCCACCGAACCCGTCCCCACCGGCGACACCCTGCCGCCCAGCTCCCTCTACGCGGCCGCCGCTCTGCGGGCCGGCTGCGCCTACGCCAACTTCACCCCCTCGTCGGGCCTGCACCACCCCGCCCTGGCAGACGCCGCCGCAGCAGCCGCCGTCCCCTACGCGGGCCGCGACGGCAAGACGGGGCAGACCCTCCTGCGCTCCGTGCTCGGCCCGATGTTCCTGCACCGGGCCCTCGCCGTCCGCGCCTGGTCCGGCACGAACCTCCTCGGTGGCGGCGACGGCGCCGCCCTCGCGGACCCCGCTGCGGCCGCCGCCAAGAACGCGGGCAAGGAACGCGTCCTCGCCGACACCCTCGGCGCCGCCCCACAGGGCCAGGTCCACATCGACGACGTCCCCGCCCTCGGCGACTGGAAGACCGCCTGGGACCACATCGCCTTCGACGGCTTCCTCGGCGCCCGCATGGTGCTTCAGACCACCTGGCAGGGCTGCGACTCCGCGCTCGCCGCGCCCCTCGTCATCGACCTGGCCCGGCTCCTGCTGCGCGCGCACGCCACCGGACTCACCGGACCGCGCCCGGAACTGGGCTTCTACTTCAAGGACCCCGACCCCGGGGCGGAAGCCGCACTCGGCGAGCAGTACGCCGCACTGGTGGACTTCGCGGACCGCCTGCGAGACGCCCGATGAGCCGGACGGCCCTGCGCGCGTGGGCCGAACTCCTACGCCTCCCCGCCCTGTTCACCGTCCCTGGCGACGCCCTCGTGGGCGCCGCCGCAGTGAACGCGCGCCCCAGCCGCGGCACCTTCCTGGCCATCGGCTCCTCCCTGTGTCTGTACGAGGCGGGCATGGCCCTCAACGACTGGGCGGACCGCGCGGAGGACGCCGTCGACCGGCCCCACCGGCCCATTCCCTCCGGCCGCATCCGCCCCGGCGCCGCCCTGCTGGCGGCAGGAGCGTTCACCGCGGCGGGCGTGGGACTCGCCGCCCGGGCAGGGCGACTGCCCGCCGCGATCTCGACCGCGCTGGCCGCCACCGTCTGGGCGTACGACCTCGGCCTGAAACGCACTCCCGCAGGCCCGGTCGCCATGGGCGCGGCCCGCGGCCTCGACGTCCTGCTCGGAGCGGGCGCCTCCCACAACGACGGAGCGAGGCCCCTGGGCTCGGCCACCGGCGCGGCGCTCACCATGACCGTCCACACCACGGCCGTCACCGCCGTGTCCCGCCACGAGACGACGGGCGGCAACGTTCTCGCCCCGGCAGCGGCCCTGGCCACCACCGCCACCCTGGCCGGCGCCCTCCTCAGAACCCCGGTAGGCCGAGGCGCGGCAGCCCCCCTCGGCCTACCGGGTCCCACCGCGTACGCCCTGACCGCCGCCCGCCCTCTCCTCCATGCCGCGCTGAACCCCTCGCCACCCCTGACCCAGCGCGCCGTGGGCGCCGGCATCCGCGCGATGATCCCGCTCCAGGCAGCCCTGACGGCCCGTGCCGGAGCCCCGGCAGCGGCCCTCCTCACCGCCGCCCTCGCCCCCCTCGCCCGGCGCTTCGCGAAGAAGGTGAGCGTCACATGACCCACACCGCGCAGTCCGCCACCCCACGCTGGGGCTACGGCACCAACGGCCTCACCGACCTCCGCCTCGACGACGCCCTCGCCCTCCTGGCCGACCTCGGCTACGACGGCGTCGGGCTCACCCTCGACCACATGCACCTCGACCCCCTGGCCCCCGACCTCGCGGCCCGCACCCGCCAGGTCGCCCGCACCCTGCACCGCCACCACCTCACGGCCACCGTCGAGACCGGCGCCCGCTACGTCCTCGATCCACGCCGCAAACACGGCCCCTCCCTCCTCGACCCCGACCCGGACGCCCGCGCCGCCCGGGTCCGCCTGCTCCTCCGCGCGATCCAGGTCGCCGCCGACCTGGGCGCGCACGCCGTGCACTGCTTCAGCGGCATCACCCCGGACGACACCGACCGGGACACGGCATGGAAGCGCCTCGCCGACGCCCTCGACCCCGTCCTGCACGCGGCCGACGGCGCCGGGATCCCGCTCGCCATCGAACCCGAGCCCGGACATCTCCTCGCCACGCTCGCCGACTTCCACCACCTGCGCCGCGCCCTCGGCAGCCCCGACGCGCTCGGCCTCACCCTCGACCTCGGCCACTGCCAGTGCCTGGAGCCCGAACCTCCCGCCGACTGCGTGCGCGCGGCGGCGCCCTGGCTGCGCCACGTCCAGATCGAGGACATGCGCCGCGGTGCCCACGAACACCTGCCCTTCGGGGAGGGCGAGATCGACTTCCCGCCCCTCCTCGACGCGCTCGCGGCCACCGGCTACCAGGGCCTGACCGTCGTGGAACTGCCCCGCCACTCCCATGCGGGCCCGCGCCTCGCCGCCGAATCCCTCTCGTTCCTCCGAGCCGCGGCGCAAGGAGGCGGCAGCGCATGAGCGGACCGACCACCACCATCGCCACCCTCCGGGCCCACCTCGACACCGCACTGCCCGGGGCCGCCCGCGCCTGGCTCGACCAGGCCCTCGACGAAGCCGCGGCCACTGACCCCGCAGCCGACGACGCACAACCCACGCTCTGGGAGGCGCGGTTCGCCGAAGCAGGCCGGCGCACCGGCCAGGACCACGCCGACACCGCCCGCGTCCTGCTGCTGCACGCAGCCCGTGCCGGCACCGCCACCCTCACCCGTCTGTACGCGCAGGGCACCGCCGCCGAACGCCGTGCCGTCCTGCACGCCCTGCCCCAGCTCGTCCCGGGACCCGAGGGCCTGCCCCTCGTCGAGGACGCCCTGCGCACCAACGACACCCGTCTGGTCGCCGCCGCCGTCGGCCCGTACGCCGCCGAGCACCTGCCCGCGCACGCGTGGCGGCACGCCGTCCTCAAATGCCTGTTCACCGGAGTGCCCACCGACACCGTGGCCGCACTGCGCGAACGTGCCCGAGGCGACGCCGAACTCGCCCGCATGCTGGGGGACTTCGCGCAGGAACGCACGGCCGCAGGCCGGCCCGTCCCCACGGACCTGCCCCGGGTCCTCGCCCTGACCTCCCCGGCAGCCCCCACGGCGAAGGAGTCCTGATGCGCATCTTCGACCCCCACATCCACATGACGTCGCGCACCACCGACGACTACGAGGCCATGTACGAGGCGGGCGTGCGCGCCCTCGTCGAACCCGCCTTCTGGCTCGGCCAGCCGCGCACCTCGCCCGCGTCCTTCTTCGACTACTTCGACGCGCTCCTCGGCTGGGAGCCCTTCCGGGCCGCGCAGTACGGCATCGCCCACCACTGCACGATCGCCCTCAACCCCAAAGAGGCCAACGACCCCCGCTGCACCCCGGTCCTCGACGCCCTTCCGCGCTATCTCGTCAAGGACGGTGTCGTCGCCGTCGGCGAGATCGGCTACGACTCGATGACCCCCGCCGAGGACACCGCCCTCGCCACCCAGCTCCAACTCGCAGCCGACCACGAACTGCCCGCCCTCGTGCACACCCCGCACCGCGACAAACTCACCGGCCTGCACCGCACCCTCGACGTCGTCCGGGAGTCCGCGCTGCCGGTCGACCGGGTCCTGATCGACCACCTCAACGAGACCACGGTCAAGGACGCCAAGGAGGCCGGGAGCTGGCTCGGCTTCTCCGTCTATCCGGACACCAAGATGGACGAGGACCGCATGGTCGAGATCCTGCGCACATACGGAACCGAGAAGGTCCTGGTCAACTCCGCCGCTGACTGGGGCAAGAGCGACCCGCTCAAGACCCGGCGGGTCGGCGAGGCGATGCTCAAGGCCGGCTTCGGCGACGACGACGTCGACCTGGTCCTGTGGCGCAACCCCGTCGCCTTCTACGCGCTCAGCGGCCGACTCCAGCTCGACGCCACCGAACCACCGTCGCCCACGCACGAGGGCAACTCCATCCTCCGCGGCGGAGCGTGACCCATGCGCTTCCGCCACCCCGACGGTTCCACCGTCCACCTCGCCTACTGCACGAACGTGCATCCCGCCGAGACCCTGGACGGCGTCCTCGCGCAGTTCCGCGACCACTGCGAACCGGTCCGCCGCCGCCTCGGCCGCGACCGGCTCGGCATCGGCCTGTGGCTCGCCAAGGACGCCGCCCGCTCCCTGATCACCGACCCGGCGGCACTGCGCGGACTGCGCACCGAACTCGAACGGCGCGGCCTCGAAGTCGTCACCCTCAACGGCTTCCCCTACGAGGGCTTCGGCGCCGAAGAGGTCAAGTACCGCGTCTACCGGCCCGACTGGGCCGACCCGGAACGCCTCGCCCACACCAGCGACCTGGCCCGCCTCCTCGCCCAACTGCTGCCCGCCGACGTCACCGAGGGCACCATCTCCACTCTCCCGCTGGCCTGGCGCACCGCCTACGACACCCCGCGCGCCGACACCGCCCGTACCGCGCTCGTCACCCTCGCCGAACGCCTCGACGCCCTCGAAGAACTCACCGGACGATCCATCCGGATCGGCCTCGAACCCGAACCGGGCTGCGTCGTCGAGACCACCGCCGACGCCATCGCCCCGCTCACCGCCGTCGGCCGGCCCGACCGCATCGGCCTCTGCCTCGACACCTGCCACCTCGCCACCTCCTTCGAAGACCCGAAGACCGCGCTGGACGGCCTCGCCGCCGCACGTCTCCCTGTCGTCAAATCCCAGCTCTCCGCCGCCCTGCACGCCGAACAGCCCCGGACACCCGCGGTGCGCGAAGCGCTCGCCGCCTTCGACGAGCCCCGCTTCCTGCACCAGACCCGCACCCTCACCGCCCAGGGACTGCGCGGCACCGACGACCTCGGCCCCGCCCTCGACGGCGCCGCACTGCCGGACGGCTCCGCCTGGCGCGCCCACTTCCACGTCCCCCTGCACGCGGCTCCCGCCGCCCCGCTCACCTCCACACTCGACGTCCTCAAGGACACGCTGACCCACCTCGTCGGCGGCCCGCACCCGCTCACCCGCCACCTGGAGGTCGAGACCTACACCTGGCAGGCGCTCCCGCCCCAGCTGCGTCCCCGGGCCCGCCCCCAGCTCGCCGACGGCATTGCCGCCGAACTCACCCTCGCCCGCGACCTGTTGACGGACCTCGGCCTGAAGGAACTGCCATGACGGACACGCCCTCCCAGCCGACGCCCCTCCTCGTCCTGGACGTCGTCGGCCTCACCCCGCGGCTGCTCGACCACATGCCGCACCTCAAGGCCCTCGGACAGTCCGGCACCCGTGCGGCCCTGGGCACCGTGCTGCCCGCGGTGACCTGCGCCGCCCAGTCCACGTTCCTCACCGGCACCATGCCCAGCGAGCACGGCATCGTCGGCAACGGCTGGTACTTCCGCGAACTCGGCGATGTCCTGCTCTGGCGCCAGCACAACGGCCTCGTCGCCGGCGACAAACTCTGGGACGCCGCCCGCCGCGCCCACCCCGGCTACACGGTCGCCAACATCTGCTGGTGGTACGCCATGGGCGCCGACACCGACATCACCATCACCCCCCGTCCCGTCTACTACGCCGACGGCCGCAAGGAACCCGACTGCTACACCCGGCCCCCGGCCCTGCACGACGAACTCACCGAGAAATTCGGCACGTTCCCCCTCTTCCACTTCTGGGGTCCGGGCGCCGACCTCGTCTCCAGCCAGTGGATCATCGACGCCACCCGTCACGTCATGGCCACCCGCCACCCGGACCTGACCCTGTGCTACCTCCCTCATCTCGACTACGATCTGCAGCGCTTCGGCCCCGACGACCCCCGCGCCCACCGGGCGGCCGCCGAACTCGACACCGCCCTCGCCCCGCTGCTCGACGACGCCAAAGCCGAGGGCCGCACCGTCGTCGCCCTGTCCGAGTACGGCATCACCCGCGTCGAACGAGCCATCGACATCAACCGGGTGCTGCGCCGGGCCGGCCTGCTCGAAGTGCACACGCAGGACGGCATGGAGTACCTCGACCCGATGGCCTCACGCGCCTTCGCCGTCGCCGACCACCAGATCGCCCACATCTACGTGCGCCGCCCCGAGGACCTCGACGCCACCCGTGCGGCCCTCGACGGCCTGCCGGGCATCGACCAACTCCTCGACGACGAGGGCAAGAAGGCCCATCACCTCGACCACCCGCGGTCCGGGGAGCTCGTCGCCGTCGCGGAACCCGATGCCTGGTTCACGTACTACTACTGGCTCGACGACGCCCGCGCGCCCGACTTCGCGCAGCTCGTCGAGATCCACCGCAAACCCGGCTACGACCCGGTCGAACTGTTCATGGACCCCCACGACCCCTACGTCAAGGTGAAGGCCGCGAGCGCGCTCGCACGCAAGAAGCTCGGCCTGCGCTACCGGATGGCGGTCGTCCCGCTCGACCCGTCACCTATTCGCGGCAGCCACGGCCGCCTTCCCGCAGACACCGACAGTGACGACGGACCTGTCCTCATCAGCTCCACCCCCCATGCGTTCCCCGGCCGCGTCCCCGCGACCGCAGTGAAGTCCCTGCTCCTGGAACTGGCAGGCCTGGGCTGAGGCATACGCCCTCCCCAGCCCCACCCGCAGAGGAGCGATTACAGAGAGTGAAGCACACGCCACCGACAACACGCCAGTGGCGTCCGACCCGCACAGCGAAAGAGCGCCCGGCGCATCCGCACCCGTCCCGCACGAGAAACGGAAAGAGGCACCCGTGACCGACTTCCACGACGTCCCTGCCACTCCTGCCGCTCCCGCCACCGACGACGCCCTCAGACGACGCCTCGGCATCGACCGGCGCCGCTTCCTCAGCACCTGCACCGCCGTCGGCGCGGGCGCGATCGCCGCCCCCGTCTTCGGCGCCGCGCCCTCCTTCGCCCAGCCCCGGCACGAGGACCACGGCCACGGACACGGCCGGGGCCAGGAGCTGGTGCCGGCCGACAAGCGCGGCATCATCCTCTACACCGTGCGCGACGCCACCGGCCGCGACCCGCTCGCCTCCGAACTGCCCTCCGGATTCCGCGAGGTCTTCAAGGAACTGGCCCGCTACGGCTACCGCCAGGTCGAGTTCGCGGGCTACGGCCAGCACGCGAACGCCCCGGGCGGCGCCAACCTCGAATCGGTCGAGGGCGCCAGACTGCTGCGCTCCTGGCTCGACGAGTACGGACTGCGCGCGCAGGGGAACCACGGCTTCATCCCGTCGTCCTGGCCGTTCACCCAGCCCGACCTCGACACCTTCAAGAAGCATCTGGAGATCGCGAACATCCTCGGCATGGACCACATGGGCACCGGAGGTGACCCCACCGGCAGCTCGTACAAGGCGGACTGGGACGTCGCCGCCGACAAGTGGAACGCCCTGGGTGAGATCGCCCGCCGTGCCGGGATCAAGCTCTACACCCACAACCACGACGCTGCCTACGGCTTCCTCCTGGACGGCGGACCGCTGGACGCGCAGGGCCGGCCGACGCGCAGCTCCGGCACCCGCAAGCTGGAGCACTTCCTCAAGGTCACCGACCCGAAGACCGTGTGGCTGGAGATGGACATCTACTGGGCCCACGTCGCCCAGTACAAGTTCCACACCTACACGGCGCACGACGGGTCCCAGCGGAAGAAGGTCTTCGACCCGGCGGCCCTGGTCCGCAGCCACACCAAGCGCTACCCGCTCTTCCACGCCAAGGACGGAACGCGCAACGACACCAGTGGCGAGGGCTACGACATGGTGCCCTTCGGCACCGGAGTCATCGACTACAAGACGTTCTTCAGCCGGGTCGGCGCGAAGAACTACCACAACCCCATGGTCGAGCAGGACAACGCGCCGTCCGGCACGGACCCCGGCCAGTCCCTGAAGCACGCGAAGATCGGCTACGGCAACCTGGCGGCCCTGCGCAAGAAGTGATCGCCGCACCACGCGCGTGAGAGGCGCGCAGAGGGCCCGGCCGAATCGCCGGGCCCTCTGCCGTGCGGTGTCCGACTCAGCCGCGGGTCACGGCCGGCTCCACCTCCTTGCGCCCCGGCTGGCGCAGCAACAGCGCGAAGGCGGCCGCCACCATGGATATCCCACCGGCCAGCGCGTAGGCCCCGTTGTAGCCCCACGCGGCGACCACCATCGAGCCGAGCCCGCCTCCGAACAGGCCGCTGATCAGCTTGCCGCTGTAGACGAGCCCGTAGTTGGTGGCGTTGTAGTTCTCGCCGAAGTAGTCCGGGGTCAGGGCCGCGAACATCGGGTAGAACGCGCCGCCGCCGAAGCCGGACAGGAACGCGAAGAACAGGAACAGCCACTCGCTCTTGATGTCACCGGCCCAGATGACGCCGAACTGGGCGAGACCCAGCACGACGATCACGAAGACCAGGCTCCTCTTGCGCCCCCAGATGTCCGACAGCCAGCCGACGACGGCTCGGCCGATGCCGTTGATGACCGCCATGACACCCATCGAGGAGGCGGCGACCAACGGTCCGAAACCGACCTCCTTGGCGAAGTCCACCTGGAACGAGATGCCGAAGATGGACACACCCGCGGTGAGCACCAGGCTCAACCACATGATCGGCAGCATTCCGGTCCTGACGGCCTCCATCGGGGTGAACTGGCGCACCGCGGGCGGATTCTTCGCCAGCGACCTGGCCCGCTTGCTCGTTCCGGACTTGTCGAGCGGATCGACGTCGTGGGGCCACCAGTTCTTCGGCGGGTCCCGGAAGAAGAACGCACAGACCAGAACGACCACCAGGACGTACGCGCCGATCATGTCCAG
The DNA here is from genome assembly GCF_040297005.1 of Streptomyces sp. NPDC001904. NCBI lineage: Bacteria > Bacillati > Actinomycetota > Actinomycetes > Kitasatosporales > Streptomycetaceae > Streptomyces > Streptomyces sp. NPDC001904. Next base: position 165,146 of record NZ_JBEOYI010000003.1, on the reverse strand, counting down.
CACACGGTGGTAGTTGGAGGTGTCGAAGGCGTAGTTGAAGATGAAGATGAAGGGCAGCGAACCGTAGGCGAAGCCACCGTTGACGAAACCGGTCTTTCCGCCCTTCCGCTCCGGGAACCATTTGCCGACCATGTTGATACAGGTCGAATAGACGAGGCCGGAGCCCAGTCCGCCGATGACGCCGAACCCCAGGATCGCGAGCCACACATCGTTCATGTGCGACAGTGCGATGAAGCCGATCATGCACATGAACGCGCCGATCATGACGGCCCGTTTGGCGGGCAGGATGTTCTTCTCCCGCAGCCACCCTGCCGGAAAGGCGATGCCGGCCTGGAAGAACACCCAGACGCTCAGGATCCAGAAGGTGTTCGACTGGGTCCAGCCGTGCGCGGCGGACAGGGTGTCCTCCGCCGAGCCGTACGCGTACTCGGAAACGCTGATGGCCATCATCGCGACCCATGGCAGGTACACCATGAATTTCCGTGAATGGCCGAGGATGTCGCGGTCCGTCTCTCCGACGCGGTAGACGCGGCCGTTCTCATCGGTGATCTCTCGATACGTGGCACCGGTCGACGATCTCGAATCTCCTGCGGCGATGGGCTCCGCCGTCATATCAAGCCATCTCCTCACCGAGCGGTTGCGGGTTGGGTACGATCCGGCGCTGCCTCCGGGGTGTGGGCCTGCCGGGCGCCTTGAGGAAGAGTGCGAGCACGGCCGAGCCGAGTCCGATGGAACCGGCGAACGCGAAGGCGCCGCCATATCCCCAGGCGTCGACGAGGAAGGCCCCGCCGCCCGCACCCACCAGGCCGGAGATCAGCTTCGAGCTGTAGACCATGCCGTAATTGGAGGCATTGTTGTTCTCGCCGAAGAAATCGGCGGTCATGGCCGCGAACAAGGGGAAGATCGCTCCACCGCCGAATCCGGAGACCATCGAGCAGAACAGGAAGAAGGGCATCGAGCCCATGTTTCCGGAGACGAACACACCGAACTGCGCCGTCCCCAGGACGAGACAGACGATGACCAATGTGTTGCGACGCCCGGCGCGGTCCGAGATCCAGCCGATCACGCCGCGGCCGGTCCCGTTCACGATGGCCTTGAGCGACATCGCGGTGGCCACGATGCCGCCGGCGAACCCCATCTCCTTGCCGAACGGAACCTGCATGGCGATGCCGTAGATGTTGATTCCGGCGGTGCACAGCAGGCAGAACCACATCATCCACAGCACGGGCCGGCGGGCCGCCTCGCGCGGGGTGTACTGGTGCACGGCGGGCGGATTCTTCCTCAGCGCACGCCGCACACGCGGGTCGTCGGTCACCTTCAGCGGGTCCACGTGCGCGGGCCACCAGTACTTGGGCGGGTCCTTCAGGAACCAGCCGGCGAAGGCCACCACGGCGCAGCAGATCACACCGACCATGACCAGGACGCCCTGGTAGTTCGACAGGTCCATCAAGGACGTGAAGACGAACACGAAGGGCACCGAGCCGTAGGCGAAACCGCCGTTGACCAGACCCGTCTTGCCACCCTTGCGCTCCGGGTACCACTTGCCGACCATGTTGACGCTGGTCGCGTACACCAGGCCGGCCCCGATACCGCTGAACACACCGAAGCCGAGATAGGCGACGGTCACATGCGGCGCGAAGGCCAGGGACAGATAGCCGCACAACGTGCCGCACGCGCCCAGCATCATCGCGTACCGGGCCGGGAGCCTTCCGCTCTCCCGCAACTGCCCGGCGGGGAAGGCCACGGCAGCCTGGAAGAAGATCCAGACACCCATCAGCCAGAAGATGTGCCCGCTGTCCCACAGGTGGGCCTCGTGCAGGGTGTCCTCGGCCGACGTGAACGCGTACTCCGAGGAACTGATGCCCAGCACCCCCATCCAGGGAAAGAGCACCATGGTCCATCGTGGTCGCCCCAGGATGTCCCGATCGGTCTGTCCGATCCGGTAGAGGCGGCCGTTCTCGTCCCTCACCTCCCTGACGGGGCCGGACGAGGATAGGTCGGTGGTCGTCATGACGGTCGCACCCCTTGCGTCGAAAGATCTGGCCAGCGCCCCCTGTCCACATTGCTTTCGTGCGCGCACGGGTCCTGGGTCCGCCCGACGCGCACCGCCGGCGGACCCACCACGGGTCACCTCATCGACCGCCCCCCATCAGCCCCGCCGCGCGGGCCCACCGGTACTTGGCCCCGAGCACCGCGACCGGCTTCTCGGTCGTGTACGGGTAGGCGACCACGCCCCGCTCGAACAGGTACTGGCACGCCTCCTCGACCTCGACGTCCCCGGCCAGCGAGGCGACCACCGGCTTCTCGACGCCGCGCTCCCGGAACTCCGCCACGACCCGGGCCGTTACCTCCGCAAAGACCATGGGAGGGGTGACGATGGTGTGCCAGTAGCCGAGCACGAGCGCGTGAATGCGCGGATCCTCCAGACCGAGCCGGATCGTCGCCTCGTACGTCGACGGGGGTTCGCCGCCCGTGATGTCGACGGGATTGCCCGCGGCGCCGAAGGGCGGGATGAAGGCCCGGAAGGCGGCGTCCAGATCGTCCGGGATCTCCATGAGGTGAAGTCCGTTGTCCGTCACCGCGTCCGAGAGCAGGACCCCGGAGCCGCCCGCGCCGGTGATGATCACGACGTTGTCGCCCTGCGGTGTGGGCAGCACGGGCAGGGCCCGCGCGTACTCCAGCATGTCGTTCAGCCCGGGCGCCCGGATGACGCCGGCCTGCCGGAGGATGTCGTCGTACACGGCGTCGTCGCCCGCGAGCGCGCCCGTGTGCGACCCGGCGGCCTTCGCACCGGCCGCCGTACGGCCCGCCTTCAGGACGACCACGGGCTTCCTGGGCACCGTCGCCCGAGCGGCCTCCACGAAGGCGCGCCCGTCCTTCAGGTCCTCCAGATGCATCGCGATGCACTGGGTGTGCGGGTCCTCGCCGAACCAGGTGAGGAAGTCGTCCTCGTCCAGGTCCGACTTGTTGCCGAGGCCCACGATCGCCGACACACCGGTCCTGGTGGTGCGCGCGAAGCCGAGGATCGCCATCCCGATGCCCCCGGACTGCGAGGTCAGAGCGACCCCGCCCTTCACGTCGTACGGGGTGCAGAACGTGGCGCACAGGTCCTGCCACGTCGAGTAGTAGCCGTAGATGTTCGGCCCCAGGAGCCGTACGCCGTGCCGCTCCGCGATCGCCACGATCTCGTCCTGGAGCGCCTGTTCACCGGTCTCCGCGAAGCCGGAAGGGATCAGCACCGCGTTCGGGACACCCTTGCGCCCCACCTCCTCCAAGGCCGCTGCCACGAACTTGGCGGGGATCGCGAAGACCGCCACATCCACCTCACCGGGGACGTCCGTGACACTCTTGTACGCCTTGCGGCCCAGGATGTCATCGGCCCTGGGGTTCACCGGATGGATCTCCCCGGAGAAGCCGCCGTCGACGAGGTTGCGCATCACCGAATTGCCGATCTTCCCCTGCTCGTTGGAGGCCCCGATCACGGCCACCGACCGCGGCTGCATGAGACGCCGCATGCTGGTCAGGATCTGCTCGCGCGTGTAGGTGCGCCGCCGTGCGGCCGTGCCCTCGGAGAGGATCACCCGGATGTCCGCCGCGACCGCGCCCTCGGGCGTCGCGATCACCGGGTTGAGATCGACCTCCGCGATCTCGGGGAAGTCGTCGACCAGCCGGGAGACCCGGCGGATCTGCTCGGCGAGCGCCCACCGGTCGACGCCCCGGGCACCGCGCACTCCGCGCAGCACCTCGGCCGCCCTGATGGAGTCGAGCATCCCGACGGCCTCGTCGGCGTCGACGGGCGCGAGCCGGAACGTGACGTCCTTCAGGACCTCGACCAGCACACCGCCGAGCCCGAAGGCGACGACCTTGCCGAACGTCGGGTCGGTGACCGCCCCGACGATGACCTCCTGGGTGTCGTTGCCGGTCGGCAGCATCTCCTGCACCTGGATGCCCTCGATCCGGGCGTCCGGCGCGTACGCGCGCGCGTTGTCGATGATCCGGTGGAACGCGGCCCGGACGTCGGCAGCGCCCTCCACCCCCACCACGACGCCGCCCGCGTCGGTCTTGTGCAGGATGTCGGGGGAGACGATCTTCAGCACCACCGGTTTGCCGAAGCGGGCGGCTGCCGCCACCGCCTCGTCGACATCGGCCGCCAGCTCCTCGCCGGGGACGGCTATCCCGTACGCGTCGGCGATCACCTTGCCCTCGGGCGCGGTGAGCGCCGTGCGTCCCTCGGCCCGCACCGTGTCGACCAGCGCCCGCACCGTGAGCGTCCTGTCCTCGGCCATCAATCAGATCACCCCGTTCGACTTGAGCAGGCGCAGCTCCTCGTCACCGAGGCCGAGTTCGCCGATGAAGACCTCTTCGTTGTGCTCACCGAGCAGAGGCGAACTGCTGACGTCCACGGGGGAGTCGGAGAGCTTGAGCGGGGAGCCGACGGTGGTGAAGGTCCCGCGCTGCGGATGCGGCACCTCGACGACCATCTCGTTGGCCGCCAGGGAGGCGTCCTCGATGATCTCCTTGGTGGACAGGATCGGCCCGCAGGGGATGTTGTGGGCGTTGAGCTGCTCCAGGACGCCCCACTTGGGCAGCGTCGAGGACCACTCCTCGATCAGCTGGAACATCTTGGTGAGCTGCGGCAGCCGCGCCTCCGGAGTCGCCCACTCGGGATCGTCGGCGAGTTCCGGGCGCCCGATGAGCCGGGTGAGCGGCTCCCAGCCGACCGGCTGCACGATGACGTACACGTAGTCGTTGGGCCCGCCCGGCGCGCACTTCACGGCCCAGCCGGGCTGACCGCCGCCCGACGCGTTGCCGGAGCGGGGCACCTCGTCGCCGAAGTCGTCGTTCGGATACTCGGCGAGCGGCCCGTGTGCGAGCCGCTGCTGGTCGCGCAGCTTGACCCGGCACAGGTTGAGGACCGCGTGCTGCATGGCGACGTTCACCCGCTGCCCGCGCCCGGTGTTCTCCCGCTGGAACAGGGCGGCCAGGATGCCGGCCACGGCGTGGACGCCGGTGCCCGAGTCGCCGATCTGCGCGCCGGTGGCGAGCGGGGGTCCGTCCTCGAAGCCGGTGGTGGACATCGATCCGCCCATCGCCTGGGCGACGACCTCGTACGCCTTGAAGTTGGTGTACGGGCCTTCACCGAAGCCCTTGATGGAGGCGTAGACGATCCGCGGGTTGATCTCCTGGATGCGGTCCCAGGTGAAGCCCATGCGGTCCACGGCGCCCGGCCCGAAGTTCTCGACCATGACGTCCGACCGGCGGATCAGCTCGGTCAGGAGTTCCTTGCCGCGATCGGACTTGGTGTTGAGGGTGATGCTCCGCTTGTTGCAGTTGAGCATGGTGAAGTACAGGGAGTCGACGTCCGGAATATCGCGCAACTGCTTGCGCGTGATGTCCCCGGTCGGTGCCTCCAGCTTGATGACGTCGGCGCCGAGCCACGCGAGGAGCTGGGTGGCGGAGGGGCCCGACTGGACGTGGGTCATGTCGAGGACGCGGATGCCTTCGAGGGCCTTGGTCACGAGGGACTCACCTCACTTGTACATCGTCTGGTTCATGGTTCCGGGGGCGTACGCGTCCGGATCGACCCAGACGTTGATCAGGGACGGCTTGCCCGACTCGCGCGCGCGGCGCAGCGCCGGACCGATGTCGGCCGGGTCGCGGACCTCTTCGCCGTAACCGCCCAGCATCTGGGCGAACTTGTCGTAGTGGACGTCGCCGAGGGTGTTGCCGACCCGCTCGCGCGCGTCGCCGTACTTGGCCTTCTGGCCGTACCGGATCTGGTTCATCGAGGAGTTGTTGCCGACGATCCCGACGAAGGGCAGGTCGTAGCGCACGAGCGTCTCGAAGTCCCAGCCCGTGAGGGAGAACGCGCCGTCGCCGAAGAGCGCCACGACCTCCTTGTCGGGCCGCGCCTGCTTGGCGGCGAGGACGAACGGGATGCCGACACCGAGGGTGCCGAGCGGTCCCGGATCCATCCAGTGTCCGGGCGACTTGGGCTGGACGACCTGACCGGAGAAGGTGACGATGTCGCCCCCGTCGCCGATGTAGATCGAGTCCTCGGTGAGGAAGTCGTTGATCTCGCTGACCAGGCGGTACGGATGGATGGGGGAGGCGTCGGAGCGCAGGTTCGGCAGCCGCTTCTCGATGGCGGTCTGCTCGGCGGCGCGCAGCTCGTCGAGCCATTCCTTGCGCCGGGTGGCACCCCCGTTGATCCGTCCCGAGGCGGCCTCGGTGACGGACTTCAGGACCAGGCCGGCGTCGCCGACGATCCCGAGGTCGATGTCGCGGTTCTTGCCGACGGTGCGGTAGTCGAGGTCGATCTGGACGACGGTCGCGTCCGGCGACAGCCGCTTGCCGTAGCCCATCCGGAAGTCGAAGGGTGTGCCGACGATGACGATGAGGTCGGCGTTGGAGAACGCGTAGCGGCGCGACAGCTGGAAGTGGTGCGGGTCGCCGGGCGGCAGGGTGCCGCGGCCCGCACCGTTCATGTAGGCGGGCACGTTCAGTGCGCGCACCAGCTCGATGGCGGCCTGTGTGCCGCGCGTCGTCCACACCTGGCTGCCGAGCAGGATCGCCGGCTTCTCGGCGTGCACCAGCAGGTCGGCGAGTTTCTCGACCGCCTCCGGATCGCCGGCCGACCTGGTGGAGGCGCGATAGTGACCCGCCTTCGGGACGCGCGCCTTGTCCACCGACACCCTGGCGTCGAGCACGTCACGGGGTATCTCCAGGAAGGAGGGCCCGGGCGCCCCGTGATAACACTCGCGGAACGCCATGGACACCATGTCGGCCGCGCGCGCGGTGTCCGGCACCGTCGCCGCGAACTTGGTGATCGGCGTCATCATGTCGACGTGCGGCAGGTCCTGCAGCGAGCCCATCTTGTGCTGCGTGTGCGCTCCCTGACCGCCGATGAGCAGCATCGGTGACTCCGCGCGGAAGGCGTTCGCGACACCGGTGACGGCGTCCGTGGTGCCGGGGCCAGCCGTGACCACCGCGCATCCCGGCTTGCCGGTGATCCGCGCGTATCCGTCCGCCGCGTGGGCGGCGACCTGTTCGTGGCGTACGTCGACGACCTCGATGCCCTCGTCGACGCAACCGTCGTAGATGTCGATGATGTGGCCGCCGCACAGGGTGTAGATGACCTCCACCCCCTCGGCCTTCAGTGCCTTGGCGACCAGATGACCTCCGGAGATCTGCTCCTGGCCGTTGTCCGCGGTGGACGACTGGGGCATGGCGAAATCCCGTCCCTTCGTAGGGGATTGGCGAGCCGCTTCGGCCGAGGTTCTGCACGGCTGGAGCACGGCTCTCGTGCGTCGCTCGTACATTGCATACAGTCGACGAATACTGTATGAACCTTGTTATCCCGCATCCGGTGGGTGGTGTCCAGGGGGCGTGCGGCACTTTCAGATCAGGAGCCGAAATGGACCTGTACGAACACCAGGCAAGGGAACTCTTCGCGGAACACGGCATCGTGGTGCCGCGCGCGGAGATCACCGACTCCCCGAAGGAAGCGCGCGGGATCGCCCGCGGGCTCGGCGGGCGCGTCGTCGTCAAAGCCCAGGTCAAGACCGGTGGACGGGGCAAGGCGGGCGGCGTCAGGATGGCCGCCGACCCGGCCGCCGCCGAGCTCACCGCACGCCAGATCCTCGGGATGGACATCAAGGGCCACACCGTCGGCACGGTGATGCTGGCCCAACCGGTCGACATAGCGGACGAGTTCTACGTCTCCTACGTGCTCGACCGTGCCGCCGGCACCTTCCTCGCCATCGCGTCCGCCGAGGGCGGCACGGAGATCGAGGAGGTCGCCGCCGCACGGCCCGAGGCCGTCGCCCGGATCCCGGTCGACCCGGCGGAGGGCGTCACCACGGCCACGGCCGCCCGGATCGCCGCAGCCGCCGGCCTGCCACCGCAGACCGTCGACGTCCTCGTACGCCTCTGGAACGTCCTCACCCGCGAGGACGCCGTCCTGGTGGAGGTGAACCCCCTGGTGCGCACCGCGCAGGGGCAGATCCTCGCGCTCGACGGCAAGGTCACCCTCGACGACAACGCCCGCTTCCGGCGCAAGCGTTGGGGCGCGCAGGAGGCCACGCATCACGACCCCCTGGAGGCGGAGGCCGCCGCCAAGGGCCTGAACTACGTGAAGCTGGACGGCGAGGTCGGCATCATCGGCAACGGCGCCGGACTGGTCATGTCCACCCTCGACGTCGTCGCCGGATGCGGCGCCCGCCCCGCCAACTTCCTCGACATCGGCGGCGGCGCCTCGGCCCGCACGATGGCCGACGGACTCGACGTCATCCTCTCCGACCCGTCCGTGAGATCCGTCCTCGTGAACGTCTTCGGCGGCATCACCGCCTGCGACGCGGTCGCCGACGGCATCGTCCGTGCCCTGGACAGCGTCCGGTTGACCAAGCCGCTCGTCGTCCGGCTCGACGGCAACAACGCCGCCCGCGGCCGTGCCGTCCTCGACGCCCGCGCCCACCCGCTGATCCAGCAGGCGACCACCATGGACGGCGCCGCGCGCCGCGCCGCCGAACTCGCGACCGACACCGACTGAGGAGCCGGGACATGGCCATCTATCTCACCAAGGAGAGCAGGGTCCTCGTCCAGGGCATGACGGGTGCCGAAGGCATGAAGCACACCCGCCGCATGCTCGCCGCGGGCACGAACGTGGTCGGCGGAGTCAACCCCCGCAAGGCCGGCCGCACCGTCGACTTCGACGACCGCACCGTCCCCGTGTTCGGCAGCGTCGCGGACGGCGTCGCCCGTACCGGCGCCGACGTCACCGTCATCTTCGTGCCGCCCGCCTTCGCCAAGGCCGCCGTCGTCGAGGCCGCCGACGCCCGCATCCCCCTCGCCGTCGTCATCACCGAGGGCATCCCGGTGCACGACTCCGTCGCCTTCCACGCGTACGCCCGGAGCAAGGGCACCCGCGTCATCGGGCCCAACTGCCCGGGCCTGATCACACCGGGCGGGTCCAACGCGGGCATCATCCCCGCCGACATCACCAAACCCGGCCGGATCGGACTCGTCTCCAAGTCCGGCACCCTCACCTACCAACTCATGTACGAACTCCGGGACATCGGCTTCTCGACATGTGTCGGCATCGGCGGCGACCCCGTCGTCGGCACCAGCCACATCGACTGCCTCGGCGCGTTCCAGAACGATCCGGAGACCGAACTGGTCGTCCTCATCGGGGAGATCGGGGGTGACGCCGAGGAGCGGGCGGCGGCGTACATCCGCGACCACGTCACCAAGCCCGTCGTCGCCTACATCGCCGGGTTCACCGCCCCCGAAGGCAGGACCATGGGGCACGCCGGGGCCATCGTCTCCGGCTCCTCCGGCACCGCTCAGGCCAAGAAGGAGGCGCTGGAAGAGGCCGGTGTACGGGTCGGTTCGACACCGACCGAGACGGCCCGGCTCGTGACGGAACGCCTCGCCGACGGCGAGTGACGCGATTCATACGTGCCGGCCGCCGTTCCCCGTACGGTCCTTGGCATACGGGAGGTGCCCAGCGGGCACCTCCCGTCCACAGCACCAACAGCCAGCAAGACGCCCGCCCCGACTGTGCACCGTGAGCGGAGACCGAACGCAATGGCAACCACCCTCAAAGCAGGAACGTCCTGGAACGACGCCTGGCAGCGCTGCCTCGGCGCGGCCCCCGAGGCCTTCCGTGACGACCGTGTCCTCAACTTCTGGAACGGCGAATGGCAGGCCGACGGCCGTACGCTGCCCGCCACCACCCCCGTCGACGGCAGCCCCGTCGTCGGCCCGCCGCGCCTCGACGCCGACACCGCCCACCAGGCCGTACGCGCCTCCCTCGACCAGCACCGCGCCTGGCGGCACGTCCCGCTGCCCGAGCGCCGCGCCCGCGTCGCCGCCACCCTCGACGCCCTCACCCAGCACCGCGACCTGCTCGCCCTGCTCCTCGTCTGGGAGATCGGAAAGCCGTGGCGGCTCGCCCGGGCCGACGTGGACCGGGCCATCGACGGAGTGCGCTGGTACGTCGACGGCATCGACGAACTCCTCGGTGACCGCACGCCGTTGGCCGGACCGGTCTCCAACATCGCCAGCTGGAACTATCCGATGAGCGTGCTCGTTCACGCCATGCTGGTGCAGGCACTGGCAGGGAACGCGGTCATCGCCAAGACCCCGACCGACGGCGGTGTCTCCTGTCTGACCCTGGCCTGCGCCCTCGCCGCCCGCGAGGGGATTCCCGTCACGCTCGTCAGCGGCAGCGGCGGGCAGCTCTCCCAGGCGCTGGTGCGGGCGCCCGAGATCGGCTGCGTCTCCTTCGTCGGCGGACGCGACACCGGCGCCGCCGTGGCCACGGCCGTCGCCGACCTCGGCAAGCGGCACATCCTCGAACAGGAAGGACTCAACACCTGGGGCATCTGGAACCACACGGACTGGGACGGGCTGGCGGCCGTGATCCCCAAGCTCTTCGACTACGGCAAGCAGCGCTGCACCGCCTACCCGCGGTTCGTCGTGCAGCGTGACGCCTTCGACGCGTTCCTCGCCGCGTACCTGCCCGCGGTACGCACCCTGCGCGTCGGACACCCGCTCGCCGTCGAGAACGCCGAGGACCCCTACCCGCAGCTCGACTTCGGCCCGCTCATCAACACGGCCAAGGCCAAGGAACTCACCGACCAGGTCGGCGAGGCGATCGACCGCGGGGCCGTGCCGCTGCACCGCGCCGCTCCCGACCCGGACCGCTTCCTGCCCGGCCAGGACACCAGCGCCTACGTCCACCCGGTGACACTCCTCGGCCCGCCCCCGTCCTCACCGCTGCACCACGCCGAACCCTTCGGCCCGGTCGACACCATCGTGCTGGTCGACACGGAGGCGGAGTTGCTCGCGGCGATGAACGCGTCGAACGGCGCCCTGGTCGCGACCCTCTCCACCGACGACGAGGAGACCTACGAGCGGCTCGCCCCGCAGATCCGCGCCTTCAAGGTCGGCCACGGCAAGCCCCGCTCGCGCGGCGACCGGGACGAGCTGTTCGGCGGTTTCGGGGCGTCCTGGCGCGGCGCGTTCGTCGGCGGGGAGCTGCTGGTGCGCGCCGTCACGCAGGGGCCGGCGGGGGAGCGGTTGCCGGGGAACTTCCCCGACTACCACCTGATGCCGTGACCACTCGGCCGGCGGCCTAGCGGGAGATCCGCCCACCGACGACGAAACCCGAGGTCGAAGCCCCTTTCCGTGCGCTGACGCGACCAAGTGATCACACACGGTAAAGGGGTGCCGGGCGGGCTCCCGGTGGGCGGATACACGGGTGAAGGGCGCCCCGAAGTCTTGGTATTGTTGTCCATGTCGCCGCGGGCAACGCCTCGCGAGCGCCGACACCTTGTCCGGGTGGCGGAATGGCAGACGCGCTAGCTTGAGGTGCTAGTGCCCTTTATCGGGCGTGGGGGTTCAAGTCCCCCCTCGGACACACAGAGCCGCGACAGCGGCCGGGAGTGCCGATCGGAAGAGATTCCGGTCGGCACTTCTGCGTTTGCGCCGAAGCCCTCCAGGGTGGGTGTTTATGCAGGTGAGAGGTGCTCCGAAGTCTTGGTATCGTTGTCCGTGTCGCCGCGGGCAACGCCCCGTGAGCGCCGACACCTTGTCCGGGTGGCGGAATGGCAGACGCGCTAGCTTGAGGTGCTAGTGCCCTTTATCGGGCGTGGGGGTTCAAGTCCCCCCTCGGACACCAGCAGTACTCAGTTTTCGACAGGCCCCGGCCGGGATCACTCCCGGCCGGGGCTTTTTGCTGCCCGCCCATCCGCGCCCACCCGCCCGTCTGCTGGCCCCCTCCGTCGGCCCCTCTGAAGTCGATAAGCCGACCTTTGACATCCCCCAAGCCCTGCGTATACCGTCCACGCCCAGATGGGCTCGCGCAGTGGACGCGCGAGTCAGTGGCGATAGGTGGACACGGTGAACTCCGAGGTGGGCGGACGGTTCAGCAGGCGTGGAGTGCTGCGGGTGGCGGGAGCGGGCGCCGGTGTGCTCGCCGCGTCCGTGGTCGTCTCCGCGTGTTCGCCCCAGCGCAAGGACGGCGGCGCCCGCGGGACGGCCGCCCGGGGCACGGACACGCCCGTCGAGAAGCTCACCCTGGCGCTGCCCTCGTCGCTCTCCAGCCTGGACATCAGCCGTGAGGCCGGCATTCTCAACTACCTGGTGGCCGCGCTCGTCCAGGAGTCCCTGCTCGCGGTGGGCCCCACCGGAGAGCTGGAGCCCGGGCTCGCCGCGTCCTGGAAGCAGCCCGACGCCAAGACGTACGTCTACACACTGCGCTCCGGCGCCGCGTTCTCCGACGGCGCCGAGGTCACCACCGACGACGTCATCGCCTCCATCGAGGCCGCCCGCGCCGAGGGCAGCGCCCTCGCCTACGCCTGGGCGAACGTGGCCTCGGTGAAGGCCACCGGCGACCGCGAGATCACGATCAGGCTCAAGGCGGCGGACGCCGCGTTCGCCTGGACGCCGACACCCGGCACCCTGCTCATCAGCAGCAAGGCGTTCCTGGCCGAGAACAAGGGCAAGGTCGGCACCGCCAAGACCCTGCTCCTCGGCACCGGCGCCTACAAGGTGACCTCCTTCGTGCCCGACGACCACGTACAACTGGAGCGCAACGGCGCCTGGTGGGGCGACACCCCCTCGGTGCGGACGCTGAAGCTGTCGTTCATCCCCGACGCGGGCACCCGTCTCGTGGCCATGAAGTCCGGTTCCGTCGACGGAGCCCTGAACCTGCCCTCCGACGAGGCCCGCAGCTGGGAGTCGACGGCCGAGGTCACCTACACCGGCGACCGTTCCGTCGTCGCGCTGGCCTTCGACACCGCCAAGGCCCCCTTCGACGACGTGCACGTGCGCCGCGCGTTCGCGTACGCCGCCGACCGGTCCGGCATGGTCCGCGGCATCCTGCACGGCAAGGCCGAGGTCGCCTCGACGCTCGTGTCCCCGCAGATGTGGGGCGACCTGCTCGACGAGGGCAAGGTTAAGCGCGGTTACGCGGCGCTGCCCGCCTTCGACCACAGCATCGAGGCCGCCCGGGCCGAGCTGGCCAAGTCGCGGCACAAGGACGGCTTCAGCCTCGACCTCTCGTACCCCAACAGCGGCCCGCAACTCGGCAAGGCGGCGCTCGCCCTCGCCGACGCGCTCAAGGAGCTGGGCATCACGCTCAAGGTCAAGGAGGTCACGCTGGAGCAGTGGATCGCCGATCTGGTGCCGGGCAAGAAGCCGCTGCAGTTCCTGTGGTACTTCCCCGTGACCGGCGACCCGGCCGAGCTGACGGACTCCTACCTCGCGAGCGCGGCCTCGGCGACGAACCTGCCGCACTTCGAGAACGCCGACGTCGACGACGCGCTGGCCCGCGCCAGGACCGAGACCGACAAGGCCGAGCGCGGCCGCCTGCTCCTCGGCGCGCTCCAGGACGCGGCGCCCGAACTGCCGTACCTGCCGCTGTGGTGGGCGCAGACGGCCACGGCCCTCGCGCCCGAGTACGTGCTCGAGGAGCCCGGAGCGTTCGCCCTCGTCGGACCCTGGGCGGCCCGCGTCAAGAAGACCGCCTGACCGACCGTCCGAGCCCCGGCCCGACGGCCGGACCGCCCCCTCGACCGCGTGTGCCGGGTGCACTCCTCACCCCCTCCCGCGCCCGGCACACGCACCCCATCCGGCACCACGAACGGAACGAGCATGCCCCGCCCCGCCCCCTCTCCCGTCCGCGAACGGCCCGTCCGTGAACGGCCCGCGGCAGCCGCGGTGCGGCGCGTGCTGGAGGCGGTGCTCGACCTCGACCATCCGCTGGAGGCGCGGCCGAGCCCCGACGGGCGGCAGGTGGCGGTGACGGTCGCAGGATCCGGCGGCACCCACGTCCGCCTCGTGGAGGCCGACGGACGCGAGACGGGCGGCACCCTCGCCGGACAGTTCCCGCGCTGGCTGCCCGACTCCCGCACCCTGCTGCTCGTCACCGGGTCCGACACCCCGGCCGCACTGCCCGCGCTGACCCTCTGGGACACCCTCGACGGCCGTACGACGACGCTCGCGTCGATCCCCGGCGAGACCGAGGACCTGCTCGTCGCCGACGACGGGAGCGAGGTGCTGCTGCTGGTCGCCGACGACGGCGCCGAGCGCGACGGCATGCACCTCGGGCTTCCGGTACGGCTGGGCCGGAACCCCGCCCCCGAGTCCTTCCGGCCCGACGCCGGACGCCGACGGCTGCTGCACGCCGCGCTGCCCGCCCAGCCGGAGACCGTCGTTCTGCGCGAGGCGGGCCCGCCCGGCCTCACCGTGTGGAACGTCGCCTGGCGCGGCGGCCCCCGCGCGGTCGCGACCGTCTCGCCGGAGAACCTGCCGAGCGGCTACTACCGCGGCCGGCTCGCCCACGTCGACCTCACCGACGGCAGCACCCGCACCCTCTACGCACCGCAAGGGCAGTTGGCCGCCCCCGCCCTGACCCCGGACGGCCGGCGCGCCGTCGTCGTCGAGGGGATCTCCATCGTCGCGGGGCGACCGGTCCTCGTGGACCTCGCCGACGGCACCGTCACCCGCCCGACCGCCGCCGAGGACGCCACCTGGCTGCTCCCCGACCCGCACGCGGCGGACCGGCTCCTGCTGGCGGGCTGGGCCGGAACCGGTAGCCGGATCGCACGCGTCCGCCTCGACCCCGCCGCCGACGGCGGCGCCGACGTCACGACCGTGTGGCAGGAACAGGCCGTGCTCGGCGGGCCGGCCTTCCAGCCCGCGCTCGCGCTCAGCGCCGACGGCACGCTCGCCGCGGCCGTCCTCGACGCCCCCGGCCGCCCGCCTCAGGCCGTCGTGGCGGCCACCGCCGGTCCCGACGCGTGGTCCTGGCGTCCCGTCACCGGGCTCAACCCGCACGCCGCGGCGCACACCGCACTCGCCCCGGTCCGCACCCGCGAGACCTCCTGGACCTCGGCCGACGGCCGCCCCGTGCACGGTCTCCTGCTCGACGCGCCCGGCACCCCGGCCCCCGGCATGGGCCGGACGGGCCCCCGCCCCCTGGCCGTCCTGGTGCACGGCGGTCCGTCCTGGCAGTGGTCCGCGGGACACGCCCCCGGCGACGTCCTCGGCCTCGCCCCCGCGCTCGCCGCGGCGGGCTGGCTGGTCCTGCTGCCCAACGTGCGCGGCAGCAGCGGCTACGGACTCGACCACGCCCTCGGCGTCGTCGGCGACCTCGGCCGCGGCGACCTCGACGACCTGCTGACCGGCGTCACCGCCGCCGTCGAGCGCGGCGAGGCCGCACCCGGCAGAGCCGCCGTGCTCGGCCACAGCTACGGCGGACACCTCGCCGCCACGGCCGCCCGCAGCGGCGCCTTCCGCGCCGCCGTCGTGGTCTCCGCGCCGACCGACTGGCTCAGCTTCGCCCACACCTCGAACATCGGCGGCGGCTACGAGCACACCTACGGCATCGGCGACGCCCGGACACCCGAGGGCCGCGCCGCGCTCGTCGCGAACTCGCCCGTCTTCCGCCCGGCACCCGACATCCCCGTCCTGGTGCTGCACGGCGAACGCGACCGGGTCACCCCCGTCTCCCAGGCCCACGAGCTGTACCGGGCCTGGAGCCGGGGCGGCGCGGCCCCCGTCGAACTGCACGTCTACCCCGGCGAGGGCCACGAGTTCACCGACCCCGCGCACCTCCTCGACGCGGCGGCCCGCGCCGAGGCCTGGCTCGCCCGCCACGTCGTCGGCGAGGACACCGCCCACCCTGCGAAGGACCGGACCCCGTGACCGCAGAACTCCCCGCCACCGGCGCGTCGTTCGACGGCAGGCCGCTGCCCGCGCCCCGGCTGCGCGAGCGGCTCGGCACGGCACTGCCCTGGCGCTACGTGGCCCGCCGGCTCGCCGGGACCGCGGCGCTGCTCGCCGTGCTGTCCGTTGCCGTGTTCGCCCTGGTGCGGCTCGCGCCCGGCGACCCGGCCCGCACCCTGCTCGGCGCCCGCAACGCCACCCCGGACGCGCTGGCCGCCGTACGCGCCCGGTACCGGCTCGACGAACCGCTGGCCGCACAGTACGGACACTGGCTGCTCGACGCCGTCCGCGGTGACCTCGGGGTCTCCATCCGCACCGGCGCCGACGTCTCCGCGGTGCTCGGCGACCGGCTCGCGCTCACCGTCGAACTCGTCCTGCTGGGCTTCGCCGTGGCACTCCTCGTGGGACTTCCCCTCGGCGTGCTCGCCGGGCTGCGCGCCCGTCGCACGAGCGACCGGGTGGCGCAGAGCCTCGGTGTCGTCGCCCTGTCCACGCCCGCGTTCGCCGGGGGACTGGTCCTCATCTACGTGTTCTCGCTGCTCCTCGGCTGGTTCCCCGCCTACGGCACCGGCGACGGCGGCGCGGGCGACCGGCTGCTCCACCTGGTCCTGCCCGCCGTCACCCTGGGCCTCGCCGTCACGGGTGTGCTGCTCAAACTGACCCGCACGGCGGTGATCCGCGAACTCGACCGGGAGCACGTGACCTTCGCGCGCGCCCGCGGCGTCCGCACCCGCACCGTCCTCACCCGCTACGTCCTGCGCGGCACCGTCGTACCCGTCACCACCGGCATCGGCCTGGTCCTCGCCTACCTGCTGGCGGGCACCGTGATGGTCGAGCAGGTCTACGCCCTGCCGGGGCTCGGACAACTGCTCGTCTCGTCGGTGACGTTCCGGGACGTGCCGGTCGTCCAGGCCGAGGCGCTGCTGATCGCCGCACTGATCTGTCTGGCCAACCTCGCCACCGATCTCCTCCACCCGTTGGCCGACCCGCGGCTGCGTCCCGCACCGACGGCGCCCCGCCGCGCGAAGAGGCAGGCATGACCACCGACACCCTCACCGAAGCCCCCCGCACACCCGTCCGCCGCCGGCGCCGCAGGCCCGCGCCGCTCACCCTCGTGTGCGCGGCGGTCGTGCTGCTGCTCGCCCTCGCCGCGATCGCCGGGCAGTGGATCTTCCCCGACTTCGCGGCGCAGGACCTGCTGACCGGCGCCGCCATGCCGGACGGCGCGCACCCGCTCGGCACCGACGAACTCGGCCGGGACATCGCGCAGATGGTCGTCGCGGGCGCGCGCTCGACGCTCGCCGGAGCCGCCCTCGTCGCCCTCGGATCGATGGTCATCGGCAATGTCCTCGGCCTGACCGCCGGGTATCTCGGCGGCCTCACCGACGTCCTCGTGCGCCGCTGGGCCGATCTGCTCCTCGCCCTGCCCGCCCTCCTGGTCACGCTGGTCGTGGCGGGCATCGGCGGCGGGGGCTATCTGCTGGCCGTCACCGTCCTGGTGGTGCTGACCTCGCCGGGCGACGTCCGCCTCGTCCGGTCCGCGGTCCTGGAACAGCGCCACCGCGCGTACGTGGAGGCGGCCGAGACCCTCGGACTGTCCCGCACCACCGTGATGGTCCGGCACATCTGGCCCAACGTGCTCCCGGTGGTCGTCGCGAACACCATGCTGAACTTCGCCGGCGCCATCGTCGCCCTGTCGTCCCTGTCCTTCCTCGGCCTGGGCGTGCCGCCCGGGGCTCCCGACTGGGGCCGGATGCTCGCCGAGAACCGCACGCTGCTCTACGACAACCCGTCCGCCGCGCTCGCTCCCGCGCTCGCCATCGTCGTCTCCGCCGTGGTGCTGAACCTGCTCGGCGACCGGCTCTTCGAAATCTTCTCCGACCGGAGGTCCTGATGTCTCAGCCGTCCGAGGCGACGGATCCCGGCCGGACCACCGCCACCGGAGGCGGCCCCCTGCTGGACGTCCGCGGCCTGCGCGTGATCGCCACCGCCGGTCCCGGCGACCCCGTCACCCTCCTCGACGGGATCGACCTGCGCGTCGGGCCGGGCGAGAGCGTCGCCGTCGTCGGCGAGTCCGGCAGCGGCAAGTCCCTCACCGCACGCGCCGTGGTGGGCCTGCTGCCCGAGGGCACCGCCGTCGCGGGCGGCAGCGTACGGCTGGGCGGCGAGGAGGTCCGGCACCTGCCCGAGCGGGCCCGGCACGCACTGCGCGGACGCCGCGTCACGCTGCTCATGCAGGACCCGTTCACGATGCTGCACCCGCAGCTGACCTGCGGCCGGCAGATCGCCGACGGGCTCCGCCCCGACCTGCCCGCCCTCATCGGAGCCACCGGACGCCGGGCCCGGAGCGCGGCCCGGCGCGCCGAGGTCGCCGCGCGCCTGGCCGAGGTGGGCCTCGGCCCCGAGACCGCCGACCGCTACCCGCACGAACTGTCCGGCGGCATGCGCCAGCGCGTCGCCGCCGCGGCCGCCCTGGCCGGCGACCCCGAACTGCTCATCGCCGACGAGCCCACCACCGCCCTCGACGCCGCCAACCAGCAGGCCGTCCTCGATCTGCTGCGCGGCCTCCAGCGCGACCGGGGCATGGGCCTCGTCCTGATCACCCACGACCTGCGGGTCGCCTTCTCCTCCTGCGACCGGGTCTACGTGCTGTACGCGGGCTCCGTTCTGGAGCAGGGCCGCTCCGCCGAACTCGGCGCGGATCCCCAACACCCTTACACACAGGGTCTGTTGCTTGCGGAGCCGTCCGTTCGCGAGCGCTACGAGCGGCTGCCCGTCATTCCGGGATCCGTGCCCGCTCCCGGCGGCCGGGGCGCAGGCTGCCCCTTCGCCGACCGCTGCGCCCACGCGGCCCCCGTCTGCCGCACCACCCCGGCGCGCCTGTGGCCCGAGGAATCCGGCGGAAGGCAGAACGCCTGTGTCCGCGCCGCGGAACTCGGTGACCGGCTCGCCGCGCCCCGCCCGCAGGCCACCGCCCTCGCGGAGGCGCGCACCGGCGCACCCGCCGACGACAGCCCGGCCCTGCGGCTCCAGGGCGTGCACCGCACCTTCGGCTCGGGCGGGCAGCGGCACACCGCCGTCCGTGACGTCTCCCTGAGCGTGGCGCGCGGCCGGGTCACCGCCCTCGTCGGCGAATCCGGATCGGGCAAGACCACCCTGGCCAGGATCGCCGTCGGCCTGGAGACCTTCTCCTCGGGCGCCGCCGAGGTCGGCGGCGTCCCGCTGACCCCCGGCCGCCGCCCGGCCGGTGCCGAGCGGGCCGCGCTCGCCTCCCGGGTGCAGATCGTCTTCCAGGACCCGTACTCCTCCCTCAACCCGCTGCGCACCGTCGGCACCACCCTGCGCGAGGCACTGTCCGCCGCCGGGCGGCTGGACGCGACCGGCCGCCGCGCCCGCGCCGAGCAGGCGACCGCCCTGATCGCCGAACTCCTCGCCCAGGTCGGCCTGCCCGGCCACTACGCCGACCGCAGACCGGGCGTGCTCTCCGGCGGTGAACGCCAACGCGTCGCCGTCGCCCGGGCGTTGGCTGTCCGCCCGGAGCTGCTGATCTGCGACGAGGCGGTCGCCGCCCTCGATGTTTCGGTGCAGGCCCAACTCCTCAACCTGCTGGCCGATCTGCGCCGCGCACAAGGGTTCGCGGTGCTGTTCATCACCCATGACCTCGGCGTGGTCCGGCAGATCGCCGACGACGTCGCCGTGATGTACCGCGGGGAACTCGTGGAGCACGGAACGGCCGCCGAGGTCCTGGACCGGCCCCGCCACGCGTGGACCCGGAGGATGCTCGCCGCAGCCGGCTGAACAACCGTCGCCGGACCCCCTAGACTGACGCTGACCAGCACATGTTCCCTGTACGGCCCCGGCGTGCAGGCCAGTTGCCGAGGAGAAACGGTGCCCACGGTTCCCACGACGCCCGCCGTCCCCGCCGAGGCGGCCGGTGCCCCGGCGGCGGCCGCGTCCGACGGGGCGCGGGACGCCCTGTCGGTGAACCTCAACAGGCGCCGCCTGGCCGGAGGCTGGAGCCTGCGCGAGCTGTCGGCCGCGACCGGCGTCAGCAAGGGGCTGCTCTCCCAGATCGAGCGCGCCGAGGCCAATCCGACCCTCGACGTGCTCCACCGGATCGCGGCGGCGCTGGGCACCGACCCGGCGGACCTGCTGCGACGTTCCCTGCTGCCCCCGCACATCGTGCGGGCCGGCGAACTCGACGAGCCCGACGGCGAGACGAGCGTGAACCTCCTGTTCGCCGCCCCCGGCCACGGCCGTACGGAGATCTACCGCTCCCGCCTCCACCCGCACTCGCAGAGCCAGCTCAGCTCGCACGGCGCCGGTTCCGTCGAGTACGTGATGGTCGTGTCCGGCCGGGTGGACCTGATCGTCGACGACGTGCGCCACCACCTGGAGGCGGGGGACAGCGCCCGCTTCGACGCCCGCGTCGGCCACTTCTACGCGACGCAGGACGTCCCTGCCGTCACGTACAGCATCGTGGGCCACCCCCTGAGCTGACGCCTCCGGCTCAGGTCGCGGGCCGCGCCACTCCGGCGACCGCGAGCCGCTGCACCCGGACCAGTTCGGCCAGCGGGTCACGGGCGGACGACACCAGCGTGCCGCCGGCCTCGCGCACCGCCTGGGCGAGCTGCTCGGGCACGTCGCCGAACACCCACGTGACCTCGCCCTGTTCCTGCCCCGGCCCGGCGGGCCGCGGGCGGTACTCCGGCTCCTGGTAGGCCTGCGCCCAGGTGCCCGCGTTGTCCCGCATCAGCTGTGCGGCCGCCTCCGCGATGCCGTACGTCCAGCCGGAGCCGAGGAAGGTGAACTGCCGTGCCCCGAGCAGCACTTGGGGCAGTGACTCCTCGATCGCCTCGTAGGCGTCGTCGGTGGCGTCGTCCAGGTTCTCGCCCAGGTGAGCCCGGAGCAGGGCGAGCACGGTGGTGGGAAAGAGGGTGGCGATCGCCTCCCGCGGCTCGTCGGCGAAGTCCAGGCGCAGCGTGTGGTCGGCGATGCCGGGCGCGTCGGGCGAAGCGGTGATCGCGACGCTGGGCACGCTGTCGTGCACCTTGCCGAGCAGCCGCTGCATCACCGGCGCCGTACCGGTGCGGGTGAGGGCCACGATGCGGTCGTACTCACGGCCGTACAGGAACGCCGACGCGCTGAACGCGTCGGTCTCGCCGTGTCCCTCCGCCTCGCGCAGCGCCGCGTACGCCTGGGCCATCGCGTACGACGCCCCGGACCCGACGACCGCGACCCGCTCGCCGCGCCGCGGCAGCACCGCGCGGTGCCGCACGGCCAGCTCGGCGGCGCGCGTCCAGCAGTCGGGCTGCCCCTCGACCCCGTGCGTGATCCCGTGCGCCGCCACGTGCGTGTCCTGGGCACTTTTCCTGTTCATGGCCCCCCCGGGCTGTTCAGCGCAACTCACTCACCTGCGCGTTCTCTCCCAGGACGGTACTCGACGCTTCCCGGGGCGTCCGGCGCGCCCCGGTCCGATTCGTTCAAGAAGACAGCGCGGACGGTCCCTTAGCATCGCCCCATGAACAGCGCCGACAGAACGTCACGCCACCTCGGCGTGCACATCCACCGCACGGCCGACGAGGTCTACGCCTACGCGGCGGACCCGCTGAACCTCCCCGCGTGGGCCCATGGCCTCGGCGCCTCGATCGAGGAGGTCGACGGCCAGTGGGTCGCCGACTCCTCCCCGCTGGGACGGGTCGTCGTGAGCTTCGTGCCGCGCAACGACCTGGGCGTCCTCGATCACCACGTCACGCTGCCGTCCGGGGAGACCTTCCACAACCCGGTCCGGGTGATCCCCGACGGTGACGAGAGCGAGGTCGTCTTCACCCTCCGCCGGCAGCCGGGAACGAGCGACGCCGACTTCGAGCGGGACGCGGACACGGTCGCCGCCGACCTCGATCGCCTCCGCGAGCTGGTGGAGGGCCCGTAGCATCGGCGTTCCACCACCCGCCCAGGACGACGTACGACGAGGCCGCATGCTGCCCGATCCCACCCCCGACGCCCCGGTCGTCGTGAGCGACGAGCCCGGCTCCTTCCCCCGCGGCGTGTTCCTCGATCGGAACCCGGCATTGGTCCGACGGCTGCTCGACGCCTTCCCGTACCCGCCCGAGCAGCGCCGCGCCCTGGACGCGCTGCTGCGCGAGAGCACCGGGGGAGCGATCGGGCCCCTCGCCGCCGACGCGCCCGGGCGGGCGTGGTGGGACGTCTGGGGCGCGCCGGAGCACATCGGCCGGCCCTGGCTCCAGACGCCGTTCCTGTGGGCCGAGAGCTACTTCTACCGCAGACTCCTCGACGCCGTCGGCTACTTCGGCCCGGGGCCGTGGCAGGGCGTCGATCCGTTCCGCCCCTTCAAACTGGCCGAGCTGCACACCGCCGAGGCCGACGCGGAGCGCGCCGCCCTGGACCGGATCGCCGCACGGCCGCTCGACGAACAGGCGGCCGCGCTGCTGCACGGCTCCCTGTGGGGCAACCGCGCCGACCTCGGCTTCCGGATGGGAGCCGGGACGCCGGGCGACGGCGGGACCGAGTCACCGGTGATCGTCGACGACTCCGCCGCCCTGTGGCGGCTGCTGCCCGCCGGGGCCCCGAACACGGTGTACCTGGTCGCCGACAACGCGGGCCGCGAACTCGTCCCCGATCTGCTGCTCGCCGACCACCTGTTGCACCACGGCCGGGCCGCCCGCGTCGTCCTCCACGTCAAGCCGTACCCGTACTACGTCTCCGACGCCACGACCGCCGACGTCCTCGACGCGCTGCGCCATCTGACCGCGGTCGAGGCCCACACCGCGGCGCACGCGGCGGGCACCCGGCTCTGGACGGCGATGCGCGACGGGGTGCTCGAGGTGCGCGCCCACCCGTTCTCCTGCGCGCCGCTGCCCTACGCGGACATGCCCGACGACCTGCGGGCCGACTTCGCCCGCGCGACCGTCACCCTCTTCAAGGGAGATCTCAACTACCGCCGCCTGGTGGGCGACCGGCTCTGGCCCCCGACCACGCCGTTCGCCGGGCGCACCGCGTACTTCCCCGGTCCGGTGGCCGCGCTGCGCACCCTGAAGTCGCAGGTGATCGTGGGGCTCGACGCGGATGCGGAGCGGGCGCTCGACGCGGCGGCCCCGGACGGCGCCTGGCGCACCGCGGGGACGCACGCCGTGATCCAGGTCCGCCCGTGACGGGCTGAACGTTCCGGCTCCCTCCCGCGTCCCAGGGCGGGACGGCGCACCGGGCGCCGTGCGGGGAGGGTGGTACGACGATGCGCAATGCACTGCGCCGGGCGGTTCCGGCCGCCGTCGGCCTGCTGGCGCTCACGGCGTGCGGCACCGAGGTGCCCGACGGGCTGATCGTGGCGAAGCCGGCGGCGCCCGCGACGCCGTACAGCGGTCCGCTGAAGGCGAAGACACCCGAACGGGTCGGCGAGGACAGCCCCCTGGAGGGCGGCGGCGCGGCCCTGCTGACACTGGAGTGCACGGGCCGACCCCACGAGGCGGGGGCGTTCGCCGACGAGGGGTCGGGTGACGACGGGGCCGGATCGGCGGCCGAGGCCCTGGCCCGGCAGGCGGCGGACGGCTTCTACGAGATGCCCGACCGCGGCTACCGGGTGGAGGCTCGCAGCGGGCACCGCGTCCTGTACTCGTACGACGTCGCGGGCCGCACCCGGGCGGCCGTGATCGTGGCCGAGGACCGGCGCGGCTGGTTCGCGGAGACGCACGCGGCGTGCGACCCGTCGGAGTACCGGGCCCGCGAGCGGGCGCGGCTGTCGGTCATGGTGTGGCAGGACACGCGGGGGAGGGCCGTGTCCACCGCGAAGGTCGTCGGCTGGATGGGCGCCGAGCACTGCGACTGGCAGTCCGTGGAGTTCCTGACCCTCGGCCGCGGCGACGACGGGCGCCTGCGCGGACGGCAGTTCCTTCGTGACCCCGAGCGGAAACTGGCCGATCTCGACGGACTGACGACGACGTACGCGAATGACGTGCCGCTGCCCGCCGACGCCGTCGACACCGGCTACCGCCACGACGGCCGGGAACTGTGGCTGGCACCGGACAAGTCGCGGGCGTACGTGCGCGACGCCGACGGCGCCGTGGAGCGCTGGCCGGGGAGGGACGAGCCGGTGGGTTGCATGTAGCGGGTCGCGTACCCGCTCGTTCATCTCCCGCCCGGGGCGGCAGGCGCTACGGCACCCGCGCGGTCCACTCCGGGGTGCCGAACTTCGTGCGCACCAGTTCCTCGGCCCGCGCCAGCTCGGCCCCGGTGACCTCGCCGTCGGTCAGCCCGTACCGCCCCCGGAACGAGTCGATCATGCGGGCGATGACCTCCTCGCGCGGCAGCCCGGTCTGCCGGCGCAGGGGGTCGACGCGCTTCTTGGCGCTCTTCGTGCCCTTGTCGGAGAGCTTCTCGCGGCCGATGCGCAGCACCTCGACCATCTTGTCGGCGTCGATGTCGTAGGACATGGTCACGTGGTGCAGCACCGCGCCCTGCCCGGCGGCCACCCGCTTCTGCGCGGCGCCCGCGACCTTGCCGACGTCCGTCGCGATGTCGTTCAGCGGCTGGTACCAGGCCTTGATGCCCATGTCGGCGAGTGCGCCGAGCACCCAGTCGTCGAGATAGGCGTAACTGTCCTGGAAGGAGAGCCCGGAGACCAGCGACTCGGGCACGGCCAGCGAGTACGTGATCGTGGACGTAGGCTCGGCGAACATCGCGCCGCCGCCCGAGATCCGGCGCACGACGTCCACCCCGTGCCGCGCCACACCCTCCTGGTCCACCTCGTTGCGCAGCGACTGGAAACTGCCGATGATCACCGCCGGGCGGTCCCACTCCCAGACCCGCAGCGTCGGCGGACGGTGCCCGAGCGCGACCTGCTCGACCATCACCTCGTCCAGGGCCATGTGCAGCACGGGGGACTGCGGGGCGTCGTGGATCAGCTGCCAGTCGAAGTCCCGCCAGTCCGTGGCGCGGGCGAGCGCGCGCCGCACGGCGGTGGCGACACCCTCGGTGGTCAGGCCGAGCATGACCGTCCCGGCGGGCAGCGCCGCGTCGATCCGGGCGGCCAGCGCCGCCGTGTCCGCGTCGGCCGGGGCGCCGGTCAGCGCGGCGTCGATCGCGGGCAGCGCCTCGTCGGGCTCCAGGAAGAAGTCGCCGGCGACCCGCACCTCGCTCAGGACACCGTCGGCCACCTCCACATCGACCACGACCAGCTTGCCGCCGGGGATCTTGTACTCGCCGTGCACTGTGGGCCGCCTTCCGCCGCGGGACGTTCCGATATCGGCCGATGCCAATATCGGCCAACGCTAACCGGAAGCCGGACATTCCGGCGTCGGCACACTGGCCGAGAACTTTTGGAACACTTCCGGTAGCGTCGTCGCCGTGTGCAGCCGCCCGTCCGCCGCGTGTCCTACGGTTCTCCGCAAGGCGCCCGGAGCCTCTTCCGGGCGGAGTTGTCGACGGAGGTGGGGAACGTGGCCGGGGAAGGCGCTCAGCGCAGGACAGCCACGCGGCGCCCGGACGGGCCGGCCAAGGTGACGATCACCGACATCGCACGGGAGGCCGGGGTGTCCGTGCCCACCGTCTCCCGTGTCGTGAACGGACGTTCCGACGTCTCGCCCGCCACCCGGGCCCGCGTCGAGGACCTGCTGCACCGGCACGGCTACCGGCGCCGCCCGCCCGCGCCCGGCGACCGCGCGGCCCTGCTCGACCTGGTCTTCAACGACCTGGACAGCCCCTGGGCCGTCGAGATCATCCGGGGCGTGGAGGAGGTCGCGCACGAGCAGGGCGTGGGCACGGTCGTCTCCGCGATCCACGACCGGGCGGGCGACGCGCGCCAGTGGATGACCAATCTGCGGGCCCGCGCCTCGGACGGCGTGATCCTCGTGACGTCCGTGCTCGAACCGGGACTGCACGACGAACTGCGGCGCCTGGGTGTGCCGTTGGTGGTCATCGACCCGGCCGGGTCGCCCACCTCGGAGATGCCGACGATCGGCGCGACCAACTGGGCGGGCGGCATGGCCGCGACCGAGCATCTGCTGGCGCTCGGGCACCGCAGGATCGGCTTCATCGCGGGCCCGCCGCGGCTGCTGTGCTCACGGGCCAGGCTCGACGGCTACCGCGCCGCGCTCGACGTCGCGGGCGTACCGGTGGACGACGAACTGATCGTGCCCGGCGACTTCTACCACGAGTCCGGGTTCACCGGCGCCGACCACCTCCTCGGCCTGGCCGACCCGCCCACCGCGGTCTTCGCGTCCAGCGACCAGATGGCGCTCGGCGCGATCGAGGCGCTGCGCCGGCGCGGTCTGCGCGTGCCCGAGGACCTGAGCGTCGTCGGCTTCGACGACCTGCCGGAGGTCCGCTGGTGCTCGCCGCCGCTCACCACGGTCCGCCAACCCCTCTCCGACATGGGCAAGCTGGCGGCCCGCGCGGTGCTCGACCTGGCGCGCTCCGTCGAACCCGCCTCGCCGCGCGTGGAACTGGCGACGGAACTCGTGGTCAGGGCCAGCACGGCGGCCCCGCGCGCCACTTGAGGCGCCGCCCTCCGTGGCGAGGGACTCCGGGGGTGTCAACGGCCCTTTTCGTCAAGGGCGTTGACACCCCCGTCGCATGCCCGTAACTTCCGTGGCCATCTCCCGATAATTTTCGGATCGCTTCCGGAAGGTGTGCCATGCCAGCCACTGCTCCGTCGTCCTCGTCCTCGTTCTCCCGCCGCCGGTTCCTCGGCGTGGTCTCCGTCGCCGGACTGGGCACGGCCGTGCTCACGGCCTGCGGGGGCTCCGACTCCGGCGGCACCGACAGCCAGGGCCGGACCGTCTTCGAGTGGTGGCACATCCAGACCAACGACCCCGGCAAGAGCCTGTGGGCCGCGCAGGCCAAGGCGTTCGAGAAGGCGCACCCCAAGGTCAGGATCAAGGTCGTGACCCTGGAGAACGACGCCTTCAAGTCGAAGATGACGGCCCTGGTCAGCTCCGGCAAGCTGCCCGACCTGTACAACACCTGGGGCGGCGGGGTGCTCAAGCAGCAGATCGACGCCGGTCTCACCGAGGACGTCACCGACCAGGTCAAGGACTGGATCGACGAACTCGTGCCCGCCGCGCGGGCGGCCTACGAGTTCGACGGCAGGACGTACGCCGTCCCGAACGACATCGGCGCCGTCGGCTTCTGGTACAACAAGGCGCTCTTCGAGAAGGCGAAGATCGACGGCCCGCCCGGGACCTGGACCGAGTTCCTCGACGCCGTGCGCAGGCTGAAGACCGCGGGCGTCACCCCGATCGCCCTCGCCGGCAAGGAGAAGTGGCCCGGCATGTACTACTGGGCCTATCTGGCGATCCGGATCGCCGGGATCGACGGCATGCAGAAGGCCGCCGACGCCAAGGACTTCACCGGCGACGACTTCGTGAAGGCAGGCGAACACCTCGAGGAACTGGCCGAACTGAAGCCGTTCCAGAAGGGGTTCCTCGGCGCCGCGTACGCGGGCCCGACCGGCCAGGCCGCCACCATGGGAAACGCCCGGGCGGCGATGGAGCTGATGGGCCAGTGGGCCCCCAGTACGCAGGAGGCCGAGGGCAAGGGCATCGGCGACGACCTCGGCTTCTTCCCGTTCCCGTCGGTCGACGGCGGCAAGGGGAAGGCCACCGACGTGTTCGGCGGAGGCGGCGGCTACGCGCTGCGCAAGGGCGGCCCGAAGGAGGCCGTCGACTTCCTGAAGTTCTTCGTCAGCGCCGGCACCAACCGCGAGCTGGTCAAGGGCGCCGGAGTGATCCCGGTGAACAAGGCCGCCCAGGACGCCCTCACCGACCCCAACCTCAAGGCCGTCTCCGACCTGCTGAACGCCGCCACCGGCTTCCAGCTCTATCTCGACCAGGCCTACCCGCCGGCCGTCGGCCAGGAGGTCAACGACTCGGTGGCCGCCCTCATCGCGGGCTCCAGATCCCCGGAGCAGGTGACCCGCTCCATCACCCAGGTCGCCAAGAGCCAGTAGATGACGATGACTTCCTCGTCCCGCACCGAGGGCCCGCGCCCCGCCGTGAGCAAGGTGCCGCCGGCCGGTCAGGAGGGGAACCGGCGGCCCCTGGCCCGGCGGGCGCGCGACTGGCTGACCGCCTTCCTGTTCACCGTCCCCGGCCTGATCCTCTTCGCCGTCTTCGTGATGCTCCCGATCCTGTACGCGGGATACGTCTCCCTGTTCAACTGGGGCGGATTCGGCTCGCCCTCGGACTTCGCGGGCCTGGGCAACTTCAGCCGCCTCTTCCAGGACCCGGTCTTCCTCGGCGACCTGTGGCGCGGACTGCTGCTGGTCCTGCTCTCGCTCGGCCTGCAACTGCCGTTCGCGCTCGCCATGGCCGTGCTCCTCAACCAGAAGCTGCGCGGCCGCGCCGTCTACCGGATGCTGTTCTTCGCCCCCTACGTGCTGTCGGAGGTCATCACCGGCGTCCTGTTCAGCATGATCTTCGCGCCGGACAGCGGACTCGCCGACAAGGTGCTCGGCACGATCGGCCTCGACGGCGTCGGCGGGCTGTGGTTCTCCGGCCAGAACACCGTCATGGCCACCCTCTTCCTGGTCATGACCTGGAAGTACTTCGGCTTCCACATGATGCTCTACCTGGCCGGACTGCAAGGCGTCCCGCCCGAACTCACCGAGGCTGCCCGCATCGACGGCGCGAACGCCTGGCAGCGCTTCCGCAACGTCACCCTGCCGCTGCTCGGTCCCACGCTCAGGATGAGCGTCTTCCTGTCGGTGATCGGCGCGATCCAGCTCTTCGACCTGGTGTGGGTCGCCACCCAGGGCGGGCCCGACCACCACTCCGAGACGATGGCGG
Organism: Streptomyces sp. NPDC001904; assembly: GCF_040297005.1. Classification (NCBI taxonomy): domain Bacteria; kingdom Bacillati; phylum Actinomycetota; class Actinomycetes; order Kitasatosporales; family Streptomycetaceae; genus Streptomyces; species Streptomyces sp. NPDC001904. Next base: position 136,608 of record NZ_JBEOYI010000003.1, on the reverse strand, counting down.
TCACCATGTTCCAGTACGGCTTCAAGCGCTACCAGATGGGTTACGCCAGCGCGATCTCCCTCGTCATGTTCCTCATCAGCCTCGTCTTCGCGGTCTTCTACCAGCGCTATGTGCTGCGCCGCGACACCGAAGGAGCCCTCACGAACATGCGAGGTGCCCGATGACGACAGAGACGGGTAAAACGCCACAGACGCCACAGGTGACGCAGGCGACGCAGCCGACACGGTCGGCCCCCGGGATCACACTCACCGCACGGGCCGCCGCGCGGCGGCGCAGGCTGCGCTCGGTCCCGCTCTACGTGACCGTGTGGGTGATCGGCGTCGTCATGATCACGCCGCTGCTCTACGCGCTTGTCTCCGGGTTCAAGTCCACCGACCAGCTCTCCGGGAACACCTTCGGCCTGCCCTCGCCGTGGGTGGTCCACAACTACACGTCGATCCTCGAGGACCGCGCGTTCTGGCGGGCACTCGGTTCGTCGACGCTGATCGCCGTCGGCACGACGGCCCTGACGGTCGCCGTGGCGGCCCTCGCCGCGTTCGCCCTCGCCCGGTTCGTCTTCCGCGGGCGCGAGTTCCTCTTCACGCTGTTCACCGTCGGCCTGATGTTCCCGTTCGCCGTCGCGATCCTGCCGCTGTTCGTGCTGCTGCGCACCTTCGGGCTGCTCGACAACCCGTGGGGCGTGATCCTGCCGCAGGCCGCGTTCGGCCTGCCCATGACCATCGTCATTCTGCGCAACTTCTTCCGGGAGATCCCCGGCGAACTGGAGGAGGCGGCCACCCTCGACGGCTGCTCGGCGTTGGGCTTCTTCTGGCGGATCCTGCTGCCGATGGCCCGGCCGGCGCTCGGCACCGTCTCCGTCCTGGCCGTGGTGACCAGCTGGAACAACTTCCTGCTGCCGCTGCTGGTGTTCAGCGAACCCACCTGGTGGACGATCCCCGTCGGCGTCCAGCAGTTCCAGGGCCAGTACTCGGCCGACACCGCCCGCGTCTTCGCCTACCTCGTCCTGTCCATGGTGCCCGCGCTCGCCTTCTACGCCGTCGCCGAACGGCAGTTGATCGGCGGCATCACGATGGGCGCGACCAAGGGCTGACCCCCGCCGCAGGCCGCCGCTTTCCGCACATCCCGTACCTGAGGAGTTCCATGGTCGAGCCCTGGCAGGACACCGCACTGCCCGCCCACGTCCGGGCGGCGGACCTGCTCGCCCGGATGACCCCCGAGGAGAAGGCCGCCCAGCTGTCCAGCGTGTGGCTCGGCACCGAACCGGACGGCGACGCCGTCGAGGTCGCCCCCGGACAGCACGCCTACGCCGACCGCAGCGCGGCCCTCGACGGTCTCCTGCCGTACGGGCTCGGGCATCTGACCCGCCCCTTCGGCACCGTGCCCGTCGAACCGGCCGAGGGCGCCGCCCGGCTCGCCGCGCTCCAGCGCACGATCCGCGCGGGGAACCGCTTCGCCCTGCCCGCCCTCGCCCACGAGGAATGCCTCACCGGATTCACCGCCTGGCGGGCGACCGTCTTCCCGACCCCGCTGGCGTGGGGCGCCACCTTCGATCCCGCCCTGGTCACCGACATGGCGCAGGCGATCGGTACGTCGATGCGCGCGGTCGGTGTCCACCAGGGGCTCGCCCCCGTCCTCGACGTCGTCCGGGATCCGCGCTGGGGCCGCACCGAGGAGTCCATCGGCGAGGACCCCTACCTCGTCGGCACCATCGGCACCGCCTACGTCCGCGGTCTGGAGGCCGCCGGCATCGTCGCCACCCTCAAGCACTTCGCCGCCTACTCGGCCTCGCGCGCCGCCCGCAACCACGCGCCCGCGTCGGTCGGACCCCGCGAGCTCGCCGACGTCCTGCTGCCGCCGTTCGAGATGGCGGTCCGTGACGGCGGCGCCCGGTCCGTGATGCCCGCCTACAACGACATCGACGGCGTCCCCGGCCACGCCAACACCGAGCTGCTCACCCAACTCCTGCGCGAGACCTGGGGGTTCACCGGCACGGTGGTCTCCGACTACTTCGGCCTGTCGTTCCTCGAGTCCGCGCACCGCGTCGCGGAGTCGGCGTCGGACGCCGCCCGGCTCGCCCTCACGGCCGGTGTGGACGTGGAACTGCCCGCCGCCCGCTGCGTCGACATCAGCGACCGGCCCGCCGACGCGCTCCTCGACCGGGCCGCGCTGCGTGTCCTGACCCAGAAGTGCGAACTCGGCCTGCTCGACCCGGACTGGGAACCGGTCTCCGGCGACACCCCCGTCGACCTCGACCCGCCGCACATGCGGGACATCGCCCGGCGCCTCGCCGAGGAGTCGGTGGTGCTGCTCGCCAACGACTCCGGGATCCTGCCGCTGCCCAGCACCCCGCGCCTCGCCGTCGTCGGCCCGCTCGCCGACGAGCAGGCGGCGATGCTCGGCTGCTACACGTTCCCCCGCCACGTCGGCGTCCACCACCCCGAACTTCCGGCGGGTGTCGCAGTTTTGACCCTCGCCGAGGCGTTGCGCGCGGAGCTGCCCGGCGCCGAGTTCGTCGCCGATCCGGCGGACGCGGACATCTGCCTCGCCGTGGTCGGCGACCGGTCGGGGCTGTTCGGGCGCGGCTCCTCGGGGGAGGGCTGCGACGCGGCCGACCTCGAACTCCCCTACGGTCAGGGGGAGATCATCGATGACGCGCTGGCCTCAGGGACACCCACGGTCGTCGTCGTGCTCAGCGGCCGGCCCTACGCGCTCGGGCGCTGGGCGGACCGGGCCGCCGCCGTCGTGCAGGCGTTCTTCCCCGGTCAGGAGGGCGGCGCCGCCGTCGCCGGTGTGCTGAGCGGTCGCGTCGACCCGTCCGGACGGCTCCCCGTCGGCGTACCGCGCCGTCCCGGCGGGCAGCCCGCCCCGTATCTGGCACCGCCGCTCGGCCGGCACGGCGATCCCAGCACCGTGGACCCGACACCGCTGCACCCCTTCGGCCACGGTCTGTCGTACACGACGTTCAGCTGGGACGCGCCGCACTGCGACAGCCCCGAACTCGCCACCGACGGCGAGACGACGCTCCGGCTCACCGTCCGCAACACCGGCGACCGGCCCGGCACCGAGGTCGTCCAGCTCTACCTGCACGACCCCGTGGGCACCGTCGCCCGCCCCGAGGTGCGGCTCGTCGGCTATGCCCGGGTGCCGCTCGACGCCGGGGCGAGCGCCGAGGTCCGGGCCACCTTCCCGGCCGACCTCGCCGCGTACACCGGCGCCGACGGCCGCCGCACCGTCGAACCCGGCGCCCTCGAACTGCGTATCGCCGCCTCCGCCGAACACGTCCACCACACGGTGCCGCTCACCCTGACGGGTCCCGTGCGCGAGGTGGGGCACGACCGCCGGATGCGGTGCGAGATGCGCGTCAAGTAGCACCGGTTCCCTCGTGCCCGTCCGCCAGGCGCGCCACCGTCGTGGCTGGTCGCGACGGCAAACCGGAAATCTCCCCGATCAACGGGGCGCCGGGCTCTGGATGAGATGCGCCGCGTGATGCACGATCAACTGCAGCCCGCCGGGCAGCCGTGACGTCGTCACCAGGACCGACGCCTCGCCGTACAGCGGATGCCGCAACCGCCGCGCCGACGCCTCGGCCGGCAGCCGGGGTGAGCGCGAGCGCCAGAGCCTCGCCCCCAACGGATCGGCGGTGATCCGGCCCGCGAGCGCCTGCAAGGGGGCGTCGGCCGGGATCTGGGCGAGGGCCCCGCGGACCCGGGCGACGGCGTCCGCGCGGACCTCGTCGATGTCGGCGAACCGCCGCTCCGCGCCGTCGGTGAGCGTCCACAGCACGAGATTGCGGTCCCCGTCCGGCGCCTCGGCCGGGTCGGTGAGGAGCCGCGCCACCGACGCGTTCGCCGCCAGCACGTTCCACGCGTGGTCCGTGATCAGCGCCGGGTTGGGCTCCATCAGGTCGATGTGGGCCAGCTCCTCGATGCTGGGTCGGCGCCGCTCCACGAGGTCGTACGCGGTGACGTCCGGGTCCGCCGCGAGCAGCAGGAAGGTTTCGCGCGGCTGCCCGGTCAGACCGAGACCGCCCGCCACGCGCTTGAGGCCGCCGAGGTCGATGCCGTGCCCCGCACCCCGCTCCAGCGCGGTGTAGCGGTGCTCCGCCAGGCCCGTGGCGCGAGCCGCCTGCTCCACGGTCAGCCCCAGGGCCTGTCTCCTGCGTGTCAACAGACCGCTCAGCTGCGCGTCGTGCGGGTCGTCACGGTGCGTGACCCCGTGCCCCCGGTCGGATCCCATGGTCTCCCCCTCGTCGGCCCTGCCGTACGGGCAGGTGGTGCGGATGCGGACATGGGTGATGATGCGGACCGACGGCGCCCCGGTTCACCATCACGGGCAGTTATCACTCGTAAGAGGTGCCGGAGGCATGGTCGTTCGGGGAACGGGGCGTGAACTGGGTCGTCGCCCGCGGGTGCCGGTGCGCCGGAGCGCGCGGCGTCTCGCGGGCGACAGCGGAGCGTGAGCGGACGCCGCGCCCGCGACGGCTAGGTCTCGTCGCGCACGCCGAGGCGGGCCCGTTCCTCCGCCACGATCCGCCGGGCCAGCTCCGCGTCCGACACGTCGAACGCGTCCGGGCTCGCCTCCGCCGTGGCGCTGCGCCGGGCGTACGCGTCGAACAGCCGGTCCTTGGTGGTGAGGATCCGCACCATGCGCTCGTCGACACCGCCCGGCGCGAGCAGCCGGTGCACCCGCACCGAGCGGACCTGGCCGATCCGGTGCGCCCGTGCGACGGCCTGGTGCTCCAGGGTCGGCTTGATCTGCGGCTCGCACAGGATCACCACGGACGCGGCCTGGATGTTGAGCCCGATCCCCGCCGCCTGGATCTGCGCCACCAGCACGGCGGGCCCGGGCGCGGCCGAGAACGCGTCGACGAGCGCCTGCCGGCGCGCGGGCGGCACGCCTCCGGTCAGCGGGCCGAACACCGGTCCGCCGCCGGGGGGTTCGGCGCCCTCGGCGTCGTTGTCGGCCTCCAGGGCGTCGTGCACCGCGTCCAGCACATCGCGGAAGTAGGAGAACACCACCACCTTGGCGCCGTTCTCACCCGCCTCCCGCACGAGCTCGCGCAGCCGCTGGAGCTTGGCGGACCCCTCGGGGCGGGCGTAGGCGGCGCGGCGCATCGCCATGAAGTTCCCCGCGGCCACGGCCTCGCGGTAGGCCCGCGCGTCCGACGCGCTCAGCTCCTCCCACTCGTCGGTGTGCTGGAGGCTGGGCAGCTCGGTCAGGACGTCGTCCTGGTTGCGGCGCAGATAGACGGGGGCGACCGCGGTGCGGAAGGCCACCGAACCGGAGAGCCCGGCCTCCGTGTCGAGCCGGTCCGCGAGCCCGGGGTCCAGCATCCGCACCAGGCTGCGGAACTCCGTGACCCGGTTCTCCATCGGGGTGCCGGTCATCAGCAGGACCCGCTCGCAGCGCGCCGCCCACCCGGCGACCGCCTGCGCGCGCAGGGTCCGCGGGTTCTTCACGGCGTGCGCCTCGTCGACGACCAGCATGCCGAGCTCGCCGCCGCCGGGCACGGGGAATCCGCGCAGGGCGTCGAAGGTGGTGACGGCGACACCGCCGCGCCCCTTCCAGTCGGCGAACGCGTCCTGCCGTCCCGGCCCGTGCAGCGGGACGGCGCGCAGCCGGCTGCGCGTCTCGATCTCCCGCGTCCAGTTGACCAGGACCCCGGCCGGGCACACCACCATGAAGTGGCTCTGCCCCTCGGCGGCGAGATGGGTGAGCACGGCGAGTGCCTGCACGGTCTTGCCCAGGCCCATCTCGTCGCCGAGGACCACCCGGCGCCGGGCCAGCACGAAGCGCGCGCCGAACGTCTGGTAGCCGCGCAGCGACACCCGGAGCCCGGTGTCGGTGAGCTGCTGCGTGCGCACCTCGTCGGCGATGCCGGCGGGCAGGAACCCCTCGGCGGCGGCTGTGTCGGGGGCCTGCCCGGCGATCTCCCCGAGCACCCCGTAGTACTCGGCGGCGCGCAGCTCGAAGTCGACCCAGGCGGCCGCCTCGGACGCGGGCCCGCGCAGCAGGTCCACGGACGCCTGGGCCAGCAGCTCACCGGTGCCCGCCCGCGCCGCCTCCTCGGTGGTCCCGCGCACCTCGGCCACGGCCGCCAGCGCCCGGGTCCGCCCGTCCCGTCCGGCGACCAGCATCCGCAGCCGGCCGGCGACGGGCCGCGCCGTCTCCAGGAGCGGGCCGAGCCGCCGGGCGAGGGCGCCGGCCTCGGTCACGGCCCGCCGCCCGTCCGGGCCCGCCGCCACCAGGACGTGCAGGGCGGCGACGAGCGCCGTCGTGCGCGGTTCGGGCCGGTCCACGTCGATGTGCACGGCGGCGCTCTCGCGCACGGCGTCCGCGAGGCGCCGCGCCGCGCCGAGGAGATGGACGGACGTCACGCGTCCCACGCCGGGGATCTGCTGGAGCCGTCCGGGCCCGGCGTCGAGCACCTGCCGGACCGTGCGCAGCCCGCTCGCCTCGACGGGGTCGAGGCGCAGCCTGCCCTCGGTCGCCTCCTGGAGCCGGGACACCGGCATCGCGTCGAGCGTCTGCGTCACTTCGTCGTCGAGGAGCGGCGCCAGCGCCTCCCGCGCGGCCCGCACCGCCCGCTCGTGATCGTCCAGCAGCGACCGCGCCGCCGCGTGCAGCCGCACACCACCCGCGACAACCTCCCGTTCCGCGCGCCCCATCCGCCCCGGCTCCTCTCCCTCGGCCCCGCATCCTCTCACCGGGCTGCACGGACCGGGGCGGCCCGGACGTCGGCCTTGTGCCCGATCGACCGACCGCATGCCGCCGGGCGTCGGAGTCGTCCCGCGCGCGACTGGGGCGACGGCGGTCCTGCCCGTCGCCCCGGACGAAGCGGCCCGGTGAGGGAAGTGATCGCCGAAGCCGCCGTCGCACGCGCGGGCACGTACGCGCCCCGAAACGGGAACCGCTCGGGCGGCCGGCCGAAGACCGGCGTACACCCCGCCCCTGGCCAGGAGCTCGGAATGGATGCCGGTCCCCGCGATTCCGCAGGGGAGTTGCGCGCATCGGCCCGCCGCCCCCGTTCAGAGCAGCGGCGCCCTCGGACCTTCCGGCGCCCCCGACCGGGCCGCCACGACCGACGCCGCCACGGCGCGCACCTCCGCCTCCGGCACCTGCCGGTAGCCCTCCTCGGTGACCAGGGCGACCGACGGATAGATGTGCCGGCTCAGATCGGGGCCACCGGTCGCCGAGTCGTCGTCCGCAGCGTCGTACAGCGCCTGGACGGCCACCGTCGTGGCGTCCGCCGCGGACAGACCCGGCCGGTACAGCTTCTTCAACGCCCCGCGCGCATAAGGGGATCCGGACCCGTCCGAGTGGAAGCCGACCGCCTCGTACGGGCCGCCGGTGACATCGAAACTGAAGACGCGGCCCACCCCCCGTGCCGTGTCGTACCCGGCGAGCAACGGGACCACGACCAGGCCCTGCATCGCCTCCGCGAGATGGTCGCGGATCATCGCGGCCAGCCGCTGCGCCTTGCCGTTGAGGGTGAGCGAGCGGCGCTCCAGCTTCTCGTAGTGCGCGAGTTCCAGCTGGAAGAGCCGGACGAGTTCCTTGGCGAGTCCGACCGTCCCGGCGAACGCCACCGCCGTGTGGTCGTCCGCCCGGCTCACCTTCTCCAGGTCGCGCTGGGCGATGACGTTGCCCATGGTGGCCCGGCGGTCACCGGCCATCAGGACGCCGCCGTCGAAGGTCAGCGCGAGCACGGTGGTGCCGTGCGGCACGTCGTGCACCGGTCCCGTGCCGCGGTTCCACGGCAGGGTGTGCGGGGCGACGTGCTCGACGAAGCGGGTGAACGACGAGGTGCTGCTGTCCAGGAACATGGACGGCAGGCCGCGCGGATGCTCGGTCATGGGTGCTCGCCTTCTCTCGGATCCCCGGCCGGGGCGTGCGTGTGCTCCGTACGCCTATCTGTCCCGCAACCCGCCGCCCGGAACCCCTCTTCGCGTCAACGTGGCATTCTGTGCCGATGAACGGTCCGGAGATCCTCGTCCAAGTCGCCCCCGAACTGGGCCTTTTCGTGCCGCGAGCCTTCCGGGGCGGAGCACCGGCCCCGCTCGCGGTCGACGGCGTCTCCACGCTCGGGCACGTCGTCGAGTCGCTGGGGGTGCCGCTCACCGAGGTCGGCACGCTGCTCGTGGACGGCGCCGAGACGGGCGCCGCGCACATCCCGGCGGCGGGGGAGCGGGCCGAGGTGCGCGCCGTGACCCGGCCGCAGGAGGTGCCCGGCGCCCCGCTCCGCTTCCTCCTCGACGTCCACCTCGGCACCCTCGCCCGCCGCATGCGGCTGCTCGGCGTCGACACCGCGTACGAGGCCGTCGACATCGGCGACCCGGCACTCGCCGCCCGCTCCGCCGCCGAACAGCGGGTCATGCTCAGCCGTGACCGGGGACTGCTGCGCCGCCGCGAGCTGTGGGCGGGCGCCTACGTCTACAGCGACCGTCCCGACGACCAACTCCGCGACGTCCTCGGCAGGTTCGCGCCCGAACTCCGCCCCTGGACGCGCTGCGCCGCCTGCAACGGCACCCTGTCCGAAGCCCGCAAGGAGGAGGTCGCCGACCGGCTCCAGGGCGGCACCCGGGCCGCTTACGACGTCTTCGCGCAGTGCGACCTGTGCGCCCGGGTGTACTGGCGCGGCGCGCACCACGACCGCCTGGAAGCCATGGTGGGGGCCGCGATGGCCGAGTTCGGACCGTCGAGCCGGGCGTAGATCGCCCGAGCCGCGAGGGCGGCGACGTGCGTCCGGCACCTTGCGGGCGGCACGGCGGGCCCCTATTCTCGCCGCCAGAAAGCGCTTTCTCCGCGCTTTGTTTCTGTGACGATCCGTCCCGTGGAAGCGCCTTGCCGCTTCCGGATCCGGCACAGCTGCTCCATCCCGCGGTGCCGACCCCGGCGCCCAGGAGCACCATCCGGAATCCGAGTAGGAACAGGGACACCAGCATGAGACGACGAGTCGCACGGAAGATCTACGCGGTGGCGGCCGCCATGGGCGTGGCCGCCGCCACCGGAGCGGTCCTGTCGATGCCCTCGGCATCGGCGGCCGCGGCCGGCAGCGCCTCCGGCTACGCCACCCAGAACGGCGGCACCACCGGCGGCGCCGGCGGGACGACGGTCAGGGCCACCACCGGAACCCAGATCCACGAGGCCCTGTGCGGCCGGGCCGCGAGCGACACCCCGATCACCATCGAGGTCGAAGGCACCATCAACCACGCCAACACCGCCAAGGTGTCCGGCGACAGCTGCAACACCGCCGCCGGTGTGATCGAGCTCAAGCAGATCAGCAACGTCACCCTCGTCGGTGTCGGCAACGGCGCCGTCTTCGACCAACTGGGCATCCACGTACGGGAGTCCAGCAACATCATCATCCAGAACGTGACCGTCCGGAACGTCAAGAAGTCCGGCAGCCCCACCTCCAACGGCGGCGACGCCATCGGCATGGAGAACGACGTCCACAACGTCTGGGTCGACCACGTCGACCTCCTCGCCTCCGGCGGCGAGTCCGACGGCTACGACGGACTCTTCGACCTGAAGGCCAACACCCGCTACGTCACCCTGTCGTACAGCACGCTGCGCAACTCGGGCCGCGGCGGCCTGATCAACTCCAGCGACAGCGACATCGACAGCAGCTTCATCACCTTCCACCACAACCTGTACGAGAACATCGACTCGCGCGCACCCCTGCTGCGCGGCGGCACGGCCCACATCTACAACAACTACTACGTGAGCCTGAACGAGTCGGGCATCAACTCCCGCGTCGGCGCCAAGGCCAAGGTCGACAACAACTACTTCAAGGACTCCAAGGACGTCCTCGGCACCTTCTACACCGACCTGGCCGGATACTGGCAGGTCAGCGGCAACATCTTCGACAACGTGACCTGGTCGTCGCCGGGTGACGACACCGACCCGGCCGGGCCCGACCCGGTCTCCAACACCACGGTCTCCGTCCCGTACGCGTACACCCTCGACGCCGCGAACTGCGTGCCCGACGTGGTGACCCGGACGGCCGGCGCGGGCACCGGTCTCAAGGTGTCGGACGGCAGCTGCTCCCCGCAGAGCCCGGACCCGACCGCCACCCCGACGGCGAGCCCGACCACGCCGGAGCCGACCGAGCCCGGCGGCACCAATCTCAGCCTCGCCGCGGGCGCCGACGGCACCGGCAAGGCGTCCGGCACCAGCTACGGCAACGTACGGGACGGAGACCCGAGCACCTACTGGTCGCCGTCCGGCACGACCGGCGCGGTGTCCGTCAAGTGGGGCTCGGCCACCACCGTCTCCTCCGTCCGCATCCGCGAGGCCGCCGGCGCCACCGGCGCCATCGGAACCTGGCGGCTGCTGAACGCCGACACCGGAGCGGTCCTGAAGACCGGCAGCGGCGCGGGCACCGTCTCCTTCCCGGCCGCCTCCCTGAAGAAGATCACCTTCGAGATCACCGGCGCCACCGGGACCCCGAAGGTCGCCGAGTTCGAGACGTACGCCTGACGGACCTGGTGCGGGGCCGTCGCCCATGATCGGATACGCTTCCGCGGACCTGACGTGTACAGGAAGAGGAGCTACGTCCGTGAAGCGGCGCCCCGCACTGGCCGGACTCACCCTGGCGCTCGTCGTCACGCTCACCGCGTGCGGCGGCGGTGACACCGGCGAGGCGTCCCCGTCGTCGGGCAGCGGCAGGACGGGCAGCGTCACGGTCGACCAGCAGACGCCCCGCAAGGCGAAGAGCACCAAGGTCACCGGCGTGCGCGACATCGAACGCCACGTCACCCGCAGGACCGCCACCTCCACCCGGCCGCACTACGTCAGGAAGTGCGAGACCGACACCCACCGGGTCAAGCACACCAAGCGCAGTAAGGGCCGCACCAGGACCTGGTACACGACCGAGACCGACCGCGACTGCCACAAGGTGCGCCGCGGCACCGAGAGGTACACCCGCGTCGTGCGCCGCGAGCACTGGTGCGTGCGGCTCGACGACGTGTCCGGCGCTCAGGTCACGACCGGCAAGGACGACGTCTGGTTCCGGGTGCCGCACACCGAGTACAGCGACGTGCGGATCGCCGACCGGCGGGCGAAGGTGACCATCGAGCCGACGTCGCAGGGGTGTTGAGCCGGAGGCACACTCCGGAGGCAAAGGCATCGATCTAGTAACCGTGCCGCCCCATCCGCTCCCCGGCACCGTCCCCTGTCGGCACAATGAGGCGCATGGCTCCCTCAACGGAATTGCCGACCCTGGAACTTGAGGACGGCACACCGGTCCGCTTCCTGCTCGCCGAACCGACCGTCGTCGCGGTCGGCGGCCGGACGCCGGACCCGGACGCCCCCGACCTGCCCGACGGCATGGGAGCGGCGGTGGCCGTCTCGCGGGGCGGGCAGGCCGTGGCCGCGCTGGCCACCGGCGCCCTGCACCAGGCGCTGCGCCCGCTCGGCACACTCATCGAAGAGGTGCACGGCGTCGTCACCGGCACGCCCGTGCCACCTTCGGAGATCAGCGTCAGCTTCGGCCTCCAGATCGGCGGCGACCTCAAGCTGGGTATCGTCGGAGCCACCGGACAGGCCCATCTGAACGTGACCGCGACCTGGGCACCCGCACCGTCGTCGGGCTGACCCATGAGCTGGTTCCTGCCGGACGACGGAGCGTCCGTTCGGGGCGCGCACCACGCCAAGGTCGCGGTCAAGGCGGTCCAGGGCGACAAGGCCGTCGGCGCCGGTGTCCTGCTCGCCCCGCACCTGGTGCTCACCTGCGCGCACGTCGTCAACGACGCCTTGGAGCGGCCCCAGTTCGAGGTCTCTTCGCCGGGCCACCGGTCGGTCAGGATCGGGCTGCTCACCGGCTCCTGGCAGATGTACGAGGCCCACGTCGCCTACTGGATCCCGCCGCGCCGTACGGACGACGGCGGCCCGGTACGCCCCGGCGTGGACCCCGACTGGCTCGGCGACCTCGCTGTGCTGCGCCTCGACACCGACGGACGGCAGCTGCCGAAGCCGCCACGGCGCCGGGCGATGGAGCAGGGCCAGGCAGTCCGCGCCTGGCACGGCGGCGCGCACGGAGCCACCTTCGCCGACGGCTGTGTGACCTCCTACGACGGCCGGTTCGGCTGGGTCGACGGTGCGCCGACCGGCATGGCCATCGGCCCCGCCTACAGCGGCGGCCCGCTGTGGGCGGAGGGGCACTCCGCCTGGACCGGCCTGGTCGCCGCGGCCTTCCTGCACTCGGACAGTCGGCGCAGCTGGGCCATCCCCTGGCAGCGGATCGAGAGCGAACTGCGGGCCGTGGGCGCCATCGACACCCGGCCCGAGGCGGAGCCGGATCCGCACGACACCGCGTTCATCCTCCTCACCGACGCGCTGAACAGCACCTTCCCCTCACCCGAGACCCGGCTCGGGGCCGCCGTCGACCTCGCCCGCACCTGCGGCATGGTGCCGCGCAGCACCATCACGGCGCCCACCGTCGCTCAGTTCGTCGGCTTCCTGCTCACCTCCCCTCGCGCCCTGGCCGCCTTCAGCCACACCCTGCGCCGCCGCGATCCGCGGGCCGCCGACGAGGCCCTCGACGCGGGCCGGATGGCGCCGGGGCCCCGGCTGCTGTCCGAGCGTGAGCACACCCAGCTCCACCGCCACCTGCTGACGCTCGGTCCTCAGGCGGCCCGCCGGCTGGGCGAGGCCGTGCGCGGAGCCCTGCCCAAGGCCGCCGGACGCCTCGACGGCGGCACCCTCGACGCCCTCGTCGACCAGCTCGAACCGCTCGACGGCGACAGCCGGTCCGCCGAGGGCGAACCGCGGGTGCCCGGCCTGCTCCGGGTCGTCGAATACCTGGCCGCCACCTACAGCCCCACCGAACAGGTCGGCCTGCGGCTGTGGACCGGCGCTGTCGCCACCCGCCTCGGCATTCCGCGCGCGGCCCTCCTGGAGCGTCGGGCGGACGGCGAGGAATGGGCCGTGGAACTGCGGAGCCGCTCCGACCGGGCGCGGCTCCTCGTGGAGATCACACAGGCCGGCCGCGAGCGGTTCCGGCTGCGCACCTGGTACGACGAGGGCGCGGGCCCGCGCCAGCTGTCCACCGACTCCACCGCCTCGTACACCGGCGCCGAGGCGGCCCGCGAACTGCTGCACGTCCTGGAGTCGCTGGACCTCTCCGGCACCGACGACCGGCGCCCCATGGTGGAGGCGCTCGTGGACCGGGCCGGGCTCAATCTGCCGGTCGACGAATGGGAGGGCAGCGGCCCCGACGACCTGGTGCCCGGAGTGCTCGGTGCCGAGTTCCCGCTCGTCGTGCACTGCCCCGAACTGCTCCGCAAACACGAGCGGTTCCTGCCCGAGTGGCGCCGCCGCTGGCAGCGGCTCGACCAGGGCACCACCCTCAGATTCAGCGGCGACGGCCTGGACAAGCGCAAGATCTACGGCCGGCTGATGGACGAGACCGACGCCGTACGGGTCTGTGTCGACGTCTCCGACACGGTCCGCGACGAGATCGTCCAGGTGTGTCTCGCCGTCGGCGTCCCGGTCGTGGTGTGGGACCGGGGGCCCGGGCACGGCTCGCACGCCCTGGAACAGATCGACTGCGTCGAGACCCGCGACCTGCCCGACGGCGTGCGCGCCTACCGGGCCAAGACCGTCAGCACCCCCGCCGACCACCCGGGCCGCCCGGTCCTCGCCTGGGCCGATGCCGATCGCACGATGCCGCGGCTGCATCTGTCCGAACCGGGCGAGGGGCCGGGGTGAGACCACGACGGGACAGGGAATGAAGTCGGGGGAGCCGGGGGCCGGGGGACCCCGGGGTCAACCTTCGCCCACCCTCGTACGTCTGTGTCCGTATGCCACCGCGTCCGAATGACACCGCGAGAGGATCACCCCACCCATGAGCACGCAACCCGATGCAGACTGGCGGCTGTTCCGCGGCGACGGCTCACAGCGCACCGTCACCCTGCCGCCCGCCCCGCCGTGGCGCCGTTTCACCCCCGAGAGCGGCGAACCGTCGGGCGCCACGCCCCTGCCGTACCTGATCAGCAAGGAGCACGCCGATGTCGTGAACGCGGCCCTGCACCTGCGCAGGCCGCTCCTCGTCACCGGCCCCGCGGGCACCGGCAAGTCGTCCCTCGCCTACGCCGTCAGCGCCGAACTCGGCCTGGGGGAACTGCTGCGCTGGCCCGTCAACAGCCGCTCGTCGGTCCAGGACGCGCTCTACCAGTACGACGCCATCGGCCGGCTGCGCGAGACGACGCTCAGCCGGGACCGGGGCGAGGCGGAACCCTCCATCGGTACGTTCATCCGGCTCGGTCCGCTGGGCACCGCGCTCGTGCCGGGGCGGCGGCCGCGGGCACTGCTCATCGACGAGATGGACAAGGGCGACGTGGACCTGCCCAACGACCTCTTGACCGTCTTCGAGGACGGCGTCTTCGAGATCCCCGAACTGGTCCGGCTCCCTGAGGACATCGAGAGCGTCGAGGTGCACACCGCCGACCACCGCGAGACCGTGACGGTCCGTCATGGGCAGGTGCAGTGCGCGGAGTTCCCGGTCGTCGTCATCACCAGCAACGGCGAACGGGACTTCCCGCCCGCCTTCCTGCGCCGCTGCATCCGCCTCGACCTGCCCGTCCCCGACGAGGACCGCCTGCGCGCCATCGTCGAGGCTCACCTCGGACCCGGCGCCCTCGAGTCGGCCGAGGAGATCCTGCGCCAGTTCCTGGACCGGCGCGCCGCCCACGAACTCGCCACCGACCAGCTCCTGAACGCGGTGTTCCTGCGCGGTGGCGGCGTCGACATCGACGCCCGCGGCCTGCTCGACGCCGTGCTCCATCAGCTGACCGGCACGGTCTGACGGTGTGCCGCGGTGACTGAGAACCCGGTGCTCGGCGACCGGCTTGCGGAGGCGCTGCGCGTACTGTCCGGAGCCGGCGTCGACCTCGACGTGCAGCAGGCACTCGACGTGCTCTGGCTCGCCGGCCGCCTGCCGGCCGAGCAGGCACCGCTGCGCCGGCACGTCGCGCCCCCGCCCGCCGAGGAACCCGACCGGCAGGCCGCCCCGCCCGTTCCGGTCGTGCCGAGCGTGCCCGAGAGCGGGCCGGCCACCGCACCCGCACCGCACGCCGAGCGTGAACTGTTCGCCGCCGCACGGCCGTTGCCCACTCCCGACCTGCTGCCGCCCCGCCGCACCCGGACCTTCGGCGGACGGACCGATGAACAGCGCAGGGCCCGCCCGCTGCGCATCCCGGAGAGCGGCGCGTTCCTTGACGAGCTCGCGGTGGGCCGCGCTCTTCGCCCGCTGCGCCGTCGGCACCCGAGCCGACACCGCATGGAGATCGACGAGGCCCGCACCGCCGCCGCGCTCGCCGAGACGCTGCTGCCCGACGTCGTACTGCGGCCCGCGCGCGAGCGCTGGCTCAGCCTCGTCCTCGTCGTCGACGACGGTGTTTCCATGCTGCTGTGGCACAAGATCACCGCCGAGCTGAAGACACTGATGCTGCGCCTCGGCGCCTTCGCCTCCGTGCGTGTCCTCGGCCTCGACAGCAGGTCGGCCACCTCGCCCCGGCTGCACACCAGACCGTTCGCCCGGCGCAGCCCCACCGTGTCCCCGGCCTCCCTGCTCGACCTTTCGGGACGCACCCTCGTCCTCGCCGTCAGCGACGGCATGGGCGCCGCCTGGCGCAGCGGCGCCCTGCACCGCACCCTCGCCACCTGGGCCCGGCGCGGCCCCGTCGCTCTTCTGCACACCCTGCCGCCGCCTCTGTGGGAGTCGTCCGGGATCCGCGCCGAGCGCTGGCAGGCCACCACGCGGCGGATCGGTGGCGCCAACACCTCGTGGATCGTCACCGACCGGATCCTGCCCCGCGACCTGGCCCCGTTCGACGACGTCCCCGTACCGGTCCTCGAACCCACCGCCGAATCCCTCGCCGACTGGGCGGCGCTGCTCGCCTCGCCCGGCACCACCGTCGAACTGCCGCTCCTGTCGCCGGCGGGTTCCGGCGGACACCCCGGCGCGCAGGACAGGGAGAGCGTCCAGCACTTCCGCGACTCGGCGACCCCCGAGGCGTACCGGCTCGCCGCCCATCTCGCGGCGGTCGCCCCCGTCTCCGTCCCCGTCATGCACCTCGTGCAGCAGGCCGTGCCGTGGCACGCCAGGACCTCCCATCTGGCCGAGGTGTTCCTCGGCGGGCTGGTCCGGCCGCACCCGGCCCCTGTGTCCGACCCGCTCCCCAAGCACCGCGTCTTCGAGTTCACCGAGGAGGCCCGGCAGGTCCTCCTGGACTCGGTGCCGCACGCCGAACTCCTGCGCACCGGCCGCCGCATCGGCAGCCAGCTCGAACAACTCGCCGGACGCAACGCCGACTTCCCCGCCTGGCTCGTCCAGCCCGACGGCATCGCCGTGATCCCCGCCGCGCATCGCGCGTTCAGCACCGTGGAGCAGCGACTGCTGCGGCGGTTCGGTGTGGGCGCCCGACGACTCGCGGAGACCGGCGCCGGGGACCTGTCCGACCGGGCTACCGGCACCACCGACGACTGGTCCGCGCTGACCGGCGACGACCCCGGCCGTATCGGCCCGTACGAACTCCTCGGCCGGCGCCGGGGCCGCCGCACCATCGCCTACCTCGCCCGCGACGAAGAGGGCGGCCATCTCGTCGTGCGCACCTCGCGCCCCGACGCACGGCCGGACGCCGACCGGCTGCTGCGCGCCGAGTCGGAGGCGCTGCGCCGGCTCGCCGGACGGCACGCGCCGCGACTACTCGCCACCGGACTCGACGCGCAACCACCGTGGCTCGCCATGGAACTGTTCGCCGACGACGACGCGCCCGGCGCTCAGCCGCCCCGGCTGAGCGAGGTGTTCGGCCGGGCCCTGGAGGACGGCCACCCGCCCTTCGACCTGCTCCAGAGCCTCGCCGTCAGCCACCAACTGGCCAGCGCGCTGAGCATCTGCCACCTCAACGGCGTGGTCCCCCAGCGGTTGAACCCCGAGAACGTCCTGGTGCGCCGTCGGTCGGTGATCCTGTGCGACCTGTCGGACTGCGTCATCGACGGCGAGCACCACGGCGCCGGCCGGCCGCACGCCCGGGCCGACAACATCCGCGCGCTCGGCGAACTGCTCCAGCTCATCGGCAGCAGGCCGCGCCTGAACCGCCCCGGCCTGTCGACCGACATGGAGCTGTGGCAGGGCGACACCTGGGAGTCGCTGCGCCGCGTCATCGGGCGCTGCCTCGACGACGATCCGGAGAACAGGCCCCGCGCGGGCGACGTCGCCGACCTGCTGGCCCGCTACCTCACCCTCAGCGACAGCAGCGGAGTCGTCCACGCCGACCTGCCGCTGGTGCGCGTACCGCTGGAGGAACCGCAGCCCGGCGAGGCCCCCCAGCAGGGGACCGGTGACCGGCCGCGCGGGCCCGGACTGCGCAACATGTGGCGCGGCTTCGGCACGGCGAAGGACGACGAACTCATCGCGGCCCTGCGCATCCCGCTCGGCCACGGGCCGCGGATCACCCTCATCGGCGCGCATCCGTACAGCGGCCGCTCCACGGCCACCATCACGCTCGGCTCCCTGATCGCGGCCGTGCGCCGCCGCCCGGTGCTCGCCCTCGACGGCGCCCCGGAGGCCGGCGCCCTCGCCACCTACCTGCCCGGCGGCCGCAACCCCGCGACGTTCCGGGATGCCGGGTCGCTGCCCCCGGGCGCCTCGTACGACGCGGTCAGCGCCCTCACCACCCGGCTGCCGACCGGCCTCGAGGTCGTCGCCCACCGCGTCGGGCACTTCACCCCGAGCCCCACGCACGCCCAGGAGTACGCGCGTCTTGTCGGCGCCGCCGCACCGCACTACTCGGCGGTGCTCACCGACTGGGGCGCGCGCCGCCTCGGAGAGTGGGTCGAACCCGTCCTGGAGCTGACCGACTCGCTCGTCATGTGCTGCATGTACGGAGCGGCCGCCTCGGAGTGGAGCGGACAGCTCCTGACCGAGCTGCGGGCGCGCGGCCACGAGGAACTGGTGGAGGAGGCACTGGTGCTCGTCATCGGCTCGTCGGCACCCTCATCGGGCCTGGACCTCGCTGTCCTCGCGCATCGACTCGGAGTCAGAAAGGATCAGTTGATCCAGGTGCTGTTCGATACGGCGTTCGTGGACCCCGGGTTTCCCGGGCTCGGCCGGCTGCGCCCGCGCACTGTCCGGGCCTTCGCGCAGACCGCCGCCCGGCTGCTGGCCCGCGCCGAAGTGTGAGACGTGACGAGGCTCTGCGGGGGCAGCGGACGCGGGGTGGTCACCGGGCCCGTGCCGCCCGGTGGAGCGCCTCGGCGGCGAGTTGGGCGGTCGCCCGGCGGGTCGCCGTGGAGAGCAGTTCCTCGCGGATCGGGCCGCCTGCGGCGAGGTGGCGGTCGTAGGGCAGGTGGACCACCCCGACGCCGGTCTCCCGCAGGTGTCCCATGGCGGTGCCGAGATCGAGGTTCTGGTCGGGCGTGCCCGAGGTGAGCGCCACGACCGTGGAGGACAGCGCGGAGTGCGGCAGCCCGGACAGCCAGTCGAGCACCACCCGGGTGCCGCCGACGCCCTCGACCGTCATCGGCGCGACGACGACACGGGCGTGCGCGGTGTCCATCGCGGTCCGCGCGACCTCGCCGGGCAGCGTCTCGCAGTCCGCGACGGTCACCGCGAAGTGGCGGCGCAGGGCCAGCGTCACGGTGCGGTACGTGGGGATGTCCAGCGGGGGACCCACCCGGCCCTGGCTCGCGGGCAGCAGCCAGCCGCCGTCCGGCAGCGGCACCAGATACCCGGTGATGTCGAGCAGATGCATCTCCGGCGTCAGGATCTGCGCCAGCTCCGTGATGGACCAGCGCACCGTCGGCGCGCCGAGCCGCACGGCGAGCGTGCCGAGCGCGGCGTCCGCCTCCAGGGCGAGGACCGGGTCCTGCCGTTCGCGCTGGAGCGTCCTGGCGACCAGCGCGGCTGTCGTCGTCTTGCCGACTCCGCCGCGGATCGAGGTCACGGCGACGACCCGCCCCGACGTGAGAGGCACCTGCAACTCCCGTGCGAGACGCGCCTCCGCGCCGCCCGCCTGCGCCTTGGGCGCGGCGAGCCGCCGGATCGACTGTCCGGTCCGCCGCGCCACGGAGTCCCCGTGCACGGGCCGACCGACGGCCTGCGTCAGCCGCGGATCGACGGTGGGCACGGATTCGGGCGCGGGGAAGGGGACCGCGGGGGCGGCCGTGCGCGGGCGCACCGCGGGTACCGCGCTGTGGGGCACGGGCGCCGGGGGCTGTCCGGGAGGTGTGGGAGGGGCGGCTGAGGGGTCGGGTGACGGTACGGGCGTCGGCTCGGCGTCCACCGGCGGTGCGAGTGCCTGCGTCGAGAACGTGATCGTCGCCGTGTCCGGCTGTGCCGGTGCGGGCCGTACGGGTGCTGACGCGGCGTCAGTCGTCGTGGGCTCGGGCCGGGCGTCGAAAGGGCTGACCGGATCGGGTTCCGGCGCCGCGTCGAGGGGGCCGGCGGGCGCGTCGTCGCTCTCCGGCGCGGGAGCCGGCGGCGGTACGGACGCCGGGGCCGCGCCCCCGCCGGACTTCGCGCGTGCGGCCGAGGCGGGCCGGCGGCGGCCCGGGTTCGGCCGCGAGGCGTCCGGGTAGCGGATCGGCAGCGGGGGCTTGGCGGCGGCGGGCGCCGGAGCACCGCCGGAGGCGGGCCCCTCCACGGGCGTCACCGCGGCACCCGGCTCATGCCCCACGGGCCGGTCCTCACGTCGAACTCCATCGGCGCACCCCCGAAATCGAGCCTCACCGGCCACACCTGTGCGTGCACGGCTCCTGCGGAACCCTGGCCGCAAATCCTATCCCCCGCACGGTGGGAGCAGCGGCAAAGCCCCCTCCACGTGGCGCTCGCGCGGCCCTCGGCGGTCAGGCGTCGAGGTGGCGGACCCGGCCGGCGCCCACTCCGGCGATGCCCATCGGCACGCACAGCACCGCGAGCAGCGTCAGCGGCACCGTCCAGCCGCCGGTCGCGTCGTGCAGCGCGCCCAGCAGGAACGGACCGGCCGCCGCGAGGAGATAGCCGACGCCCTGCGCCATGCCGGACATCTCCGCGGCCCGCGCGGCGTCGGGGGAGCGCAGCACGATCACCGCGAGCGCCGTGCTGATCAGCAGGCCCGAGCCGAAGCCCTGCATCAGCATCCACGCGTACGCGCCGCCGACCGGCGCCACGATCAGGCCGATGAGGGAGCCGAGGAAGAGGAGCGTGCCGACGACGGCGAACGGGACCTGGTTGCGCAGGCGCCCCACGAGCGCGGTGAAGGCGAGCGAGCCGGCGATGCCGACGAGGCTCATCAGGGACAGCATCCAGCCCGCTTCCGCGGTCGACATGCCCTCACTGGTGAGCATCGCGGGGATCCAGGCGGCGCACGCGTAGTACTGGAGCGACTGCAGACCCATGGTGAGGGTGACCTGCCAGGCCAGTGGTGAACGCCGCAGGGGCGTACGGGCGGTGGACGCCGTGGCCGCCGCCGCGGGCGGGACGTCGGGGCGGCGCAGTTGCGGCACCCACAGCAGCAGGGCGAGGGCGGACAGGACGGCCCAGACGCCGATCGCGCCGCGCCAGCCGAGCCCGAGCGCGTCGCCCAGCGGCACCGTGACCCCGGCGGCGAGGGCGGCGCCGCAGAACAGGGCGACCGAGTACAGGCCCATCATCAGGCCGGTGTGCCGGTGGAAATGGCGCTTGATGATGCTCGGCACCAGGACGTTGGAGAGCGAGATCGCCGCACCGATCAGGGCCGTCCCGGCGAACAGGGCGGGCAGCCCGGGTGCGAGGCGCAGGGCGATGCCCGCCGTGAGCAGCATCATCATCGCGCCGAGCGCCCGCGTCATGCCGATCCGGCGGGCCAGCTTCGCGGCGAAGGGGGCGAGGATCCCGAAGCACAGGATCGGCAGGGTGGTCAGCAGGCCCGCCATGGAACCGCTCAGGCCCGTGGAGGCGCGTATCGCGTCCAGCTCGGGCGAGACCGCGACGACGCCCGGCCGCAGATTCATGGCGATCAGCAGGATGCCCGCGGCGAGCAGTCCCGCGACGGGCGGTGCGGGGTTGTCGGTGGCCGGGGTCGCGGATGCGGTGGCGGTTGTCTGGTCGGCAGTCTGCGGCATGCGCACCAACGTAACATCCCATGTTTCCGCGTTATCGAGCCGCAAATAGTGCATTATAGGTCAAAACCAACAAGATGTGCGACCTAGATATGGGATATTTGGCCGAGGTGCGTGAGGTGAGAACCTGCGTTCACGGAAAAGAGCGAGAGAGGCCGCCACCTTGTCCGAAGCAGCACAGCCGACCCTGGTCCAGCGGACCATCGGACGCATCGAGCGCTCCATCGAGAGCGGCGAATGGGCCGTCGGCGACCGCATCCCGGCCGAGGGGCAGCTCGTCGAGGCGCTCGGAGTGGGGCGCAACACCGTGCGCGAGGCGGTGCGCGCGCTGTGCCACACCGGCCTCCTCGAGGCGCGTCGCGGCGACGGTACGTACGTCCGCGCGGCCAGCGACCTCAACGCCGCGCTCCAGCGCCGGCTGCGCCGGGCCGAGCTGAAGCACGTGCTCCAGGTGCGCCTGGCCATCGAGCGGGAGGCGGCACCGGCCGCCGCCGTCCACCGCGGCGAGGACGACCTGGCCCGCATCCTGTCCGCCCTCCTCGCCCGGCGCCGCGCCCAGGACAGCGGCGACGCGGCCGCCTACGTCGACAGCGACCTGGAGTTCCACCGCGCCATCGTCACCGCCGGCGGCAACCCGCTGATGACCGAGCTGTACGAATCCCTCGTCGAGGCCGTACGGGACAGCATCGCCTCGCTGCGCCCGAGCTGGGCGCCGGAGCTCCCCGGCGCCTGCGCCCACGAGGACCTGGCCGACGCGATCGCCCGCCGCGACCCGGACGCGGCGACCAAGGCAGCCTGGGCGCACACCCAGACGGTGGAGGCCGCCATGGAGCGGATGGGGGAGCGGCAGTGAGGCCGGGCCCGGGCGAGGTGCTGCACTTCTCCGAGGACCCGGCGATCACCGAGTTCCGCCCGCACGTCGCCGCCACCGCGCGCGAGGCCGAGCCCTACGTCTGGGCGGTCGACGCCGTCCAGGCGCCCGCCTACTGGTTCCCGCGGCAGTGCCCCCGCGCCCTGGCCTGGGTCACCGCGGCCACCACGGAGGCCGACCGGCGTGCCGTGTTCGGAGCCGCCCCCGAGGAGCGGGTGCACGTGATCGAGTACGGCTGGGCCGAGCGGATGCGCACCGCCCGCGTCTACGCCTACCGGCTGCCCGCCGACCGCTTCGTCCCCTTCGGGGAACCCGTGCCGCACGCCTGGGTCGCGCGGGACACCGTGCGGCCCCTCGGTCCCGCCGAACCCGTCGGCGATCTGCTGACGCTCCATCAAGGGGCAGATATTCAGCTGCGGTTCGTCAACGACCTCTGGACATACTGGGACGCGGTCACCGCCAGCACCCTGGGTTTCAGCGGCATCAGACTGCACAACGCGACCCCGCGCTGACCACTGTCGAAGGCCCCGTGCCCGGCTCTACTCTGGCTGTGCCTCAACGGTCCTGAGGGGGGTCGCATGAGCGAGAGCAGCGCGCGACGGGAGCCACCGCCGAAGAGCGGTGAACGCCTCGCGGACTGGGCGGACGGCCGGCTCGGTATCTACCAGCTGGCCAAGTCCCAGATGCGGAAGGTGTTTCCCGACCACTGGTCGTACATGTTCGGCGAGATCTGCCTGTACAGCTTCATCATCCTCATCCTCACCGGCACGTACCTGACGTTCTTCTTCAAACCCACCGCGGCCGAGGTCGTCTACAACGGCAGCTACGAACCGCTCAGGGGCATCCTCGTCTCCAAGGCGTACGACTCGACCCTGCACATCAGTATGGAAGTGCGCGGCGGCCTGCTGATCCGCCAGATCCACCACTGGGCCGCGCTCGTCTTCGTCGCCGCGATGCTCGCGCACATGATGCGGGTGTTCTTCACAGGCGCGTTCCGCAAGCCGCGCGAGGTCAACTGGCTGTTCGGCTGGACCCTGCTGATGCTCGGCATCGTCACCGGACTGACCGGCTACTCGCTCCCCGACGACCTGCTCTCCGGAACCGGCCTGAAGTTCGCGCACGGCGCGATCCTGTCGGTGCCGGTCGTGGGCACGTACCTGGCGTACTTCCTCTTCGGCGGCGACTTCCCCGGCGACGACTTCATCGCCCGGCTCTACCCCGTCCACATCCTGCTGCTGCCGGGCATCATGCTGGGCCTGGTCGCGGCCCATCTGATCCTGGTCTTCTACCACAAGCACACCCAGTTCGCGGGCCCGGGACGCAGCGAGAAGAACGTCGTCGGTGCCCCCTTCATGCCGATCTACATGGCGAAGGCGGGCGGCTTCTTCTTCCTCGTCTTCGGTGTGCTCGCGCTGATGGGTGCCGTCGCGACCATCAACCCGGTGTGGGCCTTCGGGCCGTACCGCACGGATCTCGTCACCACCGGCGCCCAGCCCGACTGGTACCTGGGCTTCTCCGAGGGGCTGATCCGGGTGATGCCGGGATGGGAGATCAACGCCTGGGGGCACACCCTCGCCCTCGGCGTGATCATCCCGTTCTCGCTGTTCCCGCTGATCATGATGCTGATCGCGGTCTACCCGTTCCTGGAGGCCTGGGTCACCGGCGACCGGCGCGAGCACCACGTCAGCCAGCGGCCGCGCAACCACCCGGTCAGGACCGGCCTCGGCGTGGCCTGGCTGGTGCTGTACGCCGTCCTGCTGATCGGCGGCGGCAACGACATCGTGGCGACCCATCTGCGGCTGTCCATCAACGCCATCACCTGGACGGTCCGGATCGGGTTCTTCGTGGCGCCTGTCCTCGCCTTCGTCGTCACCCGGCGGATCTGCAACGGGCTGCAGCGCCGCGACCGGGAGAAGGCGCTGCACGGCCGCGAGTCCGGCATCATCAAGCGGCTGCCGCACGGCGAGTACATCGAGGTCCACGAGCCGCTCACCCGGGCCGAGCTGTACACGCTGAACGCGCACGAGCAGCCCGCCGCCTACGAGTTGGGGCCGCGCGTCGACGACAACGGGGTGGCGCGCAGGTTCACGGTGCGGCAGCGGGTGCGGGCTCGTCTCGCCAGGGCGATGTACGGGCCCGGGACGTATGTGCCGAAGGCGACGGCGGAGGAGTACCGGGCGCTGCACGCCGGATGGCACGAGTCGGAACGGGTGGACTGACCGGGCGCGGCCAGCCCCCACCGGCCGTCGGCCGAGAGGACCGCGCGGCAAGCCCTACGCGGCGTACGCCCAGAAATCCCGCATGATCCGCGGCGGAGTCGGCCCGCTCATCGCCAGCTGGGTCAGCAGGACCGTCACCGCCCCGGTCGACGGAATCAGATGCGCGGCGGTGCCGGTGCCGCCCACCCAGCCGTAACGCCCCGGCACCTGCCACTTCTCGCGGGGCTCCACGTCCACGGAGCCGCCGTAGCCCCAGCCCTGGCCCTCGGTGAACAGCTCGCTCGCGGCGCGCTGTGCGTCCGTCAGATGGTTCGTCGTCATCCGCCGCACCGACTCCGCCGAGAGCACCGGACCGCCGCCGGAGAGGAGCATCCGGGCGAACGCCCACCAGTCGTCGGCCGTGGAGACGAGCCCGCCCGCGCCGGAGGGGAACGCGGGCAGGCCGCTCCACTGGCCGTCCGGTGTGTCGACCAGTTCGCGGCCGCCGTCCGCCGTGGGGACGTACTGGCTCGTGAAGCGGGCGCGCGCGGCGGCCGGCACCTCGAAACCGGTGTCCTTCATGCCGAGGGGCGTGAAGATCCGCTCGGCCAGGTAGTCGGGCAGCGAGGTGCCGGTGACCCGCGCGATCAGGACGCCCTGGACGTCCGAGCACGTGTTGTAGAGCCAGGCCGTGCCCGGCTGGTGCAGCAGCGGCACCTGGGCGAGGGCCGCGAGCCAGGTGTCGGGCTCGGCCACCCGCTGCGGGTGGTGGGGATCCATGAGCGGGAACAGGAGCTGCATCACGGGCAGCGAGAAGTCCGAAGAGAACCCCCAGCCCGCGCGGAACGTCAGCAGGTCCTCCACCGTCACCGGACGGGCCGCGGGGACGACGTCCTCGACCGGCCCCGCCGGGTCGAGGACCACGTTCGGCGAGGCCAGCTCGGGCAGCCAGTGGGCGACCGGCGAGTCCAGCGCGAGCCGCCCGTCCTCGACCAGCGTCATCACGGCGGCCGCCACGACCGGCTTGGTGATCGAGGCGATCCGGAAGATCGAGTCACGCGCGAGCGGGGTCGTGCCCTCGGCGTCCGCGTGGCCGACGACCGCCACCTCGACCTCGTCGCCCCGGGCCACCAGGCCCACGGCGCCCGGCACCGGGCCCTTCTCGACATGCGGTGCGAGTACGCCGGCCAGCCCACTGGTGTCGGTCATCGTCAGTCACCCTTCCCGGAAATGTACGGACGACAAGAGTGACCCCGGAACCGTCCTGGACTCATCGGTCGGGCTCAGCCGTCCCACAGCGTGTCGTGGGCGCGGTGCGCGTCGGTCAGGCCGTCGGTGAAGAACCGCTCGTAGTACTCACCCTCCACATGGTGCGCCTGGAGCCAGATCCCGGGCACGTGGACGGCGTCCGTGTGGGCCGGGAAACGGCGGTGGGTGGCCAGAATGTACGTACAGACGTCCCGGGCGCACTCGATGACGCGCTCGTCGTACTCGCCGGCCTCGGCGAGATATCGCTGTCCGTAGTCGCCCTTGTAGATACGGGTGAAGACGTCCTTGTCGGCGTAGGTGCCACCAGCGCCGAACTTCCCCGCGACGACCGCGTCCACCGCCTCCGCCATCGAGGCGTGCGTGGGCGGACAGGCCGCGGCGATCAGCGGTGCGCCCGTCCCGGGGTCCGTCAGGCCCACCGGGTGCGAGCGCAGGTTCGCGTACTTCGGCAGGGGGACGTGCCAGCGCCACAGATCGGCGAGCCGCCAGCGCGGGGTCACGAAGGTGAAGCCGAGCATCCGCCCGTACACCGTGGTGAACTTCGGGTCGCCGAGCGCGATCTGCGGGTTGAGCGAGGCGTGGATCCACGCGCCCAGGCCCATCGCCTCGGCCGTCAGCATCACCGTCTGCAGCAGCAGATCCGCCTCGATCTGAGTGCGCATCGGGCCGAGCGCGCCGAGCGGCAGCTTCAGGTCCTTGTTCACGAAGCCGTCGGCGATCCACTTCTTCACCCCCGCCGGCCGGTACAGATTCCGGTCGTCGACGAAGGTCGGTCGGGCCCCGTCGGGCTGGGTGAGCAGATACATCAGGGCGTTGATGTACTGGTGGGACAGGTCGACCACCGGGAAGAGGACCGTCGTCCCGGGCAGATTGGACAGGAAGCGGTTCGAGTCCAGATAGGCCGGGAAGTCGCGCAGCCCGCCGGCGACGTCGAGCCGGTGGTCGAGGACCTTCACCTTCGTCCGCCGGGCGCGGGCGACGAGCGTCTCGGCGTCGAACGGCTCGTGCGGCGCCGGCGGCAGCCTGCGCAGGAAGTACGTACCGCTGTCGTTGATGAGGAAGAAGTACGTGCCCTGAGCGTTGTCGGGGCTGCCCGCGGTGCGGCCCGTCATCGTCAAGTTGGGCTTGGCCATGAGGGGCTTGCCGTTGCGAGGGTCCTCGAACGGGCGGTCCGGCATGGTCAGACCCGTGGAGCCGGTGACCGCGATCAGCACCGCCTCCTCCAGCTCGCTCAGCGGCTCCGGCTCGTGCGCCGAGCGGTGGCTCATCGAACCGGCGGACACCGACGCGCCCCGCGGGACACGGTGCGTGCGGCGCCGCCAGATGGTCTTCAGGAGCGGGCGGGCCAGCAGGTCGTCGAGACCCCGGTGGCCCGCCGACGGACCGTCAGCCGCCGTCATGCGCGGCTCCGTTCCCGACCGGAGGCACCGGCCGCCAGGGGGCGAACGCGCTCGCCCCGCGCGGCAGCAGGCCCGCGAGTTCCGGGCAGTGCCGCAGCACGACCGACGTCATGCCGCCCTTCTCCACCCAGTCGATGCCGAGCGGTGTGTAGATCTCGGGGCGGTAGTCCACGGTGAGGAACCGGTCGCTCTGCAGCCGCCGCGTCGCCATCAGGATGAAGATCCGGAAGGCGGTGTCGGAGAAGCCGAACCCGGTCGGCGGGTTCTCCGCGAACAGGCCGACGACCGTGTCGATCTCGTCGACGTCCCGGTACACGTCCTTGAGGCGGGACAGCGTCTCCGGGTCCTGCGTCAGGTCCTCGAAGCGGCGGATGCGCTCCTTGTGCAGCCCCGCGCGGAAGTCGTTGTAACGCGGCACACCGCGGCGCCGGGTGCGGACCAGGTCGATCACCGACAGGTCGATGATCTCCCCCTCGCGCTGGAAGTGCCGCAGTGCGTCGGGGTAGTTGTGCAGCGTGATCGCGCCCGGATGGGCGATGCCGAACGAGTACAGGGTGTTCGCGAGGCCCGTCTTGCGGATCTGGCTCTCGGCCGCCGCCCCCTGGATGTCGGCGAAGCCGAGCGTCTCCAGGCGCTGCCCGAAGTGGTACTCGCGCAGTTCGTAGTCGTCCGGGATCAGCGGATGCATCCGGTAGACCGTCACGAAGTCCTCGGTGAGCGAGTACGGCGCACCGTGGTGGTCCGGCACCGTCTTCGGAATGCCCGTCAGCGCGTGCGATTCGAGCAGCCACAGGCCGAGCTGGTTGAGCCATGTGCGCGGCGGGCCCTGCCAGTTGGTGTGCAGACCGATGTCGATGGTCTTCGTCGCGAGGATCGCCGGGGTCCACTCCACGGTGTGGATCTTCGCGATGAGCGCGGACACGACGAGCCGGGCCGTGTGGTAGATCCGTTCCTCGTTCATCGACGGGTACTCGGCGCGCAGCGCGTCGCACACCGTGTTGTGCTCGCGCGCGAACAGCGTGTGCATCGCGCTGAGCCCCATCCACCAGTTGTCCTTGAACCCGGTGAGCGGAATGCCCGTACGGTCGATCGGGATGTGTCCGCCTTCGAGCAGCAGCCTTGCCCCGCCGTCGGGTTCACGCATCGAGCGGGCCGTCCGTTCGTCGCCTCCGTACACCTCGGAGCCGTCCCACCAGTGCGAGGCGGTGTTGCCGAAGAGGACCGGCGGCCGGTCGCCGGGCAGCTCGATGCCCTCGTTCTCCGCGAACCGCATCACGCTCTCTTCCGGTCCGCCCGGCTGGTTGACCCAGGTGCCGCCGCCCGGCGGCAGCGGTACCTCGACGGTCCTGCCGCCCTCCTTGTACCGCCGGTGGTTCACCCAGTCGTGCACCTGGAACTGGATCCACGCCGCGGCCAGGATGTTGAGACTCGTCGCCGGGACGAAGCTCTCCCGGGCGAGCAGCTGACGGCTGACCGTCACCGGGTTCGGGGTGTCGAACAGATCGGGCCGGTACACGGGCGCCAGGTTGCGGCCGAACGCCGCGCCGACCGCGCCCATCGCGGGCGCCGAGAGGTCGTTGTAGGTGCCGTCGTACGAGCGTGCCGTCCGCAGCCGCTCGTCGACCGGAACCGGCACGGGCGTCGCCTTCGGCGGTGCCTCCGGGGCGTCCGTGTCGATCAGGTTGAGCCGCCGCAGCACCTTGCGCAGGAACACCAGATTCAACAGGCTCGCTTCCAGCGGGAGTTCGTGCCACGGCACGACCCGGTTGAGGATCCGGAAAGCGAAGGCGACGGGCACGTCGAGCACGCGGTTGCGCAGGGGCTCATCGGTCGTGAAGCGAGTGCCGCCGCGCTGGGCCGCGCTCGCCTCGTACGCGGCCTTGCGGGCCCGGTTCAGATTGCCGAGCGGCCGGAACTCCTCCGTGGTGAACCAGGGGTTGAAGGCCAGCTCCTCGATCCGCCGGGCCGCCGACCGCGCCTCGGCCGTCGTGATGTCCTGCCGCGGAATCGTCAGCCGCGCCACCGGGACCGGCGGCGCCACGGCCTCCTTCCACTCCACCGACCCGTCCTCCACCGGGGTCCTGCGCTCATCCACGTACCGCTGCACGCACAGGTCGAAGGAGACGTCGTCGCGTGCCAGGCGGCCCGCGAGCTCCGTGTGCAGGAAGTCCGGGTCCTTGCGGTCGGGGCGCGGTTCGACGGCGCCGCCGACGGAGGGACGCAGCAGATAGCGGACCGGACCCGCCTCGCTCCACAGGATCGCGCTCCTGCTCCAATACGTCTCACGGGCAAGGCTGTTGACGGTGTGGCGGGTCGCCGCCAGCACATTGCGCCGCATCCGCGCCGCCGTCCCGAGCCCCACGGCGAGCGGCAGCTTCACGAACAGCCCGTACGCCCTCCGCAGCGGGGTGCGCGCCCCGGCCATCGCCTTGGCGAACGCCACGAACTCCCGGGCGTCGCGGGCGTGCGACACGGGGAAGCTCGTCGCCAGCAGGTCGTGGCTCTGCTCGCCGGTGACCTGGACGCGCACGGCCACACCGTGCAGATCGGGAGCGCCGTCCGGGCCGCGCATGCCGCCGGCGTTCGACAGCCGCACCGTCGCCGGATAGTCGGCGCCCGCGCGGGCGAAGCCGCCGCTGAGCGCGGCCGGAAGATCGTCGTTGAACCGCAGGCGGGCGTTCTCCACACCGAGCGCCGCCTTCGCGTGGAAGGCGCGCTCGTGGCCCGGGGCGCCGCTCGCCCGGCGGTTCGCCACCTGGACCCGCATGATCTCGCGGGCCAGCCGCTGGAAGACGAGGCGTTCGGCCTCGGGGCTGCCGCCCTCGTACCGCTCGTACTGTGCGTACCGTTCGGTCTCGGCCATCGGTTGCCGTCCCTGTCGTAAGGTGCGGACGTCCTGCGCGTGGGTGCCGGACGCGCACGGGGAGGGGTCAGCGACGCTAGCGGCGCCGTCTCGCGCCCCGCAGCGCCCGTTCCCGCCATGTCACGACGAGGGGCGACCGGGCGGAATCCCGCGCACGCACGGGGATGTGGGCCTGTCAGGAGCGGCCGCCGCGGCGGGCGCGCGGCGGCCGGCAGTGGTGCGCCCCACCGTGTGCCGCCCGGCCCCCGTCCGCCCCACCAGAACGCCCCGCCGATGGCCGGTCGACGACATCTTGACGGCGCCCGGCGGCGGTGGTGTGCTCGGCAGCCCGCCCCGGGAGGTGTCCCATGCGGGCCACGACCGCGCACGGCCCCGGCTTCGCGGAGCTGCGCCCCCTGAAGGATCCGGTCCTCGTCGCGGCGGACGGCGGCGGTTTCCCCGTCTATCCCGACCTGCCGCACCGGCTGACCGAGGACAAGGGCCACCCCGATCCCGACGGCGTCCTGCCGCACGTCATGGCGACCCTGTCCGCCTACGCCTACGCGGGGTTCGGACAGGAGAGCGACGCCGGGACGGTCGCGACCATGGCGACCCGGCTCGGCCTGGAGAAGAACCGCTGCCGCGCCTTCGAGCAGCGCGTCGACGCCCTGTACATCGCGTCGGCGGCGTACCTCGTGCAGGACGCGGACCGCAGGGCCGTCGTCCTCTGCTACCGGGGTACCCAGCCCGAGGACATCATCAGCATCCTCACCGACGCCGACGTACGCCCCGACACGCTCCGCGTCGACCTCGGCGACGGCCACGGGCCGTACCCGGTGCACGCCGGCTTCTACCGCAACATGCGCGCCACCCGCCACGCCGTGCTCGGCGCACTCGAGCGCGCGGTGCGGGGCGAGTCCATCGACCCCGAGGAACACGGCGCACGGGGCGGCGGACTCGAAGCGCT
This sequence comes from Streptomyces sp. NPDC001904, assembly GCF_040297005.1. NCBI lineage: Bacteria > Bacillati > Actinomycetota > Actinomycetes > Kitasatosporales > Streptomycetaceae > Streptomyces > Streptomyces sp. NPDC001904. The sequence goes on along the minus strand of NZ_JBEOYI010000003.1, from coordinate 105,977 downwards.
CTACATCACCGGGCACAGTCTGGGCGCCGCGATGGCCGCGCTGATGGCGGTCACCCTCCTGCACGAGACGCGCTACGCGCCGGTCGCCCGCTGCCTGCGCGCCGTCTACACCTTCGGCCAGCCCATGCTCGGCGGGCCCGCGCTCGCCGCCGCCTGCGAGCGCGCCACCGACGCGGACGGCCACCATCCGCTGCGCGACCGGCTCCTGCGCTACATCTACGACCGGGACGTCGTGCCCGCGCTGCCGCCCCGCCCCGTCGGCCCCTACGCGCCCTTCGGCAGGGAGTTCCACTTCCGCCGGGCCCGGCGCGGCCTCGACGCCGTGTTCACGGCCACCGCCGACGCCGCGACCGAGGCGGTCGCGCTCCCCGGGGACCTGCTCTCCGGCGCCGACCCGCTGCGCCGCCTCAGGCGCATCGCCGCCGTGCCGGAGCGGGCCGCGGGACACGACTGGGCCGAGCGCCGCGCCCCCGCGCCGCACTACGCGCAGATGGACAGCCTCGCCGGTCTCGCGGTGGTGGCACCGCTCGCGTTCTTCGCCGCGCGGCTCGCGCTGACCCGGTCCCTGCCCTTCAAGTACTCCTTCGAGGACCACGGGCCCGGCCACTACGTCAACGCCCTCGCCCCGCCCGGAGTCCTGAGCGAGTTCGGGGACCGTCTCTGACCCCGGCCCCGGCAATCGTCACGGGTGGATCGTGGACCGGCTCAACTCCGGCCGGGCGCCCGCCGGACCGCTCACGCCAACTGCCGCCGCACCAGCTCGTGCAGCCGCCCGCCCGCCTCCCGCAGCAGCTCCTGCGGAGCACCCTGCTGGACGACCCGGCCGCCGGACATCACGATCACCCGGTCCGCGTCCAGCACGGTCGACAGGCGGTGCGCGACGACGATGCGGGTCGCGTTCAGCTTGCGGGTGCTGTCGATCACCGTGCGCTGGGTCTCGTTGTCGAGCGCGCTCGTCGCCTCGTCGAAGAAGAGCAGGCGCGGGCGCCGGATCAGCGCCTGCGCGATCATCAGGCGCTGGCGCTGCCCGCCGGAGATCGCGCCGCTGCCCGCGATCAGCGTGTGCAGCCCCATCGGCATCCGCCGGATGTCCTCGGCGAGCCCCGCCATCGCCGCCGCCTCCCACGCCTCCTCCTGCGTGAACGCCTCCGCACCGCAGATGCAGTCGAGGATCGAGCCGGTCAGCGGCTGCGCGTTCTGCAGGACGACCCCGCACTGGCGCCGCACCGCCGACTGGTCGAGCGCGCTCAGGTCCTGACCGTCGTACAGGACGCTGCCGTGCGCGGGCGCGTCGAAGCCGATCAGCAGGCGCAGCAGCGTCGATTTGCCGCAGCCGCTCTCGCCGACCACCGCGACGAACTCGCCCGGCCGCACGGACAGCGACACGTCGTCGAGGACCAGCGGGCCGTCGTCGGTGTACCGGAACGACAGGCCGCGCGCCTCCAGGGCCCCGGTCAGCTCGCCCGGCCGCCCCGCGGCCTCGCGCACCTCGGGCTCCGCGTCGAGGACCGGCTTGATCTGCTCGTACATCGGCAGCACGGCCGCCGCCGAGACGAGCGCGCCGGTCAGCTGGGTCACCGACGTCAGCAGCATCGTCACCGACGTGTTGAAGGTCAGGAACGCCGCAGCCGACAGCGAACCGCGCGCGGGACCCGCGAGCAGCATGAACATCAGCAGCGAACACAGCGGCAGATAGACGGAGTTGAGGACCGTCGTGACGTTCTTGATGCGGCCTGCGCGGCGCTGCAGCTCCCGGCTGCGCGCGAACTGGTCGGCCCACGCCGCGTACGCGAAGCTCTCCGCGCCCGCCACCCGCAGCTTCGGCAGCCCGCGCAGGGTCTGGAAGGCCTGGTTGTTCAGCCGGTTGCCGAGCTTCACCAGGCGGCGCTGCCAGCGCAGTTCCCACAGGCCGAGGGTGAGGAAGAGCGCCGCGACCACGGCCAGCATGCCGAGCGCGGCCAGCGCGAGCGGCACGCTGTAGACCAGCAGCAGGACGAGGTTCATCACGCCGACCGTCGTCGCCTGCACCACCACGGGCCCGACCCCCGACAGCAGCCGCCGGATCGCGCTGATGCCCATCGCCGCGCTCGCCAGCTCGCCCGTGGAGCGCGCCGCGAAGAAGCGCGTCGGCAGTCTCAGGAGGCGGTCCCAGACCGCCGGCTGGAGGACGCTCTCCACCCGGCCCTCGACCCGCAGCACCGTGAGGTTCTGCACCAGCGTGAAGGCCGCCGACACGACACCGGCGACGACGACCGCGAGGGAGACCTGTGTGACGAGGTCGCTCTGCGCGTTCGGCACGTAGGTGCCGAGGACCTGGCCCGTCGCGATCGGCACGAGCGCGCCGAGGCCGACCGTCACCAGCCCCGCGAGCAGCAGCCTGCGCACGTCACCGCTCATGGCCCGCAGACTGAACCTGATCAGGCTCCAGGGGCTCGACCCGCCCTCCGGCAGCGGGCGGTAGAGCAGCACGGCCCGCTCGTCGAAGTCCTCGGCGTTGTCCTCGCCGATCCGGGTGCGGCGCTCGCCCGACGGGTGCACCGCCTCGTAGCCGCCGCGCCGCCACAGCAGCGCGACCGGCGCCCCGGACGCGGCCCGGAATCCGACCAGGGGGCCCGAGTCCTGCCGCCACCAGTCGCCGGTGAGCCGCACCGGACGGGTCCGGATCCGGGACGCCAGCGCGATCTGCTCGACCGGGTCGATCCGGTCGCTGACCGCGCCGCCGCGCCCCGGGTCGACCAGCGTGATGCCCGCCGCGCGGGCCACCACCGTGCAGGCCGCGTACGTCGCGTCGACCCCGGCCTCCGTGCCGCGGGCCCGGCGCCGCTGCGTCCCGATGGAGGCCAGCAGCGTGCGGTCCGCCTGCTCGCGGACGGCCTCGCCCGCACGGATCCCGGCGGCCGCCCGGTCCTCGTGGGCGCTCTCCATCCGCTCGATCCAGCGGTCGAGCGTCGACAGCAGCCGGTACTGCTGGTTGACCATGCGCTGCCACAGGCCGCCGTCCACCAGCAGATCGGCGGCGGCGTCGGCCGCGTAGGCGGAGCCGTACTGCACGCTGCCGGGCGAGAGCTGCGGCCACAGCACGTCGTCGTCGGTGACCGCCTCCTCCGATGCGCGGCCGTCCCGCCCGTCGAGCGGTGCCTCGAACAGCACCCGCTGCCCCCGGCCGACCCCGAGCGCGAACGCCTCCTCCAGCAGGCTCCAGGCCATGTCGTACGAGCCCTGCGAGGCGTCGTAGGGCAGCTCCCGCAGCGGCACGCGGCGCATCGTGCAGCCCGCCAACGGGCGCCCCACCAGGGTGTGCTGGGTCCCCTCGACCGGGCCGAGCAGCAGCGTGCCCGGTTCCAGCCGGCCCAGGAAGTGCCAGTGACCCTGGGCCAGGACGTCCACCGCGAACAGGTCGAGCGCCCCGCCCGCGACGAGCCACAGTGTCTGCGGCCCCTCCAGCGGCAGACTGCGCAGCCCGGTGCAGTCCACCGGCGCCCCGAGCCCGCCGAACGCGGCGACGACCTGGTCCGACGAGGTGAACTCAGGTTCCGTGTACGTCACTTCAGTGCTCCCTGACCAGCTCGGCGTAGGCTCCGCCGGCCGCCACCAGCGTCTCGTGGCGGCCCCGCTCGACGATCTGTCCCTGGTCGAGGACCACGATCTCGTCGCTGTCACGGACGGTGGACAGCCGGTGGGCGATGACGACGCAGGCGCAGCCGCGCCGCCGGATGTTGTCCATCACGAGCTGCTCGGTCTCGGCGTCGAGAGCGCTGGTCACCTCGTCGAGCACGAGGATGCTGGGGCGGCGCACCAGCGCCCGCGCGATCTCCAGACGCTGGCGCTGCCCTCCGGAGAAGTTGCGGCCGTCCTGCTCGACCCGGCCGTGGATCCCGCCGGGCCGCCGCGCCACCACGTCGTACAGGCACGCGTCGCGCAGCGCCTCCAGGACGGCCTCGTCGGTGATCGAGGGGTCCCACAGCGCCACGTTGTCGCGCACGGTCCCCTCGAAGAGGAAGACGTCCTGGTCGACGAAGGAGACGGACGCCGCGAGCGCGCCGCGCGGGATGTCCTCCAGGCGCCGGTCGTCGATCCGGATGACGCCCTCCCAGGGCGCGTACAGACCCGAGATCAGCCGGGACACCGTCGACTTGCCGCTTCCGGACCCGCCGACCAGCGCGACCTGCTGCCCGGGCCCGACGGTGAGGGAGAAGCCGGAGAGCAGCGGCTTGTCGAGCGGGCTGTACCCGAACGTGATGCCGTCGAGATCCACCTGCCCGCGCAGCCGCCGCGTGCTGCGCACCTGCTCGGGCCGCGCGTACAGGGTGTCGACGGGAAAGTTCTCCACGTCCTTCAGACGGGCCACGTCCGCGGCGAAGTCCTGGATGCGGCCCGCGACCCCGTTCAGCCGGGTGATCGGCGCGGTGAACCGGGTGACCAGCGCCTGGAAGGCGACGAGCAGGCCCACCGACAGATGCCCCTCGATCGCCCGCAGCCCGCCGATCCACAGGATCAGCGCGCTGTTGAGCGTCGCGAGTGCCGGCGCGACGATGCCCAGCCAGGCGCTCGGCACCCCGAGCCGCTGCTGCTCCTCCAGCGTCGTCGCGTGCTGCCCGGCCCACTTGCGGAAGTACCCGTCCTCACCACCGGTGGCCTTCATCGTCTCGATCAACTGCAGTCCCGTGTACGAGGTGTTGGTGAGCCGCGCCGTGTCCGCCCGCAGTTTCTGCGTGCCCGTCGCGCGCAGCCGGACCACGATCCGCATCGCCACCACGTTCAGCAGCGCGATCCCGACGCCGACCATCGTCAGCTGCGGGTCGTACGACCAGAGCAGCGCCGCGTACAGCAGCACCACGATGCCGTCGACGCCGGCCGCGGTCAGATCGCGGGCCAGCGTCTCGGCGACGGCGTCGTTCGACTGGAGCCGCTGCACCAGATCGGCGGGGCTGCGCTGCGCGAAGAACGTGACGGGCAGCCGCAGCAGATGCCCGAAGAACCGCGCGCTGCTCAACGTGGAGGAGATGATGCGCCCGCGCAGCAGATTCGCCTGCTGCAACCAGGTCAGGACCGCCGTCAGCGCCACCATCGCGCCCATCGACGCGAACAGGGCGCCCAGCAGGGAGGTCTGATCGCCGATCAGGAACAGATCGATGTACGTCTTGCTGAGCGCGGGCACCGCCGCGCCCACCGCCACCAGCAGCAGACTCGCGAGCAGCGCGGCGAGCATCGTGCCCGTCGTGCCGCGCAGCCGCCCGGGCAGCGCCTTCAGCACGCCAGGCCGCCGGCCACCGGTGGTGAATCCCTCGCCCGGTTCCAGGACGAGGACGACACCGGTGAAGCTGGAGTCGAAGTCCTCCATCGGCACGAACCGGCGGCCCTTGTCGGGGTCGTTGACCGACACCCCGCGCCGCCCGAACCGCCGGGTGACGCCCTCGTAGACGACGTAGTGGTTGAACTCCCAGAACAGGATCGCCGGAGCGTGCACCTCGGCGAGCGCGGCGGGCTCCATCTGCATGCCCTTGGCCGTCATCCCGTAACTGCGGGCCGCCTTCAGGAGGTTGCTCGCGCGGGAGCCGTCCCGCGAGACGCCGCACGCGATGCGCAGCTCCTCCAGCGGCACGTGCCGGCCGTGGTGCGCGAGGACCATCGCGAGTGCAGCGGCGCCGCACTCGACGGCCTCCATCTGGAGCACGGTCGGGGTGCGCACCGTGCGGCGGCGCTTGCGGGGCGGGGGAGCGGGCCGGGCGCGGCGGCGGCCGCGGCCCGCGGGCGGAAGGGAGGTCGTCGTCACGGCAGCAGCCAGTCGATCGGGCGCTGCGCGGCGAGGTGCACGGCGCCGGAGGTCAGGGTCATGGAGGTGAGCGCGTAGGGCGGCCCGTCCTCGGCCGACCAGGCGTAACCCGACCTGGTGGACGTGGACCTGGTGAGCCGGACGAGGACCGGGACGCGCGTGCCGCCCTTCGTGAACTGCCCGGCCAGCTCGCTGTCGCCGAGGAAGTCGGCGACCTGCCGGCGCGTCTGCGGAGCGCGGCCGACGCCCTTCACCGTGCCGCGCAGCATCCCGTAGCTCTGCGCGGCGGGCACGGTCAGGTCGACGGACGCCCCGGCCGGGATGTCGGCCGCTCCGGTGGCGGGCACGTAGACCATGGCCACCAGCGGATCGCGGGCGGACCCTGTCTTCTCCACGGTCGCCACGTCGGCGCCGGTGCGCACCACGGACCCGATCCGTGCGACGAGCGCGGTGACGCGCCCGGCGTCGATGGCCCGCACGGCCCGGTTCCCCCGCTCCGTACGGATCCTGAAGAGGACGGTGTCCGCGGCGACCCGCTGCCCCTCCTTCACGTACACGCCGGTGACCTGGCCCGTCACCGGGGTCTGGAGCACGTAGCTGCCCTGCCCGTAGGTGAGGATCCCGCTCGCCCTGAGCGTCGACGAGACCGAGCCGGTCACCGCCCACACGGACGCCGCCGCCATCACGACGACCGTGACGGCGAGCGCGAGCAGCCCCTGCGGCCGGGCGAGCCGCACCGGGAGATCGAGGCTCTCGGGCGACTGCAGTTTGGACAGGGCCTGTTGGCGGAACTGCACGGGTCTTCCCTTACGTCGCTGAAGCCCGGGCGCGCGACACCGTCGCCCGGACGTGCCCGTAGGCCCCGGGACGCGGGGTCCCGAGGCCTGGGGCGCGCGGCCCGTCAGGTGGGCGGCGCGATGATCCGGTGGATCGGCTCAGAGGCCGGAGACCAGACCCGTGACCGCACCGGTGTTCACACCGGTGAGGCCCTGGACCGTGTTGGTGAGACCGGCGACGGTGCCGGAGACCGGGACGATGCCGTCGACCGTGTCGGTGACCTGGCCGACGAGGCCGCCGACGAGACCGCCGGAGACGTTGTCCAGCTCGGCGTCGGAAATCTCGAGGGTCTCGACCTTGGGGGTGTTGCTCATGAGGAGAGCCGCCCTTCTCATAGGTATCAGAGGGTATTTCGCAAAACGCGGAAGGTGCCGTGATCCGGTGGCGCCGAATCCGTCGCCGTTCCGCGATGCGGAGGATCAAAGCACGTCGACGCGTCGCACAGCCAATCGGAAGGTCGCCGGTCAGAGGGGATGTGCGAGGTCAATTACCAAGACGTGCAGGCCCGTTCACGAACACGTGCCAACGCCTTCACATTCTTCACGGAGTGAATTGCGCGCGGCCGGTCCGGGTATTCGCCAAAGGGGACAGCCGCGCATCAATGGGTTTCATCGTGTGCACCGTGCAATGAATATCCGGCGGTCCGCGTGACTGCCCTGCGCACTCGCTGTGCAGGTTTCTGGCACGCCACCGCGCACGCCGTGAGCACGGCCGGCGGCACGAATCCCCACGGCGGTGCGGCCGTGTGCACGGCCACACCGCAGGCGGCCCCGCCGACCACGGCCGACAGGCGTGCGACGGTCCACAGTTGTCCGGTGCCGCGCGCCGTCCCGTCCACGGCGCCGGTCACCAGCGTGGTGAGAGTGCCGGTGAAGTACGTGGTGGGCGCGCCCCCGGCACCCGCGGCGACCATGGCCGCGGACTGCCCGCCCATCGCCACGGCGGCGGCCACGAGCAGCGCGATCCGCCAGCCTTCGCCGGGCCGCCCGTCGAGCGCTCCGGCCGCGACGGCCACGGCGGAGAGCAGGAGGCACTGCGCCGCGAGGCAGCCGACGACGGCGCCCGGCCACGGCTGCCCGGCAGCCCGTCGCCGCGACCCCCGGCACGCGAATGCTGCGCAGGCGGCGCCGACGACGTACCCGCCGAGCGCGACCAGGGGGCCGGTCACCTCCGACCCGTCGCCCCGCCCCGCGGAGATCCCGAGCAGCACCAGATTGCCGGTCATCACCCCGGCGAACACGCTCCCCAGCACCGTGAAGGCGAGCGCATCGACGGCGCCGGAGGCCCCGGCGAGCAGCAGAAGGGCGATCTGGGCGCGTCTGTTCATGTCCCGACCGTAGGCGGCGCCGCCCCGATCCGACGGGAGCCGGGGCGGAGCGCCACCTCGACGGACGCCGACCGTCTTCCCGGCGGGGGCTGCCACGGCATCCGGACCTTGCGTCCCGCAGGACCCGCTGATCTCGGACGAACCTGTAATCGCCCCTGGTTGCAAGGGAGTTGACGTGGTAGCTTCACCGGCAGTTCCCAGTGCGGGACCGGCTTACGGGGGTTGGTCGGTGAACATGAGCACGCCACAGGAACCGGGCGGCGTGCCCTTGCGCTTGGTCTCGGTCCTCACCGATGAGCTGTGCGCCCTGCCGTGTGTGCGCGAGGCCCGGCAGCGCTCCCTGTACATGAACCTGGTCTGCGACGACCTCGGGATCCAGTGGATCGAGCAGGGGCTGCCGGTACGCGCGGAGATGACGAACTTCGTCAGTCAGGCCCTGCGGCGCAACGGCCAGGAGGGGTACCGGGTGCTCATCGACGGTGTCGGCGCCCTGGAAGGACGGGAGACCGGCGAGAACCTCGACCGCCTGGTGCGCCGAGCGGTGTACGGCGTCGAGAGCCGCGGACTCCCGGAACTGCCCGGCGTGTTCGACGCCGAGATGCAGCGCAGGGTCTGGGAGCTGCTGGCCCTCGGACCCGTCCCCCGGCCCGTGCTGCACAGCGTCCTCGCCGGTGAACTGCGCATCGAGCTGCCCGACGCGGAGGGGCCCGTGGGCCTGTTCGCCCACCTGGCCGAGCAGAACGCGCAGCCGGACGGACTGCCGCCCGCCGTGGTCCTCGTCGAGGTGGTCGCCGCCCTCGGCTCGTCGCAGGCGGCCGCCCTCCAGACGTGGTCCGAGGAGTGGGCCGAGGCCACGGAACTCACCGGCGCGCTGCGCGAGCGGCGTGCCTCGATAGCCCGCGGCGCGATGCCCGACAGCACGGTGCCGCGCGCCCTGGTCGTCATGGTCGACCCGGCGCACGACGGCACCGACCGGATCTACGTGCGCCACTGGGTGAACGCCGCGGCCGGATTCTGGCAGCCGCGCGCCTTCGCACCCCAGGAGACCACGCTCGACCGGCTCGCCCCGGCGGTGCTGCGGGCGGTGCGGCACGGCGAGGCGCAGTGGGCGGGCGCGGCCGAGGACACCCCCGTCCACGTCGAGTTCGTCCTGCCCCACGCCCTGCTCAACCACGACGTGGCGCGCCTGAAGATCGCCGCGGACGCCTTCGAACCGCTCCCGCTCCACCTGCGCTTCTACATCCACCTGCGCAGCCTCGACCGGATGCGGATCAGGGACGCCCGGCAGCTGAGCCTGTGGCGCGAGCGCTGGCGCACCCTTCAGGAGGCCCCGGCCGCGGAGACGTACCGCTGGAGCAGAACGACGGACCCGCTCGCCCAGTGGCAGGAGAAGCTCGCCAGGAACCCCCGGGTGACCGGCGTCATCCTGCAGCACCCCGCCGAGCGCGGCCACGGCCTGGAAGCGCTGGCGGCCGCCCTGACCGAGGGGGTGGGGCTCGTCGTCTGGGACCGGCGCCCCGACACGCCCCAGTCCGTCGAACTGCTACAGCTCCTGCTCGGGCACAGCCCGGGTCAACTCCCGTTCAAAGTTCACCAATTGCGGGTCCAGGCCGAGACGGAAGAAGTGGGACGGCTCCTGGTGGGCAGAAATATCGCGTTCCTGTGGGACGACCCGAACCGCCTCGTCGACTGTGAGGAGATGCCGGCATGACCGAGCAGCACGGCACAGCGTGGCGTGTGTTCCACGGCGTGGGCAGCGCCCCGGTGGGTGCGGGGCCGACACTGCCTGCGCCGCCGCCCTGGCGGACGTTCGCGGGCGGCCCGGCACAGCCGCCGCCCGACTCCGACGACTCGCGGGCCACCCGGCGGCGGCTCGGCGACGACCAGGACCTGGTCCATCTGCGCCAGGAGGACATCGACGTCGTGAACGCGGCGCTGCTGCTGCGCCGCCCCCTCCTCGTCACCGGCCCGCCCGGGGTCGGCAAGTCGTCGCTCGCCTATCTCATCGCCCGCGAGCTGGGCCTCGGCCGTGTCCTGCAATGGGGCATCGTCTCGCGCACCGCCCTCAAGGAAGGGCTGTACGCCTATGACGCCATAGGCCGGGCTCAGGCCATCGCCGCCTGGCGCGCGGGGGCCGAACCGGGCGCCGGTGAACAGGCCCCGCGCATGGGCGACTTCGTCACCCTCGGCCCGCTCGGCACCGCCCTGCTCCCGTACGAACAGCCGCGTGTGCTGCTCATCGACGAGCTGGACAAGAGCGACATCGACCTGCCCAACGACCTGCTCCACGTCCTGGAGGACGGCTCCTACGACATACCGGAGCTGAAGCGCAGCTCCGAGGACGCGATCAGCGTCTTCACCGACGACCCGGGCGCCCGCACGACGATCGAGCGCGGGCTGGTGGAGTGCCGCGAGTTCCCCGTCGTGGTGATCACCAGCAACGGCGAGCGCGAGTTCCCGCTCGCGTTCCGCCGCCGCTGCCTCCCGCTGGAGCTGCGGCTGCCCTCGCGCGAGCGGCTGCTGTCGATCGTCGCGAGCCACCTGAGCGGCAGCGAGGACGTCGTCGGGGAACTGGTGGACGACTTCGAACGACGGGTGCAGGACGGCGGAACCCACTCGGTGGACCAACTCCTCAACGCGGTCCTGCTGGTCACAACGGGTGGTTTCCAGGCCGACGCCGACGGGCGTAAGCTCGTCGAGATGCTGCTGCGCGACCTCGCGAAAGGCCGCTGATGACCGGCTTGCCCAGGAAGCGTGCCCCCGACCCGAGCGGCGGCGGGAGCGGCGCGCCGACCGGGTCGTCGGAGGACGGACCGGACTGGCGCGACCTCGCCGAGGCCACCTGGCTCGCGGCCGCGTGGCTCGCTTCAGGACGGCGCGCGACCACGCCGTCCGAGCGTTCGGAAGCCGATCATCCGGATGATCCGGCGGAGTCCGCCGCGGACCCCGGCACCGCCGGCCTTCCCGGCCCCGGCCTGCCACCCGACGCCGGCCCGGCGAGCGGCAGCACGGAGATCCCGTACGCGTACCCGGAGTCCGGGCCCGACCTGACGTCGGCGGACACCGCCGGCGGGCCCGTCTTCCGGCTGCCGCCCGCCCCCGCGGTACCGCCGGCCCGCCCGCTGCGCCTGGCCCGGGTGCTGCGCGCCCTGGGCCGCCGCGTGCCCACGAACGAGCCGGGACCGCTGGACGAGGACACCACCGCCCAGCACGGACTGAGCGACGGGCTGTGGATCCCGTATCTGCTGCCCGCGCACCAGCGCGCCCTGGACGTCGTCCTGCTCGTCGACGACACGCTCACCATGCGGGCCTGGCGCGGCACCGTCCGCCGGATCGCCGACGAGGCGGCCCGCAGCGGCGCCTTCCGCGACGTACGTACCGTACGGATCAAGGTCCCCGCCGACGGATCCGCCGTCGTGTGCACCGCCGACGGCCGCGCGGGCGACCCGCGGGAACTCCTCGACGGCAGCGGCAGGCGGCTGTTCCTCGTCGTCACCGACGGGCTCGGCGCGGGCTGGGCCGCACCCGCCGCCGACGACCTGCTCACCGCCCTCGCCGGGGGCGGCCCCACGGCGCTGGTCCACCTCTTACCGCCGTACCTGCGCCACCGCTCGTCGCTGTACCCGTTCCGCGCGCAGTTCGGCGCCGCCGGATTCGGCGCGGCCAACTCCGCCCTCGACTGCCGTCCGCCGCACGACATCGCCGACCCGCTCCGTCCGCTCCCGGAACCCGACGACGGCACGGTCCCGGTCCCCGTGCTCAGCACGCACCCCGCATCCTTCACCGCGTGGGCCGAACTGGTCACCGGCGAGCCGGGCGTGCACCGCACCCTGCCGATGCTCCCCGCGGGCGCCCTCGCCAAGGGCACCCCCGCGCCCGGCCTGCGCACCCCCAGGATCGACGGACCGCGCGCGGCGGCCGCGGCCGTGGCCCGCTTCGCCGGACTCGCCAGCCCGCTGGCCCGGCACCTCGCGCTGCTGCTCGCCGTGATCCCGCTGGACTTCGACCTCATCGAGGAGCTGCGCGAGCGCGCCGTCCCCGAGGCGGGCCCCGACCACGTCGCCGAGGTCATGATGGGCGGCCTCATCGACTGGGAGCACGGGGACGAGCGGGACGGGCACGGCCCCGAGTTCGCCGACGGAGTCCGCGAGGCGCTGCTCGCCACCGGCACCCGCACGCAGCTGGCCCGCATCGTCGACGTCCTGGCCGAACTGCGCAGGGGGCGGGGCGCCGCGGCCCCGCTGCGCGCCGCCGTGCGCAACCCGGAGGACACCCCGCTGCCGGACACCGGCAGCGCCGGCCGCCCCTGGCTGCGGATCGAACTCGCCGTGCTGCGCGCCCTGTCCGGGCCGCACGCGCGCCGCGCCGCGCGGATCGTCGCGGGGCTCACCGGGGGCTCGAACGAGGGTCGTACGGGAGCGCTCAGAGATAGCCACGGGTCCGGTGGGGAAGAGCTGGTTGCTGAGAGCAACAGCGAACCAGGAGTCGACGTGGTATCAGCGGCTGGACCCGACACAACCGAACACACTGAAGCTGGGAAGGCTGACGCAACCATGGACCTCAAGGCTCCCGAACACCGCTTCGTCCGCAGCGGTCAGCCGAAGATCATGGGGAACGTGCCGCCCAAGAATCCCAATTTCACCGGGCGCGAGATCCTGCTGGAAGCCGTCGACGAGCAACTGAGGCAGAAGGAGACCGCCGCGGTCCTGCCGCACGCCCTGCACGGCATGGGCGGCGTCGGCAAGTCGCAGATCGCCATCGAGTACGTGTACCGGCACAGCGCCGAGTACAACGTGATCTGGTGGGTGCCCTCCGAGCGGGAGTCCCTGATCCTCGCCTCCCTCGCCGAGCTGGCCTCCTTCCTCGGCCTCGACACCGGCCCGCAGGCGAACACCGCGGTGCCCGCCGTGCAGGAGGCACTGCGTTCCGGAAAGCCGTACGACAACTGGCTGCTGGTCTTCGACAACGCCGAGGACATCGACGCGGTCCGCGCCTACTTCCCGAGCGGCGGCCCGGGCAAGATCATCGTCACCTCCCGGAACCGGGACTGGGAGCGCGTCGCCACGCCGCTCAGCGTCGACGTCTTCGACCGCGAGGAGTCCATCGCGCTGCTCCAGCGACGCGCGCCCGACCTCGCGACCGCCGACGCCGACCTGCTCGCCGACGCCCTCGGCGATCTGCCGCTCGCGATCGAGCAGGCCGGAGCCTGGCACGCCGCGACCGGCATGCCCGTGGCCGAACACCTCGAACTCCTCTCCCAGCGCCGGGTCGAGATCCTCGACCTCGACCCCAACCCGGACTACCCGGTGCCGGTCGCCGCGGCCTGGAACCTCTCGCTCGACCGGCTGGCGCAGGAACACCCCGCCGCCCGTCAGCTCCTGGAGGTCTGCGCCCTGATGGCGCCGGAGCCGATCCCGCTCAGCCTGCTGCGCGGCGGGCGGAACGTGGAGGTCAGCCCCGAACTCGACCCGGTGCTGCGCGACCCGGTGCTGCTGGCCCGGGCCACCCGCGAACTCAGCAAGTTCTCGCTGGTGCGCCTCGACCACAAACGCGGCACCCTCCAGATGCACCGTCTGATGCAGAGCGTGCTGGCGACCGGCCTGGACCCGGCGGCCGAGGTACAACTGCGGCACGCCGTCCACCAGCTCCTCGCCACCGCCAAGCCCGGCGAGGGCGCCTCACCGGAACTGTGGCCGGCCTATCAGGCGCTGCTGCCGCACGTGCAGGCGTCGGGCGCGGTGCGCAGCTCCGACCCGTGGGTGCGCGACCTCGTCCTGGACGTCGTGTTCTTCCTCTACTACTGGGGTGCGCACGACACTGCGATGAGCATGGCCCGCCAGGCCTGGACCGTCTGGCAGTCGCAGTCCGGCGACGACGACATCATGGTCATCCGGATGGCCAAGCTCCTGGCGTTCATGCTGGGCAAGTTCGGCAGCCGCGACGAGGCCCTCCGGCTCAGCGAGAAGGCCCTGGAGCAGTCCAGGAGCGGCGAGGTGCCCGACGAGGAGCTCGTCAGCTCGATGTCGCAGATGGCCTTCTCCCTGCGCTGCCAGGGCGACTTCGACGCGGCCCGGACGCTCGACGACGACGGGTTCGCCATGGCGCGCCGCCTCTTCGGCCCCGACGACCCGGCCACCCTCCAGGCCGCCCACAGCTTCGGCGTGTCCCTGCGCTGCTGCGGCGCCTTCACCGACGCCCGCGCGCTCGACGAGGAGACGGCCCGCCAGTTCGAGGTGCTCTACGGACCCACGAACGGCCTCACCCTCAACTCGCTGAACGCCCTCGCCGTCGACATCCGCGAGTCCGGCGACTACCGCTCCGCCCGCCTCCTGATGGAGTCCACCTACGAGGGGTACCTGACCAACTTCGGCGTCAACAACGCCACCACGATCATGGCCGCGCGGGAACTCGCCGTCTGCCGCCGCCGCGTCGGCGCCACGGCCGAGGCCCGCGAACTGATCGAGGACACCTTCGTCCGCTTCACCGAGCGCTACGGCACCGACTACACGGACACCCTGGCCGCGGCGATGAACGCGGTGGTCGACCGCCGCATCACCGGCGACCTGGCACAGTCGCGGGACCTCGGCGAGAAGGTCGTGGTCCGCTACCGCAGCGCGCTGGGCGAGGACCACGCGGCCACGGTGAGCGCCCTGGTCAACCTGGCGGCCACCCTGCGTGCCATCGGAGACGTCGACGGCGCCGAGCGATGCGACACCGAGGCGGTGGAGCGGTTCACCGCGCGGCTGGGCGAGCGGCACCCCAACACCCTCATCGCCCGCATCAGCCGGGCCAACGACCACTACGCGCGCCTCGACTTCGCGGCGGCCCGCGCGGTGGACGAGGCCGTGCTGCCGCTGCTCGACGACGTCCTCGGCCCGGACCACCCGCTGACCCTGACCTGCACCGCCCATCTCGCCCTCGACCTGCGCGGCCTCGGCGAATCCGCCGCGGCCGACCGGCTGAACGCCCAGGCGGTCGAGGGCTTCACCCGGGTCCTCGGCGCCGACCACCCCTGGCGCACGGCCGCCCAGCTGCACCAGCGCATCGAGTGCGACATCGCGCCGATGCCGCTGTGACCGCGCGCTGACCGACAGCGCCGCGTGCGGTGTGGGCCGTGCCCGCACCGCACGAACACCCCAACTGCCCCTGCCTGAGCCTAAGATGACCCCGAACGACACAGGGATCAGTACATCGGACCGGCACGGGGGCTGGACGTATGACCACGGTCGTCTTCATCCACGGTACGGGGGTCAGAGAACCCCGCTTCGGCGCACTGCACGCCCGGACGGTCGAGGGCCTGGGCGCGACGGCGCCGCACGCCCGCGTCGTCCCCTTCTACTGGGGCGGGGCGCACGGCGCCGTACTCGCCGCCCGGGGCGCCAGCATCCCGGAGCCCGCGGGCGGCACCACCCGCGGCCCCGACGACGGGGACGAGACGGACGCCTGGGCGCGCCTGTACGAGGACCCCGAGGCCGAACTCGCCTTCGCGGCGGCCGGCGCGGGCACCGCCGTGACGGCGCCCGGAGCGGAGTTCCCCGACGAGCGCCCCCGCCGGCTGCTCCGCCGGATCGGCGACGTCGCACCGGAGCTGGGCCGGGGCCTGCCGATCCGCGCGGCCGAACTCGCCCGCTCGCCCTTGCTGGCGCCCGCGGCCGCCGCCCTCGACCCGGACGAACTGGCGCGGCTGCTCGCCCGCGCCCTCGCCGCCGCCGTCATCGGAGCCGCCCTGGACGCCGACACGCCCGTCCTGTGCACCGGCGAGGTCCGGGACGCGGCCGTCGACCGGATCGCCGAAGCACTGGGTGCCACGCCCGAGGGCACCGGGCGCGGCCTGTTCCTGCGCACCGTCAAACGGCCGCTCATGAGGGCCGGTTCGCGGGCGGCCGTACGCCGACGCCGGGCCCTCACCGAGGCCGTCCATCCGGCCGCGGGCGACATCCTGCGCTATCTCGCCCGCGGCGCGGAGCTCCGCCGCGCGCTGCGGGACCTGATAGCGGGCCAGGAGCCGCCCGTGGTGCTGCTCGGTCACAGCCTCGGCGGCATCATCGCCCTCGACACCCTGGTCCTCGACCCGCAGCCGTCCGTCGCGCTTCTCGTCACGGTCGGCTCGCAGGCGCCGTTCCTGTACGAGACGGGCGCCCTGCCCTCCCTCACCCATCCGCAGCCCCTGCCCCCGCACGTGCCCGACTGGCTCAACCTGTACGACCGCCGGGACCTGCTGGGCTACGTCGGCGCCGGGCTCTTCCCGGGCCGGGTCACGGACGTGGCCACCGACAGCCGTCAGCCCTTCCCCGTCGCGCACAGCGCCTACTGGGACGATCCCGCCGTCTACCGGGCCATCGCGGCCCGCCTGCCGTGACGCACCGGGACACCGACCCGCGCCGGGTCACCGCGCTGGTCGTCGGCATCGAGGAGTATGCGGCGGGCGAGAGCTGGCGGCTGCCGGGGCCCGCCGACGACGCCGTCCGTTTCCACGGATGGCTGCGCGAGCGCGGGGTGCCCGAGGCCAACATCCTGCTGCACCTCGCTCCCGCCGAGGGGCACCGCCCCGCGCTCCCGTACCGGCCCGCCGACCAGAGCGCCCTGCACCGCACCCTCACCGACGAACTCCCCTCCCTGGACGGCGACGTCCTCTGGGTGTGGTGGGGCGGCCACGGCGTGCTCGACCAGGACGAGCGGATCCGCCTCTACTACGCGGACGCCACCGAACACGCGCGGCGCAACCTCGACCTGGAGTCCGCCTGCCGTCTCCTGGCCAGCGACGCCGTCACCGGATTCGCCCGGCAGCGCTGGGTCGTCGACGCCTGCCAGACCTTCGACGAACGGCACGGCTTCCCGCGCTCCCTGGACACCGAACGACTGGGCGCGGGCGGCCGCGCCACCGTCCAGGAGCAGGCACTCCTGCTGGCCGCATCCCGCGGCCAGCGCGCCGCCAACGACCCGGTGCTGCGCACCGGCGTCTTCTCCCGCCTCGTCCAGGAGGAACTCGACCGGGCCGCCCCCGACGACGCCGCCCCCGACCCGGAGCGGCTCTTCGCCGCGGTCCTTGCCCGCGTGGAGCGGGAGGTCTGGGCGTCCGACAGCCCCGACCAACTGCCCACCCTGATCATCAGAAGGCCGGGTCAGGAGCGGAGGCTGGGCCCGCCCGCCACCCGGAGCAGGGGGCGCGGAGCCCTGACCGCGCTCACCCGCGTCGCCGAGGCCCTGCTCGCCTACCCGTTCGCGCACAGCTCCGACGAGCGGCAGACGCTGGTGCTCCTGCTCGATCCGCGGCTGACCGCCCGGATGCGCCGCAACCCGGCACCGCGTCCCGACCTCGTCGCCATCGTGAGTGCCCACGGCCGCCGGGCCGACGCCCTGTGGACCCTGTACGAGGCGGTCACCTCCCTGGACGACGATCCGGATCGCGCCACCGAACTCGCCACGGCCATTGGTGAGTTGGCCGACGACTGAGCCCGGCGGGGCCGACGGGATCCGGCCAACAGACGGTTCCCGATCTTCCGCAGGGCCTACGGGTTCCGGGACCGGGCAGGCTTCGTCATGATGGGTACAGGACCAAGGCGGCATCGCGTGCCGTCGTGGGTGAAGGGGGAGAACACCTTGAAAGAGCCGGTGCGCGCCGACCGTCCGGCGGACCATATGGAGTCGGACCTGGCGGACCTCGCCGAGGTCCGCCTGGCGGAGCTGCGCCGGTACCCCACCCCGGGCCCCAGCCGCAGACTCCTCGAGGAGACCCGTCGGCCCCGCCTGGGCGCGATCGCCGGCAGCAACCCCAACGGCCGGGCCGAGTAGAGCGTGGCACCGTCGTCCGCGTCCGGCATCCCCTCCGCGGCGGCCCCTCGCACACTGCGCATGCCGGGAGAACTCTTCGACGAGCTGGCCGCGGGCGGCGGCTCGGAGCGGGCCGTCGGATTCCTGCTGAAGGGGGAGCGCGCCCGCCGGCTGCTGCTGTTGCGGGAACTGCTCGACCGCCTCGACGAACGACCAGGCGTACTGGGCCCGTTGGGCGACGTCGCGCCCGTGTGGGAAGCCTTCGAGGCGGCGGCCCGGCGCGCTCCCGACGCGGTGGACGACCTGCTCATGAGCCCGCAGTGCGGTGCCTGGATCGCGCACACGCTGCGCCGTCTGCACGGCGCCGCGTCCGGCCCGCCGCTCTGGGCCGACGCCGGGTACCTCGCCTGCCTCGCCGCCGCCGCGAGCGTCCTCGCCGGCGCGGACGCCGACCTGACGCTCCCCGTCCGCGCCGGGGCGCTGACCCTGCCGACGCTCGGTCTCGTGCGCCTTCCGGACAGCGCGGAGGCATTCAGTGCCGTGCCGGTCACCGTACGGGCGGGGCAGGTAACCGCGGGACCGGTCACCGTCCGCCCGTCGGCCACCGGCTCCGACACCCCCGGCTGGCAGCCGCTGCGCACCCTGCGCCCCGGCGGCATCCGCCTCGACGACCTCGACCCGTACCGCGACCTGGACGGTCCGCTCCCTCCGGCCCGGCTGTCCGCCGACGAGGTCGCCCACTGGGAAAAGGTGGTGGGGGAGGCCCACGCCATCCTGGCCCGCGGGCCCGGCCCCGGTGCCGTCGGTGCGATCCGGCCCGGCGACATCACCCGTATCGTCCCCTGGGCCTCCACGCAGTGGCCCGGCATCCGGCTCAGCGCCTCCACCGGCGATGCCTTCGGCTCGATGATGGCCTCCCGCCCCGACAGCGCCCTCGACCTCGCCGAGACCCTCGTCCACGAGTTCCAGCACAGCAAACTGGGAGCACTGCTCCACCTCTTCCCGCTCCTCGACGACGACCGCACCGAGCGCTTCTACGCGCCCTGGCGCGCCGACCCCCGCCATCTGCCCGGACTGCTGCACGGGGCCTACGCGTTCACGGGCGTCGCCGGCTTCTGGCGGGCGCGCATGGGGGACCGGGCGGCCGACCCGGAGAACGTGGCCCCCTTCCACTTCGCGCTGCGCCGCCTGCAGACCCGCCAGGTGGTGCGCACCCTCGCCACGCACGCCGAGCTCGCTCCGGCCGGGCGCCGTCTGCTCGCGGGACTCACGGCGACGCTCGACCGGTGGCTGCGCGAACCGGTCGAGCCCGCGGTGGCCGCCCGCGCCCGCGCCGCCGCCGTCAGCCACCGGGTCGAGTGGCGGCTGCGGAACCTGCGCTGCGGCCCGGCCGAACGTGCGGCCCTCACCCGGGCCCGGCAGGACGGCGGCGCGGCACCGTCGGGCTTCGAACCCGAACTGGTGCCGGGCGGATCCGGTGCGCACTGGGAGGACGCCCGCGCCGCCCTGTACCTGGCCCCGCGCCCGGGACCCGACGCCGACGCCTGCCTGACCACGGGCGACCCGGCCCGCGCCCGGGACCTGTACGCGGCCCGGCTGCTGCACGCGCCGGGCGACGCGCACGCCCTGTCCGGACTGCTGCTGGCCCGGGCGCAGCTCGACCCCCGGGTGCGACGGCTGCTCGCGCGCCCGGAACGGGTCGCCGCCGCGCTGGAGGTGGTGGGCGGCGACGCCGATGAGGCCGTGCGCTGGCTCGCCGCGCTCAGCCGGTGACCGCGGGCAGGGCGGTGGGCGTACCGGTGGCGGCTGTCGACGCGCCCGAGGCGATACCGTGCTCCGGATCGGGCAGCGCCTCGGGGGACAGGAGCGTGGACCTCCGGCCGTCGACGCCGACCGGGACATCGCCGTCGATCGTCACGCGGGCCAGCTCGCGCGTGTGGTCGTCGGAGTCGTCGACGCCGTAGTGCTGGGTCGCGCGGTTGTCCCAGATGGCCACGTCGCCGGTCCGCCACTGCCAGCGGACGGTGTTCTCCGGGCGCTCGATGTGCCGCTGGAAGAGGTCGACGAGGTCGCGCGAGTCCTGGCCGGTGAGCCCGGAGATCTTCTGCACGAAGTTGCCGAGCAGCAGCGTGCGCTCACCGGTCTCCGGGTGGACGCGGACCACCGGGTGCTCGGTACGGAACTTGATCTTCGCGAACACGTCGCGGAAGCGCCGCAGCTGCTCCGGGACCGCGTCGGGCCGCAGGGCCGCGTAGTCGTAGTCGTTCGTGTGCACGGCCCGCAGATCCTCGGCCAGCTTCTTCAGCGGCTCGGGCAGGGTCTCGTACGCCGTCGCCGTATTGGCCCACAGCGTGTTGCCGCCGTACGGCGGCAGGGTGATCGCGCGGAGGACGGAGAACGCCGGGTAGGCGGGCACGAACGTCACGTCGCTGTGCCACTGGTTGGCGCGGCCGCCGTAGTCGGAGTTGACCGGAAACGAGTAACGGCCGTCGGCGGAGGGGACGGTCGGATGGGCGACCGGAGTGCCGAGCAGCCGTCCGAACGCCTCGTGCGACGCGGCGTCGAGCTGGTCCTGGCCGCGGAAGAAGACGACCTTGTGGGCGAGCAGGGTCTCGCGGATCGCGGCGACGGTCTCGGGGGCCAGCCCGCCGGAGAGGCGGACGCCCTCGACGACGGCGCCGATACGGCCGTTCAGTTTGGTGACGGTGAGGCCGGAGGCAGAGGTGGGTTCCAGGGCGGTCGTGGTCATGAGCGCGAGCGTCGCAACCGGCCCGGAACGCCGTCAACCGGCCGACGCACGCCGCGGACGCCTTCCGCCGCGGCCCCCACCACCGCTCTGAGCAGGGGAATCGGCGCACGATCCGGGAGGCCGAAGGCGCTCGTCGAATTCACGGACCCGCAATGTTCCCCGCACCGCCCCTCACACGACACCCTGTCATTAACCTGTGGGGGACAGGAACACCCGGCACCCGTGGGGTGGGCCAGCCCTGTCGAAGCGCTTCGACAGTTTTGTAGACAGGTGGCTTCCGATCCCCATAGGGTCATCAGGTCCAAGCGGTTCCGGTCATCCGTCCCCGTCGAAGCGCTTCGCGGCCGGGAGCGCTCCGTCCTTTTCGCATCGGTTCAGGAGAACGACATGGTCACGCTCGCAGAGGTCGCCCGGCACGCCGGAGTCTCCGCCAGCACCGTGAGCTACGTCCTCAGCGGCAAGCGGTCCATCTCCGCCGCCACCCGGGAGCGCGTCGAGAGCAGCGTGCGCAAGCTGGGCTACCACCCGAACGCGGGGGCCAGGGCCCTGGCCAGCAGCAAGTCCAACATCATCGCCCTGATGGTGCCGCTGCGCACCGACATGTACGTGCCGGTGATGATGGAGATCGCGATGGCCGTCGCCACCGCCGCCCGCGCCCACGGCTACGACATCCTGCTGCTCACCGGCGAGGAGGGCGCCGAGGCGGTCCGCCGCATCGAGGGCAGTGCGCTCGCCGACGCGATGATCCTGATGGACGTGGAGCTGGACGACGAGCGGCTGCCGCTGCTGCGCACCGCGTCCCGGCCCGCCGTGCTGATCGGGCTGCCGTCCGACACCACCGGACTCAACTGCGTGGACCTCGACTTCGCCGCCGCGGGCGCCGCCTGCGCCCAGCACCTCGCCGACCTCGGCCACCGCGAGATCGCCGTCATCGGCGAGGCGGCCGCCGTCTACGAGCGGCGCACCGGATTCGCCGAGCGGACCCTGTCAGGGCTGCGCGGGCGCAGCGCCGAGCTGGGCCTGCGTCTGCTGCACCGCCCCTGCGAGGGCTCGTACGCCTCGGTCTCGGCAACGTTGTCGCGGGTCTTCGACGAGCGCCCCGGCACCACCGCGTTCGTCGTGCAGAACGAGGCGGCGACCGACCCGCTGCTCGCCCTGCTGCGCCAGTCCGGCCGCGCCGTCCCCGAGGACGTCTCCGTCGTCGCCGTCTGCCCCGAGCAGGTCGCGGCGCACGCCTCGGTGCCGCTGACGTCGGTCGCGGTGCCCGCGCAGGAGATGGGGCGGCGCGCCGTCGAGCAGGTCATCGCGAAGATCGAGGGGCGCGGCTGTGACGAGGAGGTCGTGCTGCTCGCACCGGAACTGACCGTGCGGGAGAGCGCGGCCCAGGCGCCCGCCGACGCCTGAGCCGCGCCCGGCCGGTCAGCTGCTGGAGACGCTGAATCCGTTGGTGGTGAAGTCCAGGCCCCCGGCCGACGAGGTGATCTCGTAGCCGAACTGGACGTCACCGACGGTCACATCGCCGATGTACCCCTTGGTGTCCCGCAGCCACTTCAGGACCGCCAGGATGTCGACGGTGCCCGACGTGGAGTCGGAGGTGCGCAGGAACGAGTACACGTTGTTGGCGCCGTTGCTGCCGACGTACACCGTCCAGGTGTGACCGCCCAGCGTGACGTCGCCGATCGAGCTGCCCAACGCGCCCACGGCGCCGTTGTAGTTGACCCACAGCATGATCTCGTTGGCGTATCCGCTGTCCCAGATGTCGTACGACGTGTTGTAGGCGCCCGACGACGGAACGGTCACGTGGTAGCTGCTGGTCAGGGAGGACAGCGAGCTGATCGTCCTCCCGATGACCTTCTTGGCGTTCGGGTAGGACTTGATGCCGCCCGTGCCGGGGTGGTCGGCCCGGACGCCCCAGCTGGACGACGAGTCGGCCCAGATCGTCTGGGAGCCCGCGCCGGAGCCCCAGATGTTGTTGTACAGGGTGTAGCCGTCCGCGGTGGAGTACGTGCCCCACTGGTCGGACGAGGACCACACCGCCGCGTGGGCGGGGGCGGACGCGAGGACCAGTGCGGCCGTGGCGGCGACGGCGGAGCCGAGGATCCTGCGGCGGCTCGGAGACGTTCCTGATCGTGCCATGGTGTCCCTTCCATGGTCGGTGGGGGGAGCTGAACTACCGCGTACTCATCGTGAGTTCGCGGTCCTCGCCGGCGGTCAGGCGAACGGTCCTGGCGTCGCCGTCGGGGGTCCTGAGTTCGATGTGCGCGTCGCGGTCGGGGCGTACGAGCGCCGAGCAGCGGCCGCCGCTCCAGGCCAGATCGACGCGGGCGCCGAACCGGGTGCGCAGGCCGCGCACCGTGCCGCGCGCCCAGGACGCGGGCAGCGCGGGCAGCAGCACGAGCCGGCCGGGCGTCGACTGGAGCAGCGCCTCGACGAGCAGCGCGGGCAGGGCGTGGGCCGCGTCCGCGTTGTAGACGTCGCGGCGCGGATAGTGCGCGCTCATCAGGGAGGGATGGAAGTAGTCGCCGGTCAGGACCCGGCGCAGCGCGTCGGCGACCCGGGGCGCGTCGCGCAGCCGGGCCGCGACGAGAGCGTGGTGGAGATGGCCGTGCGCGGAGTCGTTCTCGGCGCCGCGCAGCGCGAGCGCCTGGTGTGCCGCCCTTGCCAGGTCCGGGGTGTCGTACGGGGTGATCTCGTGGTGCGGCCAGACGGGGTAGAGGTGGCTGAGATGCCGGTGGTCGTACGTCTCCTCCAGGCCCGGCCAGGCCCACTCGGCCAGGGCGCCGTCGTCGTTGACCCGGTGGTCGGGCAGCCGGTCGGCGAGCGCGGGCCAGCGGTCGGCGTCCGCTCCGGGGGACCAGGCGGCGGCGGTGCGCAGCGCGTGCCGGGCCGCGGCGATGTCCATCGTCGCGTTCAGGGTGCCCCAGCTCGCGTTCGCCGGCCGGTTCTCCGGCGAGTACGACGGCACGACGACCACGCGTCCGTCGGGACCGCTGCGGCTGAGGAAGTCCTCGTAGAACAGGGCGAGTTCGGTGAGCGCTTCGATCAGCCACGACGGGCGCTCGCCGGTCGTTTCGGCCTGTTCCACCAGCGGCGTGAGCAGCCAGTCGGCGCCGGCCGTCCACAGGTGCATCGGCCACCGGCGCTGGAAGTGGTACGTGTGCCCGGACTCGCCGTCGGTGTGGGCGGGTGCCACGATGCCGCGCGCCCCGAAGATGCTCCGGGCGTTGTCGCGCCAGTCCGCCAACTGGCCACGGATCAGCGCACCTTGTGCGTCGACCACCTCGGGAAGCGCGCAAGCGGGTGCCGACGCCGTCTGGAGGTTGAGGTTGGCGTCGGTGGTGAACGCGCCCGACCACGCCGTGTCCCACTCGCCGGTCCACAGCCCCGTCAGTCTGGGCGGCAGGGCGCCCGAGGAGCTGAGCAGGTGATAGCGGCCCGCGGCGAACAGCCGCTCCAGCAGGGCGTGGCTGTCCGGCCGTTTCAGCAACTCACCGCCGGGAAGGGTTCGTTCGGCCGGGATGCCGCCGAGCGACAAGGTGACCCGCTCGTACGCGGACCGGTGCTTCGCCGTGTGCCGGGCGAGCAGGTTCCCGTAACTCCGCGTCGTGGCGCCGCTGTCGAGCAGGGCGGTCAGCTCGGCGGCCGCCGCGCTCGCGTCCAGCTCCCCGAGATGCCGGTGCACGCGGGTGAGCAGCAGGATCTCCTCCGCCGCGTCGATCCGCAGTCCGGTGGTGCCGATCGAGGTGCGCCCGCCCTTGACCACGGCCACCGTCACTCCCGTGTAGGCGAGGTCTCCGTCCGGGTAGCGGCAGCGCAGGGTCAGCTGGGCGCCGTACGGGGTGAGGACGACACTGCGGCCGACGCCGAGCCCGCCCGGCACCCCCGTCAGGCGGTGATCGAGCAGCACCTCCCCGTCCAGGCCGGGCCCCGTGGCGTACTGCACCACGACGTCGTCGGCGCGCGAGACGAACACCTCTCCCTGCCAGCCGCCGCAGCGCGCCGCGCACACGCCCGTCGCGAAGTCGACGGAACGGCGGTAGCGGCGCCAGGCGATGCTGCCGCGCACGAACCGCACCTGGAACGCCGGGTGGAACGCCCGCACCCACCGCAGCTCGCGACCGTCCGTGAACTCCTCCGCGGCCGTCGGCTCCCCGGCGAGCAACCGGTCCTGCACGTCGGCGAGGCGACCGGCGAGGAGGGGCGGCTTCGGCTGTGGTCCACCGTCCGGGCGCACCAGCGCGTGATGGGTGACGATGACGCGGTCGTCGTGCGGATCGCCGAACACGAGGGCGCCGTGCCGGCCGTTCCCGCTCAGGAACGCGTCCTCCCAGCGGGCGGCCGGCGTCGGCTCCCAGGTGCCGTGCGGATGTTCAGGCAGCACCGTGACCGCCCCGTTCGCCGCGCAGCGCCACGACACCGAACCGCCCGAGAGGTACGGCACCGGTGTACTCGGTCCCGGTGAGCAGATCGCGCAACGGGCCTTCTTCTGCGGGGAGTTCGACGACCACCTCGTCCCGTCCGTGGTGGAGCAGGAACAGCACCTCGCCGCGGCGCACGGCCTCCACTCCTGCGGGGAGGCCGGGCAGTGGAGGCCGTACGCCCGCCTCGGCGGCCACGCCCGCGAGCAGCGTGCGCAGGGCCGAAGGCTCGGGAAGGGTGGAGAGATACCAGGCGCGTCCGCGCCGCAGCACGGCCGGAAGGCCGTCGAGTTCACCGCCGCGATAGGCCGAGGAGACCTCCGCGTCCGGTGCGGCGGTCAGCTCCTCCGACCACAGGGTGCCCCTGAACTCGCCGCAGTCCACGCTCTCCCCGGACTCCAGCGGCCACCACTCGTGAACGGTGCGGATGCCGAAGAGCTCCCGCAGCCGAGCGTCCATCCCGCCGGGCCGCACCCGGTCGTCGGCATCGGCGACACCGGAGAAGAACCCGCAGACGATCCGCCCGCCGCCGCGCGCGTACGCGAGAAGGTTCTCGACGGCCCGGTCGGTGAGCAGGTACAGCTGCGGCACGACCACCATCCTGTAGGCGGAGAGATCGTGCTCGGGATGCGCGAAGTCCGTGGTCGTGCCCGCCTCCCACAGCGCCCGGTGCCAGGCCCGCACCACGTCCTCGTACACCACCTTCGCGGACGGCCGGGCGTCCTGGCTGCCCGCCCACCAGGAGTGCCAGTCGTGGAGCACGGCGACATCGGCGCTCACCCGCGTACCGGCCACCGCTTCTTCCAGCAGGGCGAGTTCGGCGCCGATCCGCTTCACCTCGGCGAAGGCGCGGCCCTCCTCACCCGCGTGTCCGACCATCCCCGAGTGGAACTTCTCCGCGCCCTGCCGGGACTGCCGCCACTGGAAGTGGAAGATCGCGTCCGCGCCCCGGGCCACCGACTGCAGCGACCACAGCCGGTTGAGGCCGCGCGGCTTCGGCTGGTTCACCTCCCGCCAGTTCACCGCCCCGGCCGCCTGCTCCATCACCGTCCAGGGCCGCCCGCCGGCCTGACCGCGCGTCATGTCGCCGATCATGGCGTTGTACTGGCCGCCCAGCGGGTCCCGCGGATCCGGGTACACGTCGACCGAGACGACGTCCTCCTGCTCGGCCCACGCCCACGCGTCCTGCCCGATCCAGAACGGCATGAAGTTCGTCGTCACCGGGACGTCGTCCGGCGAGTGCCGGCGCACGATGTCGCGCTCGGCGACGAAGCACTCCATGAGCGCGTCGGAGGTGAACCGCCGGAAGTCCAGGAGCTGGGCGGGGTTGCGCAGGTACTGGGCGCGGCGGGGCGGGATCACGTCCTCCCACGTGTCGACGTGCTGGCTCCAGAAGGCCGTGCCCCACGCCTCGTTGAGCGCGTCCAGGGTCAGGTACTTCGCCCGCAGCCAGTCCCGGAAGCCGCGGGCCGCCTCGTCGCCGTGGTCGATCGTGCAGTACTCGTTGTTGATGTGCCACATGCGCAGCGCCGGATGGCGCCCGTACCGCCGGGCGAGGTCCTCGGTGATCGCGGCGGCTCGGCGGCGGTACTCGCGGGAGGAGTGCGCGAACTGCTGGCGGGAGCCCCACCACACGGTCTGCCCGTTCTCGTCGCGGGGCAGGGTCTCCGGGTGGAGTCGCCCCAGCCACGGCGGCGGCGACGCGGTCGGTGTCGCCAGGACGACGCCGATCCCGTGCAGGTGCATCAGGTCCATCAGCCGGTCGAGCCATCCGAACTCCCGTGCTCCCGGTCGGGGTTCGAGCTTCGCCCAGGAGAACACGCCGAGCGTGACGGAGGTGACCCCGGCCGCCTTCATCAGCCGCACGTCCTCGGCCCAGACCTCCTCGGGCCACTGCTCGGGGTTGTAGTCGCCGCCGTAGAGGAGGCGGGCGGGGGCGGTCATGGTGCGGCTCCGATGTGGTCACGGGTGGGACGGGCGGTGCGCGGTGCCTGCCGGGACGTCAGCCCTTGACGGCGCCGGTGAGCATGCCCTTCTTGAAGTGGCGCTGGACGAAGGGCGAGGCGACGGCCACCGGGACCAGGGCGAGGACCATGACGGCCATCTGCAGCCCCAGCGTGGACAACTGCCCGGTGTGCACGGCCTGCTGGAGACCGGTCGGCGCCGCCCGGCTCTTCTGCACGAGCTGGATCAGCACGTTCTGCAGCGGCATCATCTGCTGGTCGGTGAGGTAGATGGAGGCGTTGAACCAGGCGCTCCAGTACCCCACCGCGTAGAAGAGCGAGATCACCGCGAGCACCGCGCGGGACAGCGGCAGGATGATGGTGAGCAGGATGCGCAGATCGCTCGCCCCGTCGATGCGGGCCGACTCGGTCAGCTCCGGCGAGATGCCCATGAAGAAGGAGCGCAGCACCAGGATGTTGAAGACGCTGACCGCGCTCGGCAGGATCAGCGACAGATAGGTGTCGGTGAGGCCCAGCGACTGCACGAGCAGATATGTGGGAATCAGCCCGGCCCCGAAGAACATCGTGGCCATCAGCGACATCAGCAGGAACCGGTGGCCGAGACTGCCGGTGCGGGACAGACCGTAGGCCGCGAGCACCGACACCGTCATCGAGAACACCGTGCCGACCACGGTGACCCCGATCGACACGAGCATCGCGCGGCTGACCTGGCCGCCGCCCAGCAGTTCCGTGTAGTTGACGAACGTGATGCCGTCGGGGACCAGGACGAGACCGCCGGCCCGGTCGATCACCGGCTTGGGGGACAGGCTCGTGACGACCACGATCCACAGCGGGCCGAGGATCGCGAGACAGCACAGGACGAGGAAGCCGCCCTTGAGCGTGAGGCCCGCCCTGCGCGGCGGCTCCTCCCACACCGGGCGCGGCGGCGCCTGGAGACTGCGGATCAACTGCGTGTTCAGGCTCACTTCTTGTACACCCCCTGCTCGCCCAGCAGGTGCGCGAAGCGGTTCGCGCCCAGGACGAGACAGATGCCGATGGCCCCCTTCACGAGGCCGACCGCGGCCGCGTAACTGAAGTCGCCGTTCTGGATTCCCATGTTCCACACGTAGGTGTCGAGGACCTCGCTGGCTCCCGCGCCGACCGCGTCGCGCTGGAGCAGGAACTGCTCGAACCCGACGGACAGCGCGTCGCCGACCCGCAGCACGAGCAGCAGGGCGATCACCGGGCGCAGCGCGGGCAGGGTCACGTGCCACATGCGGCGCCACCGCCCGGCGCCGTCCATCGCCGCCGCCTCGTAGAGGTCGGTGGAGACCGCGGCGAGCGCGGCGAGGAAGACGATGACGCCCCAGCCCGCGTCCTTCCACACGGACTGGGCCGTGACCAGGAACTTGAAGAAGCTCGCATTGGTCATCAGGTCGAAGCCGCCCCAGTCGTGCCGCTCCATCGTCTGCGCGATGATCCCGGCGCCGCCGAAGATCTGCTGGAACACGGTGACGACCAGCACCCACGAGAAGAAGTGCGGCAGATACATGATCGCCTGCGCGACGGCCCGCACCCGGGGCCGCACCACGCTGTTGACGAGCAGCGCGAGCGCGATCGGCACCGGGAAGAACAGCACCAGCTGGAGGACGAACAGCACCAGCGTGTTCTTCGCCGCGTCCCAGAACAACGGATCGCCGAGCATCCGGGAGAACTGCTCCACGCCGACCCAGGGGCTGTGGAAGATCGCGGTCACGCCGTTGCCGGACACGTACGGGTCGTAGTCCTGGAAGGCGACGACATTGCCCAGCAGCGGGACGTAGTTGAAGAGCAGGAGCAGGGCGAGGGCGGGCAGCGTCATCAGGATGAGGGCGCGGTCGCGGCGCAGCCGGGTCCTGAAGGGGACCTTGGCGCCGCCCGAGCGCTTCTCGGGGACTGCCTTCGGCGCGAGCGCGGCCACCGGCTCCTCGACGGCGGCCGGCTGACGCACCCCGTCGGGCCTGCTCCCGGCGGTGAGGGACATCAGTTGCCGCTGCCGTTCTTGTCGATGAGCTTCTTGTACCAGTCGCGCAGCTTGTCGCCGCCGGACGACTTCCAGGTGGAGACGGCCTGCTGGACGTCGGAGAGCTTCTTGTTGCCGCGCACGTAGTCGATCTCCAGCTGCTCGAACTGGCTGGAGAGGTTCGCGTAGCGGGTCGGCTCGACGATGTTCATGCCGTACGTGCTCGTGTTCTTCATGAACGCGCCCTGGCGCTGCTCCCACTCGACCTGTTCGCGGGCGATGTCGGGGTAGTCGGGATGCGCGAAGTAGGGAGCCGGCGCGGACAGCATCACCCAGGCGTTGATGACCTCCTGGTTTCCCTGGTCGCTCTTGACCGGGGTGCCGTCCTCGACCGCGTAGTGCGTGCCCTCGACGCCGTAGTTGACGAGCATGAACTCCTTGGTGCCGTACGGCGCGGCGGCGAAGTTCGCGGCGGCCAGCGCGTTCTCGACCGTCTCCTTCGAGGCGCCCTTGCGGATCAGCGACCAGATCGTGGCGGGCGAGCTCGCCCACAGCGTGGGGTCGCCGCCGTCGGGGCCGAACAGGTCCATGGCGGCCATCTCGAAGTCCGGGTTGGACTTCGCCTGCTCGGCGGTCTTCACGTACCACTGGGACATGTCCATGTTGAACATGAGGACCTGGCCCGCGGTGAACCGCTGGCCCGCGTCGCCCGAGCGGGCCTTGTCGTCGGGGTGGACCACGCCCGCGTCGAAGAGCTTGCGGGTCCACTCCAGCGCCTCGAGGTACTCGGGCTGCTCGACGCGGTAGGTCAGCTTGCCGTTGTCCTCGATGTGCCAGCCGAGGCTCCCCGAGGGCCGCACCCCGAAGATGTTGAAGCCGGTCCACGACATGTCGGCGCAGGCGTACACCTTCGCCTTCGCGCTGGTCGCCTCCTTGGCCCAGCTCAGGAACTCGGCGGCCGACTTGGGGACGTCGTAGCCCTTCTTGTCGAAGACGTCCTTGCGGTAGTACGCCGGGTTGAACGTCGCCGCGGCGGACGGCATGGGGATGCCGCGCAGGGCGCCGCCGAAGATGCCCATCCGCCAGGAGTCCGAGGGGATCGCCGCCAGGTTCGGGTACTTCTTCACCTTGTCGCCCGCGAGGTACGGGCCGAGGTCCATGAACTTCGCGGTGATCGCGTTGGAGATCTTGCCGACCAGCTCCCAGCTCGGCACGACCACCATGTCGGGTATCGAGCTGGAGGCCAGCACGGCCCCGAGCTTCTCGCCGTAGGTGTTGCCGTCCTGGTTCTGCCAGGTGATCTTGGTGCCCGCCGCCTTGTCGAGCTGCGTGTAGTAGGCGCAGTCCGCCCTGGGGGCGGTGCCCCAGAGCGGGGACATGACCTTCAGGGGAGCGCCGGTGCCGAGCCTGCTCTTCACCGAGGTGGACAGGGCGGAGAGGTCGACCTTGGCGGTGTAGCCCGCCGCCGATCCGTTCTTCGAGGAGATGTCGGGCCGGGCGAAGGTGCTCGCGACGAACGTCGGCAGCAGCTTCGCCGCGTTCTTCTCGGAGGTGGTGCCCTCCCGGTCCTTGCTCTCCGACCCGCCGCAGGCGGAGAGCAGGGGCACACCGCCGGCCACTGCGACGGCGGCGACAGCCGTCGAGCCGAGGAAGGTTCTCCGGCTTGGACCGGGGTTCACGGAGTGTGCGGTGGAGGAGTTCGGCGTCATTGCGGCAACCCTTCGGGACAACGCATCGCGCATTTCGTCGAAGCGCTTCGATGTTGCAGCGACATTAAGGGAACCCCCGGAGGCCCACAAGGTGCGTGCATCAGATTCCTGAACGCGGCGTCACTGCCAGGCACTTGACACCTGACATCTTCTGTACGGAGCATCGAAGCGCTTCGAAGATTTCTTGCGCCGGTCGGTGAGACGACCGCCCCATCTCGACAAGGGACCCGCCCGTGACCGAAGAACTCCCGCTCGACCCCGGGGGCACCCGGCCCGCCGACAAGCGCGTCGACGACCTGCTGGCCGCACTCACGCTCGACGAACGCATCGCGCTGCTGCACCAGTTCACGCCCGCCGTGGACCGGCTCGGCCTCGCCGCGTTCCGCACCGGCCAGGAGGCGCTGCACGGGGTCGCCTGGATGGGCCCGGCCACCGTCTTCCCGCAGTCCGTCGGGCTCGGCGCCACCTGGAACGAGGAGCTGGTGCGCCGGGTCGGCGACGCCGTCTCGCACGAGGTCCGCGCGATGCGCGCCCGCGACGAGCGCGTGGGTCTCAACGTCTGGGCGCCGACGGTCAATCTGCTGCGCCACCCCTTGTGGGGCCGCAACGAGGAGGGGTACTCCGAGGATCCCTGCCTCACCGCCGCCATCGCCACCGCCTACACGCGCGGCCTGCGCGGCACCCACCCCACGTACTGGCGCACCGCCCCCGTCCTCAAGCACTGGCTCGCCCACAACAACGAGACCGCCCGCGACACGGCCAGCTCCTCCGTGCGCCCGCGCGTCCTGCACGAGTACGACCTGAAGGCGTTCCGGAGGCCCGTCGAGGAGGGCGCGGTGGCCGGTGTCATGCCCGCCTACAACCTCGTCAACGGCCGCCCGAACCACGTATCCCCTTACCTGCGCGAGCAGTTGCGGACCTGGACCGACCGGGAACTCCTCGTCTGCTCGGACGCGGGCGCGCCCAGCAACCTCGTCGACTCCGAGCACTACTACGCCACCCACGAGGAGGCCACCGCCGCCGCGCTGATTGCGGGCGTGGACAGCTTCACCGACCACGGCACCGACCCGTCACAGATCACCGGCCGTGTCCGGGGCGCCCTGGAGCGGGGGCTGATCACCGAGTCCGACATCGACACCGCCGTGCGCCGCCAGCTCGACGTCCGCGCGCGCCTCGGCGAGTTCGAGGACACCGACCCGCTGCCGCCCGGCGCGTTCGACACCGAGGCCCACCGCGCCCTCGCCCGGGAGGCCGCCGAACAGGCCGTCGTACTGCTGAAGAACGACGGCCTGCTGCCGCTCCCCGGAGACGCCCGGATCGCGCTCGTCGGCCTGCTCGCCGACGAGTGCAAGACCGACTGGTACAGCGGCACCCTCATCCACCGCTCCACCCCGCTCGACGGCCTCCGCGAACGCTTCGGCCCGGACCGGGTCACCTTCACCGAAGGCGTCGACCGGGTCCGCCTCCGCTGCGACGAGGGATGGCTGTACGTCCCCGAAGGAGCCGCGGCCACCGGGGCGCGCGGCGCCGAGGGCGCCCTCGACCCGGCCCTGCTCGCCGGCCGCACCGACCTGCCGCCGCTGACCACCCGGACCGACGAGGGCACCGAACTCGCCCTGGTCGACTGGGGGAACGGCGTCCTCACCCTGCGCGCACCCGACGGCCGCTATCTGTCGGTCGCCGACGACGGCCTCGTCCGGGCGTCCGCGGACCAGCCGGGCGGCTGGATCGTCCAGGAGACGTTCACCCTCGAAGCGGCCCACGACGGACACCTCCTCAGGCACACGGGATCGGGTCGGTACGTCGTGGTCGCCGCCGACGGCGTGAAGGTTGCCGACCGGGGCACCGTTTTCCGGGTGGAGTACGTGGAGCGCGGCGCCGACGCCGTGACCAGGGCCGCGGCCGACGCCGACGTCGTGATCGTCGTCGCGGGCAACGACCCGCACATCAACGGCCGGGAGACCGAGGACCGCACCACCCTCGCCCTGCCCGGACAGCAGGACGCCCTGTGGCGCGCGGCCCGCGCCGCGAACCCGAACACCGTCCTCGCGCTGGTCTCCGCCTACCCGTACGCCGTCCCCGACGCCGACCGGGAGCTGCCCGCCCTGCTGTGGACCGCGCACGGCGGGCAGGCCGCGGGCCGCGCCCTCGCCCGGGTCCTCGCGGGCGACGTGAGCCCGGCCGGCCGGCTCCCGCAGACCTGGTACGCGGCCGAAACCGACCTGCCGGACCTCCTCGACTACGACATCATCGGCTCGCGTCAGACGTACCTGTACTACGAGGGCACCCCGCTCTACCCCTTCGGACACGGGCTGACGTACAGCTCCTTCGCGTACGACGGGCTGAGCGCCGAAGTGCAGGGCGAAGGGCTGGAGCTGACGTTCACCGTCGCCAACACCGGGCCGCGCGCCGCCGACGAGGTTCCGCAGCTCTACGTCCGCCCGCTCGGGATGCCGGTGCCGCGCCCGCGCCGCCAGCTCCTCGCGCACCGCCGCCTCACCCTCGCGCCGGGCGCCCGCGAGCGGATCACGTACACGGTGCCGGTCGCCGACCTCGGCCACTTCGACGTGGCACACGGCCGCTGGAGCGTGACCTCGGGGACGTACGAACTCCTCGTCGGCGCCTCCAGCGAGGACATCCGCCTCACCACCGAGATCGCCGTCGACGGCGACGCGCCCGCACCCCGGCCCGTCGTCACGCACGGTCTGGACGCGGCGGCCTACGACGCACAGCGCGGCACCGAGATCGTCGACCGCACGAAGACACACGGCGACGCCGTCGCACCGGCCGGGGCGACGGGCGAACTCCACTACCTTTCCTGCGACTTCGGGACCGACGGCGTAAGGGGCGTCCGCGTCGAGGTCGCGGGTGAGGGCGCGGTGACCGTCGGGGACGGCCGCACGCTCACGGTCCCCGCCACCGGCGACCCGTACCGCTACGTCACCCTCGACGCCGACTTCACCGCCACCGGCGTGCACGACCTGCGCGTGACGATCGACGGCACGGTCCGTCTGGCCCGGCTCACCTTCATCCCGCGGAGGCTCGACGCATGAAGTTCACCGACGGATTCTGGCTGATGCGCGACGGAGTACGGGCCTCGTACGCCACCGAGGTCCGCGACATCCGGCACGCCGACGACCGGTTCACCGCGTACGCCGCGGTACGCCACGTGCGCGACCGCGGCGACACGCTCAACCAGCCGCTGATCACCCTCGACATCTTCTCGCCCGCCGAAGGGATCATCGGGGTCCGCGTCACCCATCACGCGGGCGGCCGCCGACCGGGACCCGACTTCGAGCTGTCGCCGACCGAGGGCGGCAGCGGCGCCCGCGTCACCCGCGACGGCACGGTCACCGAGCTGACGAGCGGACCGATCGGCGTGCGCCTCGACACGGCGGGGGAGTGGGGCCTGGAGTTCTACGACACCTCGACCGGCAAGCGGCTCACGGGAGTCGACCGCAAGGGAACGGCCTTCGCCACCACCGCCGACGGCGCCCACCACATGATCAACCAGCTGTCGCTCGGCGTCGGTGAGCACATCTACGGCCTCGGCGAACGCTTCACCCCGTTCGTGAAGAACGGCCAGAGCGTCGACATCTGGCAGGCCGACGGCGGCACCAGCAGCGAACAGGCCTACAAGAACGTCCCGTTCCACGTGTCCTCGCGCGGCTACGGCGTCCTCGTCAACCACCCGGGCAAGGTCGGCTACGAGATCGGCTCGGAATCCGTCGGACAGCTGCAGTTCAGCGTCGAGGACCAGTCCGTGGAGTTCCACGTCGTCGCCGGGCCGACCCCGAAGGACGTGCTGCGCCGCTACACCGCCCTCACCGGCCGCCCGGCCCTGCCGCCCGCCTGGTCCTTCGGCCTCTGGCTCACCACATCCTTCTGCACGGAGTACGACGAGGAGACGGTGACGTCGTTCGTCGACGGCATGGCCGAGCGGCACATCCCGCTGTCCGTCTTCCACTTCGACTGCTTCTGGATGCGCGAGTACCAGTGGTCGGACTTCACCTGGGACCCGGACGTCTTCCCCGACCCGGTCGGCATGCTCCGCCGCCTCAAGGCGCGCGGCCTGCACATCAGCATGTGGATCAACCCGTACATCGCCCAGAAGTCGCCCCTCTTCGCGGAGGCCGCCGCGCAGGGGTTCCTGGTGCGGCGCCCCAACGGCGACGTGTGGCAGTGGGACCTCTGGCAGCCCGGCATGGCGCTGGTCGACTTCACCGACCCGGCCGCCCGCGAGTGGTACACCGACAAGCTGCGCGGCCTGCTCGACCAGGGCGTGGACACCTTCAAGACGGACTTCGGGGAGCGGGTGCCGACGGACGTCGTCTGGCACGACGGCTCCGACCCCGAGCGCATGCACAACTACTACGCCCACCTCTACAACCGCACCGTCTTCGAACTCCTCGAGAAGGAGCGGGGCAGCGGCGACGCGCTCGTCTTCGCCCGCTCCGCGACGGTCGGCGGCCAGCAGTACCCGGTGCACTGGGGCGGCGACTGCTTCGCCTCGTTCGGCGCCATGGCCGAGTCGCTGCGCGGCGGTCTGTCGCTGTCCCTGTCCGGCTTCGGGTTCTGGTCGCACGACATCGGCGGCTTCGAGGGCACCCCCGACCCGGCGGTCTTCAAGCGCTGGCTCGCCTTCGGCCTGCTCTCCTCGCACAGCCGGCTGCACGGCAACGTCTCCTACCGGGTGCCGTGGGAGTTCGGCGACGAGGCGGTCGACGTGGCCCGCCGGTTCACGCTGCTCAAGCACCGCCTGATGCCGTACCTGTACGGTGTCGCGACCGAGGCCCACACCACCGGTGTCCCCGCGATGCGTCCGATGGTCCTGGAGTTCCCCGACGACCCGGCCTGCCGGACCCTCGACCGCCAGTACATGCTGGGCCCGGACCTGCTGGTCGCACCGGTCTTCTCCGCCGACGGCGACGTCGAGTACTACCTCCCCGAGGGCACCTGGACGCACCTGCTCACCGGCGAGCACGTCCAGGGGCCCGGCTGGCGCCGCGAGACCTACGGCTTCGACAGCCTGCCGCTGTACGTCCGGCCCGGCGCGGTGCTGCCGCTCGGCGCGGACGACCAGCGCCCCGACGGTGACTGGCCCGACGGACTCACCCTCCTCGTCACCCCGGACGCCGACGACGTGACGGTGCGCGTCCCGGGCCACGGCGGCCCGGGGTCGAGCCCCGCCGCCATGTACCGGGTACGCCGGGAGCCGTCCGGCGCGGTCACCGTGCAGGCCTCCGGAACCCAACTCCCTTATCGCGTGCGCGAGATGTGACATCACACGGCGAGCGGCCCCGGGAGCGGCTCGCACGTGAACCAGTCGACGTGGACGGTGCCCTCGGCCGCGTACAGGCCGATGACCCGGCCGGTGAAGCCGCCGGCCACCTCGGTCGACAGATAGCGGCCGTCGAGCGCGGCCAGCGCGGTGAAGGCGCCGTCCGGTCCCGTGACGCCGAAGGTGAGCGTGTCGGGGCCCGAGCGCGCGTCCAGGACCGGCTGCCCGGTCACGTCGACGCCGAGCACCAACGGCCCCTCGGGCACGGGGTGTTCGGCGACGACGGCGGACAGCGGGCCGATGCGGGCCCGCACCCGTACCGTGCCGCCGCCCGCCTCGATCTCGTAGTGGTGGTCCTCGTCGAGACGGACCGCGAGCCCGCCCCGGCCGTCGCCCGGGTCGACCCGGGCGCGGGTCCGGCAGTCGAGCAGGTCCTGACGGCGGCCGACGAACGTCACGTCGGGGGCGTCGAGCCCGGCCCCGCGGGCGCGCAGGGTCAGCCGGCCCGGCCGGTCCTTCGTCGTGCAGTGGGAGGCGGGCCGGGCGCGTGGGGAGAGCCAGCCGGGCGCGAGCTCCGGCCCGTCGAAGTCGTCGCGGTACGCGGACGCGGCGGTCCCGGCGACGATCGCGCCGACCACCGGCCAGCCGTCCTCCCACCGCACCGGCGCCAGGAACGTCTCACGGCCGAGCACGTGCCAGCCGGGGGAGCCGCCGCCCGGCCGCACGCCGAGGAACACCATCCACCAGGTGCCGTCCGGGGCCTGGACGAGATCGGCGTGGCCGGTGTTCTGCACCGGGTCGTCCGTGGAGCGGTGGGACAGGACCGGATTGGCCGGGCACGGCTCGAACGGCCCGGACGGCGACGGCCCGCGCGCCACGGAGACGCCGTGCCCGCGCTCGGTGCCGCCCTCGGCGATCAGCAGGTACCAGGTGCCGTCGATCCGGTACAGGTGCGGCGCCTCCGGGGCCTTGGCGCCGGGCGTGCCCGACCACAGGCGGCGCGGGGCGCCGAGCGTCCGCCCGGTGTACGGGTCGATGGGCACCTGCGAGATCCCGGCGGTGGTGCACCAGCACGTGCCG
This sequence comes from Streptomyces sp. NPDC001904, assembly GCF_040297005.1. Classification (NCBI taxonomy): domain Bacteria; kingdom Bacillati; phylum Actinomycetota; class Actinomycetes; order Kitasatosporales; family Streptomycetaceae; genus Streptomyces; species Streptomyces sp. NPDC001904. The sequence continues at coordinate 69,087 of NZ_JBEOYI010000003.1, read as the reverse complement.
TCCTCGTCCCAGGCGAGGTCAGGGTCGATGCCGTGCACCCCGGGCAGGGGCACCGGGTCCGACCACGGTCCTGCCGGGTCGGTGGCGGTGACGAGGAGGTTCCCGCCGCCCTCCGCGCAGTTCGTGACGATCAGCCAGAAGCGGCCGTCGTGATGGCGCAGCGTCGGCGCGTAGATCCCGCCGGACGCGGGGGTGCCCGGCGGAAGCGTCAGCTGGTCCGGCCGGTCCAGGACGTTGCCGATCTGCGTCCAGTGCAGCAGGTCCCGGCTGTGGAAGAGCGGGACGCCGGGCACGTACTCGAAGCTGGAGCACGCGAGGTAGTAGTCGTCACCGACCCGGCAGATGCTCGGGTCGGGGTGGAAACCGGGTATGACCGGGGCGCGGTCCGCCATGAAAACCCTCTCCGTCGAAGCGCTTCAACGCACACTACAGCGCTGTACGAAGGGGCAGTTGGGGTTCTTGATCGATGCGCTTGCGGGCGCGCTACAGCGGCAGCGCGCACACCGCGACCGGCGCCTTGAACGCCGTACCGGCGGAGGTGAGCCCACCGGAGGCGTGGTCGACCCGGAAGACGGTCACGGAGCCCGACTTCTGGTTCGCCGCGAAGAGCAGCGCCTCGTCCGGCGAGAACGCGATCTGGCGCGGGAAGTTGCCGCCCACCGGCACCGTGTCGAGCAGCCGCAGCCGTGCCCCGTCCGCCTCGACCGCGTACCGGGTCAGGCTGTTGTGGCCCCGGTTGGCGAGATACGCGTAACCGCCCTCCCGCGTCACGAGGAGCTGCGCCGGATAGCTCGTGCCCGCTCCCGTGCCGGTGGACTGCGGCTCGCCCGGAGTCAGCCGTCCGCTCTCCGGGTCGTACGCGCAGACGACCACGGTGTTGTCGACCTCGTTGGCGAGGTAGGCGTACCGGCCGCCGGGATGGAAGGTGAGGTGGCGGGGGCCCGCGCCCGGGCGCAGGGCCGCGTACGAGACCTGGGTGAGCGTCCCCGCACCGGTGTCCAGGCGGTAGGTGTACACGGTGTCGTTGCCGAGGTCGACCGCCAGGACATGGCCGCCGTCCGGCCCGGTGACGATCTGGTGCGCGTGCGGCCCGTCCTGGCCGGGGCCGGGCGCGGGCGCGCTGTGCGTGACCAGCGCGGTGCGCTCGCCGAGCGCGCCGGAGGCGTCGATCGGGTGCACGGCGACGCTGCCGGAGGTGTAGTTGGCGCTCAGCAGCCAGCGCCCGGACGGATGCACCGAGAGGTGGCAGGGGCCCGCCCCGCCGGTCGAGCGGGTGCCGAGGACCGTGCGGTCGGCCAGGCGCACGGCGGTCACGCCGCCGTCCTGCCGCTCGTCCACCGCGTACAGCGTCCCGCCGTCCGGAGCCACCGCCAGGTACGAGGGGTCGGCCACCCCCTCGACGGTCCCCGACCCGGTGACCGCGCCGCTCTCCGGGTCGTACGTGGCGAGCCCGATGCCGGTGCCGCCGCCCTGCTGCGAGGTGTACGTGCCGAGGTACAGGGGACGGTCAGCGAGCGGCCGCGGTGCCCCGGTCCCGTCCCCGCGCGGCCGGGGCCGCGGCCCCGCGGTGGCCGTCTGCGCCGACGAGGGGAGCAGTGCGAGCGCGCCGACGGACGCCGCCGCGCCCAGGAAGCCCCGGCGTCCCGTTCCGCTGGTGCGCGTACCTGACATCCGGGGAACCTCCTGTGTCCGCTGCTTCTTCGGTGTTCTTCGGGCCTACTTCATCGTGTACGAGATCACGGCCGTCGTCACCAGGCACGGCGACGGCGGCACGATCTCCACACGCAGGGTGCCACGCGCACTGTCGTAGTCGATCCCCTCCGCCTCGAACGAGCCCGAGCAGACACTGCGCTGCGGGATCCTGAACGCGGTCGAGACCTGGCCGGTGACCGGTTTCCCGTCGAGCGGGCGGGCCAGGTCGACCTGGAGGACCTCCTTGGCGGCGTCGTCCGACGCGCACAGCAGCCGGGTGCCGGTCACGAAGTCGCAGCCCTGGATGTTCTCCACCGGCCGGTCGAGGCTGATCTGTCCGGCCTGCGGCAGGTTCGCGCCGGACGCGGGGGCGGCAGGGTTCAGGACGGGCGCGGGGAACACCTGGAGCCGGTTCATGGTGCCCCACTCGCCGGACACCAGCCACTGCCCGTCGGGCGACACCGACGCGAACGAGTTGTTCAGCAACTCGCCCTGGTCCAGGGGGTGTTCATAGGTCGTGCGCGTGCCGTCGGGGGCCGTCACCGCGTACATCTTCTTCGTCGTCGTGTCACCGCCCTGGTACGCGTCGAAGGTGTAGCCGCGCGCGATGTCCGGGTCGCCGACGTGCGACCAGCCCGCGATGCGCAGCGAGAGCGGCACCGAGGCGAGCCCCCGGTGCAGGAGCGAGCCGTCGGCGCGGCTCGCCAGGCCCTGGCTGCCGGTCAGCGAGTTCACGTACGACGTGCCGGTCTCGGTCCAGGTGGGTTCGGCGGCGCTCGCCGCGCCGGCCGCGGAGAAGGCGAGTGCGGCCGTCGCGCAGACCGCGGCCGCGCGGACGATTCGTCGGTGCTGTAAAGGTCTGGGCATGCCCGTAGCCTGCACTATTCGCACGCGCGATCGCAGGCGATCAGGCGAGTAAGGTGCGCCGCGTGGCGCGAACCGTGATCGCGCCCCGCTCGAAGGCGAAGGCAGGCGCAAAGGTGGTTGTGGCATGACGTCAACGAGACTGACGATCCTGGGCGGCGGCGGCTTCCGGGTCCCGCTGGTGTACTCGGCCCTCCTCGGCGACCACGCCGAGGGGCGCGTCACCCACGTCACCCTCCACGACGTCGACCGGGCCCGGCTCGACGCCGTCGTCCGCGTCCTGGCCGACCAGGCAGCGGGCGTCGCGGACGCGCCCGTGGTCACCGCCACCACGGACCTCGACGAGGCGCTCACCGGCGCCGACTTCGTCTTCTCCGCGATCCGGGTCGGCGGCCTCGACGGGCGCGCCGCCGACGAGCGGGTGGCCCTCGCCGAGGGGGTGCTCGGGCAGGAGACGGTCGGCGCGGGCGGCATCGCCTACGGGCTGCGCACGGTGCCGGTCGCCGTCGACATCGCACGGCGCGTCGAGCGCCTCGCCCCCGACGCCTGGGTCATCAACTTCACCAACCCGGCGGGAGTGGTCACCGAGGCCATGTCCCGCCACCTCGGCGACCGCGTCATCGGCATCTGCGACTCGCCCGTCGGGCTCGGCCGGCGCGTCGCCCGGCTGCTCGGCGCGGACCCGGACCGCGCCTGGATCGACTACGTCGGCCTCAACCACCTCGGCTGGGTGCGCGGACTGAAGGTCGACGGCCGCGACGAACTGCCCCGGCTGCTCGCCGACCCGGCGCTGCTCGGCTCCTTCGAGGAGGGCCGGCTCTTCGGCGCCGACTGGCTCCGCTCGCTCGGCGCGATCCCCAACGAATACCTGCACTACTACTACTTCAACCGCGAGACCGTCCGCGCCTACCAGCAGGCCGAGCGGACGCGCGGCGCGTTCCTGCGCGACCAGCAGGCCCGCTTCTACGCGGAGCTCGCCGACCCCGCGGCCCCGGCCCTCGCCACCTGGGACCGCACCCGGGCCGAGCGCGAGGCCACCTACATGGCGGAGAACCGCGAGGCGGCGGGTGCCGGTGAGCGCGACGAGGACGACCTCGAATCCGGCGGCTACGAGAAGGTCGCCCTCGCCCTCATGCGCGCCATCGCCCGCGACGAACGCACCACCCTCATCCTCAACGTCCGCAACCGCCACACCCTCGGGGTCCTCGACGCCGACGCCGTCATCGAGGTGCCGTGCCTCGTCGACGCGGGCGGCGCGCACCCGGTCGCCGTGGACCCGCTGCCGCTGCATGCCAGCGGCCTGGTCACCGCGGTCAAGGCCGTCGAGCGCGAGGTGCTCGACGCCGCCGAGTCCGGCTCGCGCTCCACGGCCGTCAAGGCCTTCGCGCTGCACCCGCTCGTCGACTCCGTCACGGTCGCGCGGCGGCTCGTCGACGGCTACACCGAGGCTCACCCTGGACTCGCCTACCTCACCCGATGACAGCACTCGGGATCGGCGCGGAAGTTCGTGAACATCTCGGTGTGGAGGACCACTTGAGGACGTGTAAAGGCCTGTAAAGGCGGTAGTGAGAAGGGGCGGCTCTATAGAGCCGCCCTTTTCCGTGCCTGACGCAGCGTCATCACTCAGCGTGGCGGAATGAACTCGTCCGCAGGTGTGACGCGTCCTACAGAGAGAATCCGAGAAATTCGCTAGGACTGTGACGCCGGAGAGTCACCATGCGCTTGACTTGGTGCACCCCCCAACTAGGAGAGCCCATGCGACCTTTCGCCCTGAACTACGCCCGTCCTGTGAGAGAGCCTGAGGTCAGCGCGTCGTACACGTACGACTCCGCACTGCAATTGAACCTGTTGCCCGATGGCGCGGTGGCGGCGCGTGACTACGCAGTGTTGCGGGCGTGCGCGGCGACCACCTCCACCGCCGGATCCAAAACTCATTTCGACGACTGAGCGGCCGCGCGGAAATGACCGTACTGATCCTGACCTGTGAACAGGATGTGACCGCCGACCTCGCCGTCGTCGAATTGAACGCCAATGGAATCCCTGTGCTTCGCCTGGATCCGGCTGAACTGCCCGGTGATGTCGATGTGTCCGGGGAATACGCGCACGGTGCGTTTGAGGGCCATCTGTCCGTCGGTGGCCGGGTGGTCAGCATGCAGGGTCTGCGCTCCATCTGGGTGCGCAGACCCGGCACGCCCGCGGCCCGTTCCGCCGGCGCCTCCGCCTGGCTGTCCGAGGAGTCCGCGCAGGCGCTGTACGGGATGCTGCGCTGCACCGGCGCGCGCTGGATGAACCATCCGGACGCCGCCCGGCAGGCCCGGCTCAAGCCCTGGCAGCTGTGGCTCGCGCGGGAGTGCGGCCTGCCGGTGCCCCCCACCCTGATCACCACGTTTCCGCGCGTGGCACGGGAGTTCGCCGTGCGCTACCCCGACCTCGTCGTGAAGCCGGTCTCCGGATCGCACCCCCGCGACGACGGGCTCGCCGTGCCGACCACGCGGGTCCGCCCCGACGAGGACTTCCGCGCCGTGGAGCACGGCCCCACCCTGCTCCAGCGCCGGATCCGCAAGGCCGCCGACATCCGGCTCACCGTGGTGGGGGAGCGCATGTTCGCCGCGCGGGCCGCGGCCGGGCCCGACGCCGACGACGACTCCGTCGTGGACGTGCGCTTCCGGCCCTCGGGCGTCACCTGGAGCCCGGTGCCGGTCCCGCCGCGCGTGGCGGAGGCGGTCTCGACCTATCTCTTACGGGCTCAACTCGCTTACGGAGCCTTTGACTTCGCGGAGGACACGGACGGCATCTGGTGGTTCCTCGAGTGCAACCAGTCGGGACAGTTCGGCTTCATCGAGATCGAGACCGGACAGCCCATCGGCAGCGCGGTGGCCCAGTGGCTGGCGGGAGAACCGCTCGGCACGGCGGGCGGTGCGACGGACCCGACACGTCCTTGATCTTTACGCGGGTACGGCCGGAGGGGTACGAGAGAGGGGGCGCCCGACCGGCAGCGGGCGCAGGGTGCGTGCCGCACGCCCGCGAGGGCGTCCCGGTGTCGTGCCGCCCGACCGTCCGACCGAGGGAGCCCGCACCGCATGACACCGGTCGTCACCACCGCACAGGGCACGCTGCGAGGCCGCACCGACGCGCAGGGCGTCGCCGCCTTCCTCGGAGTCCCCTACGCCGCGCCGCCGTTCGGCCCGCGCCGCTTCCGGGCTCCCGCCCCCGCCGAGCCGTGGACCGGCGAGCGGGACGCGACCGCCTACGGTCCCACCGCGCCCAAGGCCGCCTACACCCCGCCCTTCGACGCCCTCATCCCCGAGACCACGGTGCCGGGCGAGGACTGTCTGAACCTCAACGTCTGGACGCCCGAGCCGGGGCCCGGCGCCCGGCTGCCCGTACTGGTGTGGCTGCACGGCGGCTCGTTCTCCAACGGATCCGCCAACGCCGGCGGCTATCGCGGCGAGACCTTCGCCCGGGACGGCGTCGTCTTCGTCGGCGTCAACTACCGGCTCGGCACCGACGGCTTCCTCCACCTGCCCGGCGCCCCCGACAACCGCGGCCTGCTCGACCAGCTCGCCGCCCTGGAGTGGGTCCGCGACAACATCGCCGCGTTCGGCGGCGACCCCGACCGCGTCACCGTCTTCGGCGAGTCGGCCGGCGCCATGGCCATCGGGCAGCTCCTCGCGCACCCGCGCGCCCGCGGTCTGCTGCGCCGGGCCGTGCTGCAGAGCGGTGCCTGCCACCACTTCGTCCGCCCGGAGACGGCCCGCCGGATCGGTGCCCGGCTGGCGGACAGGCTCGGGGTCCCGCACACGGCCGAGGCGTTCGCGGCCGTGCCCCTCCCGGAACTGCTCAGCGCCCAGGCCGAGGTGCGGAACGACCTCGCCACCCGGCCCGACCCGGCGGTGTGGGGCGACGCGGCGCTCAACGCCATGGCCTTCGAACCGGTCGCCGACGGACTCGACCTGCCCGGGGCCGACCTCGGCGTCGACCTCCTCGTCGGCACCAACCGCGAGGAGAACCGGCTGTTCATGGTGCCGACCGGCCGGTTCCACGGCATCACCGAGGAGCGGGCCCGGCGCGGCGCGACGGCGTACGGCGCGGACTACGAGGCGTACCGGGCGGGGCGGCCCGGCGCGGGGCCCGGCGAACTCCTCGAAGCGATCGGCACCGACTGGTTCTACCGCATCCCGGCCGTCCGCCTCGCCGAGTCCGTCCCCGGCACCCACGTCTACGAGTTCGCGTGGCGCTCCCCGCAGTTCGACGGCGAGCTGGGCGCCTGCCACGCCCTGGAACTCGGCTTCGTCTTCGACCTGCTCGACGACCCGGACTACCTGCCGATGGCGGGGGCGAAGGCGCCGCGGGAACTGGCCCGCACGATGCACGCCGCGTGGGTGGCGTTCGCCGCGACCGGCGATCCCGGCTGGGCCGCGTACGACCCCGCGGGGGAGCGGACGACCATGGTGTTCGACGCGGACGGCGGCCGCACCGAGGCCGATCCGCGCGCGGCCGAGCGGGAGCTGTGGCAGGACGTGCGGTGACGGCGCGGCGGCGTCGCGCACCTGCCGCCCAGTTTTTGCCCGACTGTCACTTCAGCCCCCTTTTCCTCGGCCCCGGTCATCTTGAACACTCCGGTTGCCCCTCTTCGTGGACCGACCACCATCGAAGCAACAGGAGACCCCCACACCCATGACGGAACTCAATCGCCGCCGCTTCCTCCAGATCGCCGGAGGAACCGCCGCCTTCACGGCCCTCTCCGGCTCCATCGACCGCGCCGCCGCCATCCCCGCGGCCCGGCGCAGCGGCACGGTCCAGGACATCGAGCACATCGTCGTCCTCATGCAGGAGAACCGATCCTTCGACCACTACTTCGGGTCGATGAAGGGGGTACGCGGATTCGGCGACCCGCGCCCGGTGACGCTGCCCAGCGGAAAGCCCGTGTGGAACCAGGTGAGCGCGGGCAAGGAGATCCTGCCCTACCACCCGGACGCCGACGATCTCGGCATGCAGTTCATCGCGGGCCTCGACCACGACTGGGCGGGCGGCCACAGCGCCTTCAACAGCGGCAAGTACGACAACTGGGTCCCGGCCAAGGGCACCGGCACCATGGCGTATCTGACCCGGAACGACATCCCGTTCCACTACGCCCTCGCCGACAAGTTCACCGTCTGCGACGACTACCACTGTTCGTTCATCGGGGCCACCGACCCCAACCGCTACTACATGCTGAGCGGCTGCGTCGGCAACGACGGCACGGGCGGCGGCCCGGTGCTGGGCAACGAGGAGGCGGGGTACGGCTGGACGACGTACGCCGAACGCCTGGAGAAGGCGGGCGTCTCCTGGAAGGTCTACCAGGACATCGGTGACGGCCTCGACGCGGCGGGCGGCTGGGGCTGGATCGACGACCCCTACCGCGGCAACTACGGCGACAACTCGCTGCTGTACTTCAACAACTACCGCAACGCCAAGCCCGGTGACGCGCTCTACGAGAAGGCCCGCACCGGCACGAACGCCAAGGCCGGGGACGGGTACTTCGACGTCCTGAAGGCCGACGTGAAGGCCGGGAAGCTGCCGAAGATCTCCTGGATCGCGGCTCCCGAGGCCTTCTCCGAGCACCCCAACTGGCCCGCCAACTACGGCGCCTGGTACATCTCCCAGGTGCTCGACGCGCTGACCTCGAACCCCGAGGTGTGGAGCAGGACGGCGCTGTTCGTGACGTACGACGAGAACGACGGCTACTTCGACCACGTCGTGCCGCCGTACCCGCCGGCCTCCGCCAACCAGGGCCTGTCCACGGTCGACACGAAGCTCGACTACTACCCGGGCGGCAGCCGCGCCGCAGGGCCGTACGGGCTCGGCATGCGCGTCCCCATGGTCGTCGTCTCGCCCTGGTCCACGGGCGGCTACGTCTGCTCGGAGACCTTCGACCACACGTCGATCCTCCAGTTCATGGAGAAGCGGTTCGGCGTCAAGGAGACCAACATCTCGCCGTGGCGGCGCGCCGTCTGCGGCGACCTCACCTCGGCCTTCGACTTCTCCCTCCAGGTCACCGACCCCGCCGACCTGCCCGACACCGCGGCCTACGAGCCGCCGGACCGCGACCGGCACTCCAGCTACGTGCCCAAGCCGCCCGCGCAGGGCGCCCTGCCCAAGCAGGAGAAGGGCTCCCGGCCCAGCCGTCCGACCGCCTACGCGCCCTACGTCGACGGCGCCGTGGACCTCGCGACCGGCAAGTACAAGCTGACGTTCAGCGGCGGCGACCAGAAGGGCGCCTTCTTCCAGGTCCGCTCGCAGAGCCGCGGCGACGGCCCGTGGACGTACACGGCTGCCCCCGGCAAGCCGGTCTCCGACAGCTGGAACTCGGTGTACTCGGCGGGCAAGTACGACCTCACGGCGCACGGCCCGCACGGCTTCCTGCGCGCGTTCAAGGGCAACAACAAGGCGGCGGAGCCGGAGGTGACCGCGCGGCACGACGGCGGCACCGGCAATCTGAAGCTGACCCTGAAGAACCCGGGCACCGCCGACGCCCGGCTCACCGTCACCAACGCCTACGGCGGGTGGAAGCAGACCTATACGGTGCGTGCGGGCGCCACCGTCACGCAGACCGTCGACCTGCGCGCCAGTAAGCGCTGGTACGACCTCACGGTCGTCGTCGAGGGGAACGCCGGATATCTGCGCCGTCTCTCCGGGCACGTCGAGAACGGCACGGCGGGCGTGAGCGACCCGGGCATCGCGACTGCGTAGTCCCCGGCGCCGGAGCGCCACCGGAGTGTCACCGGGGTGCACATCACACCCGTCCATCTGGTCACTTTCCCAGGTCGGCGCGGTAGTGTGCCCCGGTGACCTCGCCTTCCAACACCCCTGCCGGCTGGTATCCGGACCCCCACGGGGTGCCCCGGACACTGCGGTGGTGGGACGGTTCCCAGTGGACCGACCACACGCACGCGGCGCCGGACGAGAAGCCCGCTGCCGCCGCCCAGGTTCCGCCGCAGCAGCCCCCGGCCCAGCCGCAGCCCGTGATGGCCCAGCCCGTGGCCCAGCAGCACTTCGGCGGTCAGGCCGGCCAGATGCCGCAGCACCCGGACGCCGCGCGGGTGCAGCGTCAGGTGCAGCAGCAGGCCGGGGTCGCCCCGGCCGGGCAGGGCGGCGGATCGCTGTTCACCGAGCCGGTCCTGGTGGTGAACCAGAAGGCCAAGCTGATCGAGCTGACCAACGAGTACAGCGTCATGGACCAGCACGGCAACCAGCTCGGCTCGGTCACGGAGATCGGCCAGAGCGGGCTGAAGAAGGCCCTGCGGTTCGTGTCGTCGGTCGACCAGTTCATGACGCACAAGCTGGAGATCCGCGACGCGTACGGGCAGCCCCAGCTCGTCCTCACCCGGCCCGCGAAGTTCATCAAGTCCCGGGTGCTCGTGGAGCGTCCGGACGGCTCACCGGTCGGTGAGATCGTCCAGCAGAACGCCATCGGGAAGATCAACTTCGCGATGAACGTGAACGGGCAGCAGGTCGGCGCGATCAAGGCGGAGAACTGGCGCGCCTGGAACTTCGCCATCGTCGACCACGCCGGGCAGGAGGTCGCCCGCATCACCAAGACGTGGGAGGGCCTGGCCAAGACGATGTTCACGACCGCGGACAACTACGTCCTGCAGATCCACTTCCAGCTGCCCGACCCGCTGCTCAGCCTCGTCGTGGCGACCGCCCTGACGGTGGACACCGCGCTGAAGCAGGACTCGCGCGGGCTCGGATGACCGAAGAGGGGCGGACCGTGCGGTCCGCCCCTTTCCGCCGGGATCACCGGGCGACGGTCTCCCGGTCGGGCCGCGGCGCCGACTGCGACGACGCGACCCGGGTGAGCGCGGCCCGCCGGACGGGCGGGACGAGCAGCGCGGCCAGCGCCGCCGCCAGGCAGAGGAAGGCCAGCAGCGAGAAGCCGTGCGTGTAGCCGGACTCGTAGGGAAGCCCCGAAGGCTGCAGGTTCCCGGTGACCAGGCTGGTCATCAGGGCCGCGCCGATGGACCCGCCGATGGTGCGGATGTTGGCGTTCATGCCCGTCGCGGCGCCGGTGGTGGCGGCCGGGACGTTCTGCACGATCAGGTTCGCCATGGACGCGAAGGCCAGGCCGATGCCGAGCCCGAACACCCCGGCCGCGACGCCGATCTGCCACTCCTCGCCGTGCCACAGGGCGAGGATCGCGCAGGCCACGGCGCCGAGCGCGGCCCCGGTCGTGAGGAGGGACTTGGCGCCCACGACGGGCTCGAGCCGCCCGCTGACGACACCCGCGAGGAACATCGCCACGAGCATCGGCAGCATCAGCAGTCCGGCACCGGTCACGCTCGACCCGAAGCCGTAGCCGGCCGAGGACGGGGTCTGCGCGAAGCCCGGCAGGAACGACCACACGGCGTACATGCCCGCGCCGAACAGCAGGGCGGCGGTGTTCGTCGTCCATACCGCGCGCAGCCGCATCACCCGCAGATCGATGAGCGGGCTCGCGGACCGCGCCTCGCTGACCAGCCAGACGGCGAACAGCACGACGGCGGCGACCAGCAGTCCTATGACCCGGGCCGATCCCCAGCCCCACGAGGTGGCCTGGCTGAGGGGCAGCAGCAGGGCGACGAGCCAGGCGGAGAGCAGGACGGCTCCGGTCCAGTTGACGCGTCCCGCACCGCGCTCGGGCGATTCCGGTACGTAGCGCAGGGCGATCAGCGCGGTGACGGCCACGACCGCCGCGGGCAGCCAGAACAGCCACCGGTAGTCGAGCGCGCCGACGATCGGACCGGCCGCGACGATGCCGACGCCGCCGCCCGCCGCGATCACCGCGGAGAGATTGCTGATGCTGGGGCTGACCCGCTCGGCCGCGAACTCGTCGCGGATGATGCCGAACGACAGCGGGAAGAGGGCGCCGCCGATGCCCTGCACGACACGGGCGACGATGAGGACACCGATGCTCGGCGCCAGGGCCGCGAGCAGACAGCCCACGGTGAGGGCGACGAGCGCGGCGACCATGGTCCGCTTCTTGCCGACCAGATCGCCGACCCGGCCGAGGATCGGGGTGAAGACGGACGCCGACAGCAGATAGGCCGTCATCACCCAGGTCGAGGTGGCCTGAGAGGTGTTCAGGGCGTGCTGGATCGTGGGCAGCGCGGGCGCGACCAGCGACTGCATCATCGAGAACACGCCGGCACCGGTGGCGAGGACCGCGAAGGTGAGGCGGTTGTTGCGAACGTGCGGGACGTTCCGGTTCAAGATGGCTTCTCTCTGAAAGGCAGGGGGGTGTGGCCCGCGGCCGTGCGCGGGCTGAAAGGATCAAGGGGGGGTACGCCGGAGTGCGTCGAGGTACGGCGAACCAGAAGGCGCCCCTGCTAAAGTGGAGGCACCCCTCGACTTAAGGAATAGTAGCGGAGGGGTACCTCCGGTTCAACCTCGATGGGGGCAGGCATGACCACGGACAGGGAGCGCGTCGGCGGCGTGGTCGCCGCGCAGCGCCCGCGGCGGGCCGATGCCCGGCGCAACTTCGACGCGCTGCTCGCCGCCGCGCGCGAGGCGTTCGCGGAGAAGGGCGGCGAGGCGTCGCTCGAGGACATCGCGCGCAAGGCCGGGGTCGGCATCGGCACCCTGTACCGCAACTTCCCCACGCGTCAGGTGCTGTTCGAGACCGTGTACGCGGACGAGGTCGACGCGCTGTGCCGGCTCGCGGACGAGGTCGCCGAGGTGCCCGATCCGTGGCAGGGCCTCACGACCTGGCTGCGCCGCTTCGTGGAGTACACCGTCACCAAGCGCGCCATCCGCGAGGCGATGAGCGGCGAGTCCGAGATCTTCGTCTCCTGCCGCCGCGCCATGCTCGACGCGGGGGAGCCGCTGCTGCTGCGGGCGCAGGAGGGCGGCGAGGTGCGCGGTGAGGTGACCTTCGACGAACTGCTGCGGATGGTGTCGGGGGTGGCCGGAGCGGCCTATGTCGACGAGGCCCAGCGCGACCGGGTCCTCGGGTATGCCCTGAACGGCATCCGGAGCGCTCGGTAAGAAGCGCGGGGCGCTGCGCGAGCAACCCGCGTCGCATCGCGGGCCCGCGATGCGACGCGAAGGTCCTACGGTGCGAAGGCCACGGGGCTCTGCCCCGGACCCCGCTCCTCAATCGCCGGAGGGGCTTGGAGGGGCGATTGCGTCGGGACGTCGACCAACCCCTGGATCGTGGCTTGAGGCGACGCCTGCCCTGCCGCCACCACCACGGTGCTCTGCGCCACCGTCCCCCGGGTCAGCAGTACCACCCCGCGTGCGGCGAGCACCGCTCCCGCCCCGGCCAGGACGAAGCCCGCGACCCCGCCCTGGAGCCGCTCGCCCAGCAGGGAGAGGCCGATGACCGCCGCGGCGACCGGGTTCGCCAGGGTGACCATCGCCAGCGGGGCGCCGAGCCCGCCCTGGTACGCGGTCTGCGACAGCAGCAGCCCGCCGGCCGCGAACATCGCGACCAGCACCGCCACCACCACGACCTGCGCGGTGAGCAGGGACCCCGAACGGTCCGTCGCCGCCACCGTCACGGTCTGGGTGAGCGCCGAGGCGACCCCCGAGGCGAGCCCGGACGCGGTCGCGTGCCGCAGTCCCGGGCGGGAGCCGCGCCGGGCCAGGACGCCGATGAGCGCCGTCGTGAGCCCCGCGACCGCGAGGGCCTGCGGCAGGGAGAGCGTGTCGTCGGGCTCCGGGCCCGACGCCGTCACCAGCAGCGCGGCCAGCCCGAGCAGGGTCAGCGCGGTGCCCCGCCACTCGCCCACGGTCACCCGCCGCCCGGCGATCCGGGCGCCGAGCGGCACGGCCGCGACCAGGGTGAGCGCGCCGAGCGGCTGGACCAGGGTGAGCGGCCCGTACTTGAGCGCCGCGACGTGCAGCAGGGCCGCCCCGGCGTTGAGCAGGACCGTCCCCCACCAGGCCCCGGTGGCGAGGAGCCGCAGCGTGCCGCCGCCGGAGCGTGCGGCGAGCCGTTCCTGGGCCACGGCCGCGGCGGCGTAGGCCACGGCCGAGACCAGGGAGAGCACGACGGCGAGCAGCGTGGCACTCATCGCCCGGCCCCGCTCGTCACGGGCTGCGGCGCGGTGGCGACGGATGTGGACCCCGGCGTCGCTGAGACCTGCACCGGGATCCGGATCGGCATCCGGGCCAGTACGTCGGACGCGGACAGCGAGTCCGGCGGTGTCCGCAGGGCGGGGCGCGGCGACCACGGCGCGGAGGCCGGTGCGCCCCGTGTCTCGGCGACCACGGCCGGCCGGTCCGGGACCGGCAGCAGGTGACGGCCGATGCCCCGCGAGGTGACCGCGTGCGGCAGCCGGATCAGGGCGAGGGCGGCACCGAGCAGCACCGTCACCACGATCGCGTCCAGCCAGTAGTGGTTGGCGGTGCCGACGACCACGAACAGGGTGATCAGCGGGTGCAGCAGCCACAGCCAGCGCCACTTCGAGCGGGTCGCGACGATCAGGCCCACGGCCACCATCAGGGCCCAGCCGAAGTGCAGCGACGGCATGGCCGCGAACTGGTTGGCCATGGTGTCGGTGTCCGGCTTGGCCGCGTAGACCGAGGGGCCGTAGACCTGCGCGGTGTCCACGAGGTGCGCCGCCCCCAGCATGCGCGGAGGCGCCAGCGGGAACGTCAGGTGCAGCACGAGCGCGGCCGCCGTCAGTGCGGCCAGCACCCGCCGCGTCCACACGTAGTGGCGCGGCCGGCGCAGGTACAGGAAGACCAGGAGCCCGAGCGTCGCCGGGAAGTGAACGGTCGCGTAGTAGGTGTTCGCCGCGTGGACGAGGGTGTCGCTGTGCAGCAGAACGCCCTGCACCAGGCCCTCGCCGGGCAGGTGCGCGGTCCGTTCGAGATGCCAGACGTCGCCGGCGTTGCGGAACGCCTCGGCGGTGTGGCCGTTGGCCAGCTGGCGGCCGAACTTGTAGACGAGGAAGAGTCCTACGACCAGCAGGAGCTCGCGGACCAGGGGCGGTCGGGCGACGGATGCGTCCGGCTCCGGTTCGGCAGGCTCGGTAAGGGAATTCATCCCCCGGCCCCTTTTCGTGACTGGGTGGTGCGTGGTGCGCTTATCGGTACGCCAGTGTACCGAAACGCAGGCGTACCGGTACACTGGCGTATCGATAGTGGTTGTGATCTCATCGACACCGGCACCGACATGGGGACCGAGATTCACTGCGCCACCGAGCCGAGGAGCATCGTGATGACGACGCGCGACAAGGGAACCGCGCCCGACGGCACGGTCGTGGCCGCGCCGACCGCCTCGCGCCGCTCCAAGATCACGCCCGAGCGCGCGCAGGAGTTCTACGACGCCGTGCTCGACCAGCTCCGCAGCCACGGGTACGAGGCACTGACCATGGAAGGTGTCGCCGCGCAGGCCTGCTGCAGCAAGTCGACGCTGTACCGGCAGTGGAAGACGAAGCCGCAGCTGGTGGCATCGGCGCTGCGGGCCGGACGCTGTGTCACGTTCTTCTCGGCGGACACGGGCAGCCTCGCCGGGGACCTGGTGGCCGCCGCCCGGCACGCGGCGGCGCAGGGCAAGCGGGACACCGCCCTGCTGCAGGCGCTCGGACACGCCGTGCTCCAGGACACCGACCTGAAGCGCGCGCTGCGCGAGGCGCTGGTCGAGCCGGAGATCGCCTCGATCGGCACGATGGTCGAGCGGGCCGTGGCGCGCGGCGAGATCGCCGCCGACCATCCGGCACTGCCCTATGTCGCCGCGCAGCTCTTCGGAGTCATGCGCAGCCGACCCGTCCTGGAAGGGCGCGACGCCGACGCCGACTACCTGGTCGGCTTCGTGACGAAGGTGCTCGTTCCGGGACTCGGCCTGACCCCGGAGGTTCAGGCCCTCTGAAGACGGGAGACCGCCGGTCGCAGGGATGACCGGCCGGCGGTCTGCCCGCGCCGCACCGTGGGGACGGGGGCGGCGCGCACCCCCGGGCCGGGCGGGTTCCTCCTTGAGCGGAGGGGGCCCGCCCGGCCCGCTTGCCCGGGCCGGGCGGTCAGACGCCCTGGCCGCTGCCGCCCGAGGCGCCGCCGCTGATGTCGGCCTTCTTGATGCCCTTGACGATCTCGTCGAGCGCCGAGTCGTCCGGTCCCGCCGACTTCTCCTTCGCCGTCTTCGGCTTGTCCACGCCGAGCCGGATCACGACCAGCGAGTCGGACCGGGTCGGGGAGGGCAGGACGACCGACTCCACCCAGGCGCCGACCTTCGCCTTGGTCTTCACGCTCCAGCGGACCAGGTAGCCCTTCTGGCCCGCGACCGTGACCTTCTTCGACAGCAGCTCGTCGTGGCCGGTGATCCCGCCGTAGGTCTTGCCGCCGTAGGACGCCTTCGCGTTCTTGGCGATGTCCTCCTTGGCCGCGGCCTCCGCGGTGGTCGCCGACAGCTTGAGCGCCTTCGCCGTCGCGCTGGAGGCGCCGCCCTTCACGCACTGCTTGCCCGAGCCGTCGGGGCAGGTGTACGTGCCCGTCTGCACCCCGGCGGAGCCGACGCCGTCCGCACCGGTCCAGCCGTCGGGCACCGGCAGGGCTATCCCGTTGCCGATGTCGGTGGCGAAGCCCTTGTCGATCGGGGCCTGCGGCGACTGCTCCGGCGCCTCGGGCGAGGGGCTGCCGTCCTGGCCGCCGCTGTCACCCCGGCCGCCGTCACCGCTCTCCGGGCCGCCCCCGCCGGGCGGTTGCGGCTGCCGCGACTGGGAGTCGACCCGGTCGCTCTTGCCGTCGTCGCTCGCGGTCAGCGCGTACACACCGCCGCCGATCCCGGCGAGCACCACGACCGCGACGGCCGCCGCGATGGCGATCCGCGCCTTGTTGCGCGGCTTCGGCGGCAACTGTCCCGGATAGGCGGGATAGTTGGGAAATGCCGGATAGTGACCGGCCGGAGGGGCCGCCGGAGCGTCCGGCATCTGCGATGGCTGCGGAGGCACCGGCTGCGGGGATACCGGCTGCGGAGGCACCGGCGCCGGGGGCCCGTCCGTCCCGGGTGCCGCGTCCTGCGGCGGATGCGGCGACGGGGTCGTGGCGGCCCGGGTGTGTTCCGTCCAACGGCCGCCGTCCCACCAGCGTTCGGTGCGCGGGCCGCCTGGAACCTGACCCGGATCGGGGTACCAGCCTGCGGGAGTCTGCGACGTCATGCCCGCCACAGTATGAGGCGCGCCTGAAAGACGGATGAGAGGGGCGCTGTTCAGCCCGTATCACGGGCGAGATCGTTATCCGCCCGCCCCGACAGCCCCGACCAAATGTCACCGCCTGCGCAACCCCCCACCACGGCGGCCCGGCGCGCACTACTCTCGTGACCAGTACTTCACCGGCACGACACCTGGAGGGTGCGGGATGACTCAGGGACGGCACTCCGACGCCGCCTCCTGTGGGCCCCAGTTGTGGGAGCGGGAGCCCGAACTGGACGTCGCCGCAAGAGCACTGGACGACCTGTGCGCGGACGCCGCCTCGTCGGGCAGCCTCGTCGTCTACCGGGGAGAGGCGGGGATCGGCAAGACCGCCCTGCTCGACCAGGTCCGCCGGCTGGCGCAGGGCAGGGCCACCGTGTGGTCCGCGCGGGGCGGCGAGACCGTCACCTCCGTTCCGTTCAACGTCGTACGGCAATTGCTGCAGCCCGCGCTGCTCGCGCTCTCCGAGGAGGAGACCCGCGAGTACTTCGGCGACTGGTACGACATCGCGGGCCCCGCGCTCGGCATAGCCGAGCCCACCGGCCGGCAGGCCGACCCGCAGGGTGTGCGGGACGGACTGGTCGCCGCCGTCTCCCGACTGGCCCGGCTGCACTGGCCGCTGGTGCTGCTCGTGGACGACGCGCACTGGGCCGACCTGGAGACGCTGGAATGGCTCGTCGCGTTCGCCGAGCGCCTGGACGACCTGCCGGTCCTGGTCGTCGTCGCACAGCGCGACCCGGAGGACGGGCAGGTCGCCACCTGTCTGGACGCGGTCGCGCTCGCCGCCCACCAGGGCACCTCCCAGCTGCGTCCGCTCAGCCCGGACGCCGCCGCGGGCCTGACCCGGGCCACGCTCGGCGCGCACTCCGACGACCCGTTCTGCCGTGAGGTGTGGGCGGTCACCGGCGGAAACCCGTACGAGACGGTCGAGTTGCTGGCCAAGGTGCAGGACGCCGGGATGGCGCCCGAGGAATCGCACGCCGGCGAACTGCGCGCGCTGAACAAGACCGCCCGCGGCCGCGGCCTCGTCACCCGCCTCGAAGGACTCGGCACCGAGGCGACCCGGTTCGCCTGGGCCGCCGCCGTCCTCGGCACCCGGATCGAGCCGGGCCTCGCCGCCCTTCTCGCCGGGATGAACCCCGAGCAGGCCGGCCGCTGCGCCGACCGGCTGCGCACCGCCCGCATCCTCACCGACGGCGCCTACGGGGAGGTCGGCACCCTGGAGTTCGTCCACCCGCTGATCGCCACGGCCGTCTACCAGTCGATCCCGTCGGCCACCCGCACTGCCATGCACGGCCAGGCCGCCTGGGCGGTCACCGCCTCCGGACACGGCCCGGCCGCCGCCTCCCGGCACCTCCTGGAGGTGCACCCCGACGACGACCCGGAACTGGTCGAGCAGTTGCGCGCCGCCGCCCGCGAGCACCTCGCGGTCGGCGCCCCGGCCGCGGCCCGCCGCTGCCTGGAGCGCGCGCTGAAGGAGCCGCCGCTGCCCGAGCTGTGGCCGCACGTCCAGTACGAGCTGGGCTGCGCCACGCTGCTCACCTCACCGGCCACCACCGTCCGGCATCTGCGCGCCGCCCTCGAAGCCACCCCGGGCCTGTACGGCGAGGAGCGCGTCGACGCGGTCTGCCGGATGTCCCAGGCCCTAGTCCACAACGACCAGCTCGCGGACGCGCTCACCCTCATCGACACCGAGTCCCACCAGCTGGAGCCCGGACCGCAGCGGCTGCGGCTCCAGGCCAGCCGGTTCTTCTGGGAGAGCATCTACAACGGCGAGTCGGACGCCCCGGCCCGCTCCCGCAGGCTCGCCGACCTCGCCGCCAAGGTCACCGGCCGGGACAACGCGGAGCGGGTGCTGCTCATCCTGCGCGCCTTCGACATGATGAACCGCGGGGAGAACGCCGAGGAGGTCGCGGAGTACTGCGACCGCGCCCTGGTCAACGGCCGCCTCGCGCCGGGACTCGGCTGGACCGACACCGAGTGGAGCTTCGAGATCCTGATCGCCCTCGGGTTCTCGTACATCTTCTCCGACCGTCTCGACCGCGCAGAGAGCCTCTTCGCGGAAGGCATCCGGGCCTACGAGAGCGCGGGCTGGAGCGGCGGACACCTCGCCGTCGCCCATGCCTTCGCCGGGTACGTCCACCGCAGGCGCGGCCGGCTCACCGAGGCGGAGGCGCTGCTGCGCGAGGCCCTGCGGCTGACCGACCGCGTCGGCCGGGGACTGCCCATGCACTGGGACGCGGCGGGCAAGCTCATCGACACGCTGCTCGCCCGCGGCCGGCCCGACGAAGCCCTGAAGATCGCCGAGCGGTACGACTACGCGCCGCCCTACCCGTCGACGATCCTCTTCCCCGAGGCCGTACTCCGTGCGCGGCCGGCTGATGCTCGCGATCGGCCGCACCGCCGAGGGCATCAGCGAACTGGAGGCGGCGAGCAAGGCCGCACAGGCCCGCGGCGGGCACAACACCATCGTCTCCTCGTGGGCCTGCGACCTGGCCCGCGCCGTCGCCGACACCGACCCCAAGCGGGCGGCCGACCTCGCGGTGCTGGCCCGCGTCCAGGCGGAGCGGCTCGGTACCGACACCGCCATAGGGGAGGCGCTGCGGTGTGCGGCGGCTCTGGAGACGGGGCAGCGGCAATTGACCCTGTACGCCAAGGCGGTGACCTATCTCGAAGCGTCGCCGAGCGCCTACGAGCACGCGCTGGCCCGCGTCGAGTACGGGATCGCGGCCCGGTCCCGGGCCGAGCTCAACCACGGTCTGCAACTGGCCCGTTCCTGCGGGGCGGAGGGGCTGGCCGCCCGGGCGCGGGAGGTGCTGGAGACAGGGCGCGGGCTGCACTGAGCCCGGCCCCGCCCTGGTTCCTCGTCTGCGGCTCCGGTGGGGGCTGGTCGCGCAGTTCCCCGCGCCCCTGAGGCATGCGCTGACGCGCAGCCTCCCCTGAGGCTGCAGCTCCGCCGCGCCTCCTCTCTATGAGATGCCGCACGAAGTGCGCATCTCAGGGGCGCGGGGAACTGCGCGACCAGCCACGACGTGACCGGCACACGGCAACGACCGCCACGTCACCCGGCCGAATCCGGCGCCTCCTCGGCCAGCACCCGCTGAGCCACCCCGAACGCGCGGTTGGCCGCCGGAACACCCACATACACCGCGCACTGCTGGAGCACGGCACCGATCTCGTCCGGGGTGAGGCCGTTGCGGCGGGCGGCGCGGACATGCATGGCCAGCTCGTCGTCGTGGCCGTGCGCCACCAGCGCGGTCATCGTGATCATGCTGCGTTCGCGGCGCGTGAGCGTCGGGTCGGTCCAGATCTCGCCCCACGCGTAGCGCGAGATGAAGTCCTGGAACCGCGCGGTGAACGGCGTCTGCCGGGCCTGCGCCCGGTCGACGTGCGCGTCCCCCAGCACCTCGCGCCGTACCTCCATGCCGCGCCGCGCACCCTGCCCGAAGTGGGCGCGGAGCAGCCCGAGGACCGCCTCCGGGCGTTCGGCGACGGCCAGGTGCGAGGCGCCGGACAGCTCCACGAGTTCGGCGCCGGGCACCGCGTCGGCGATCTCCCGCAGATGCGCGGGCGGTGTCGCGGGGTCGTCGCGCCCGGCGATCAGCAGCGTGGGCACGGCGATGTCCCGCAACCGGTCCCGCAGGTCGAAGGCGGCGAGCGCGTCGCAGCAGGCGGCGTACGCCTCCGGGGAGGCATCCAGGTTGTCCCGCACCAGGCGCGGCACGGAGAACCCCGGCGTGAACCAGCGCGTCGGCGCGCTCTCGGCGACCGGGGCCGTGCCCTCCTTGCGGACCAGCACGGCCCGCTCCCGCCAGGGCCCGGGCTCGCCGAAGTGGGCGGAGGAGCAGAGCACGGCGAGGCTGCTGATCCGCTCCGGGTGGTGCACGGCGAGGTGCAGCCCGACGGCGCCGCCCAGCGAGACACCCGCGTAGGCGAAGCGCCCGATCCCCAGCTCGTCGGCGAGGGCCAGCACGAGCGTGGCGAGGTCGCCGACGGTGGCGCCGGCCGGGATCAGACCCGCGTCGGACCCGCCGTGCCCCGGCAGGTCCCAGCGCACGACGCGACGGTCCGTGGACAACTCGGGCGCCACCTGGTCCCACAGCGCGAGCGAGGTCCCCAGGGAGGGGCCGAGCAGGAGCGGGGGCGCGGTGGGGGAGCCCTCGGCGTGGTGGTGAAGAAGACGACTCATGGTGAACTCCAGGAAACGAGAGGAAGGGCCGCGCGGAACGAGGTGTCTCAGACCCGGGCCAGCGCCCGGTCGACCAGCGCCCCCGCGGCCCCCACGTAGCGGGCCGGATCGAGCAGAGCCGCGACGTCGACGCCCCTCAGTTCGGGTGCGTCGACGAGCGCCTCCCGCAGCGAACACCCGCGCTCCCGGGCCTCCGCGGCGGCGGCGCCCAGCAGCTCCTTCGCCCGCGACCGGCCGACGACACCGGCCAGCTCGGCGGAGACCCGCTCGGAGACGATCGCGCCCCCGGTCAGCCCCAGGTGCCCGCGCATCACGTCGCCGCGCACCACGAGACCCCGGGTCAGTTCGCCGGCGTCCCGCGCCGCCCCGCCGACCAGCCGCAGCAGCTCCCGCAGCGTGGTCCACTCGGCGTGCCAGGCACCGGCCGGCCGCTCGTCCTCGGCGGGGAGCGAGCCGTACAGCGTCGCCGCGAGCCCGGGCGCCCGCCGGGCCGCGGCGGCGATCAGCGTGGACCGCACCGGGTTCGCCTTGTGCGGCATGGCGGAGGAGCCGCCGCCGGAGCCCTCGGCCAGCTCCCCGATCTCCGTACGGGACAGGGTGAGCACATCCACGGCGACCTTGCCGAGCGCGCCCGCCGTGAAGGCCAGCGCCCCCGCCAGATCGGCGACCGGGGTCCGCAGCACATGCCACGGCAACACCGGTGCGGACAGGCCGAGTTGTTCCGCGTAGGCGTCCACGAGGGCGAGCGGATCCGGGGCGCCGTACGCCTCGAAGGCCGCGAGGGTTCCCGCCGCGCCACCGAGCTGCACCGGCAGCACGACCGCCCGCAGCCGGTCCCGCGCGTCGAGCACCAGCGAGCGCCAGCCGGCCGCCTTCAGCCCGAACGTCGTCGGCACGGCGTGCTGGGTGAGCGTCCGGCCCGGCAGGACGGTGTCCCGGTGCTCGGCCGCGATCCGTCCCAACGCCGCCGCCGTGGAGTCGAGTTCACCGACCACGAGGCTCAGCGTGCGGGCCGCGACCAGCATCAGCGCGGTGTCGAGCACGTCCTGACTGGTCGCGCCCCGGTGCACGTACGCGCCCCACCGCGCCGGCACCGCCGCCGTCAGATCGGCGACCAGCGGGATCACCGGGTTGCCGCCGGAGCGGGCCCGGCGCGCGAGGTCCCGTACGTCGAAGGCGTCGGCCACGGCTGCCGCCGCCACCGCGTCGGCGGCCTCGGCGGGCGCGAGCCCGAGCGCCGACTGCGCCCGGGCCAGACCCGCCTCCGCGTCCAGCAGGGCCTGGAGGAAGGCCTGTTCGGAGGTGGTGCGCTCGGTGGGTGCGTCCTCGCTGCCGGGATCGAACAACGTCACGTGAACTCCAGGAAGACCGTCTCGCCCTCGCCCTGAAGACGCACGTCGAAACGGTACGTGCCGTCGGCCTGCGGACGGGCGATCAGCGTGTCGCGGCGCTCCGGGGCGAGGCGGGTGAGCAGGGGGTCGTCGGCGAGTGCGGCGTCGCCTTCGAAGTAGATCCGGGTGAACAGATGGACCAGCAGCCCGCGCGCGAACACGCACACGCTCAGGTACGGGGCGTTGTCGCCCCGCGCTCCCGGCCACCTGGTCCGCACGTACCACTGCCCGCCCGCGTCGGTCTGGCTGCGACCCCAGCCGGTGAACTCCCAGTTGTTGCGCCCGAGATAGCCGCCGGTGGCCGGGTCGCGCCGGATCGATCCGTCGACCCGCGGCAGCTCGCCCTCGGAGTCGGGGCCCCATATCTCCAGGAACGCGTCCGGTACGGGGGTGCCCTCACCGTCGTACACGCAGCCGCGCACCACGACCTCGTTCGGGTCGCCCGGGGGCGCGATGTCGGGGCCGCCGGGGAACGGCAACGCGTAGCCGTAGAACGGGCCGACCGTGTGCGACGGCGTCGGAAGGATCTGTTCCGGCCTGCTCGTGTCGATCTTCGTCATGGTGTCTGCTCAGCGCCCTTCTTCGATCCAGGTGGCCTGCGGGCCGTCGAGCACGATGTCCCAGTGGTAGCCCATGGAGAACTCCGGTACGGACAGGCTGTGGTCGTAGGTGGCGACCAGGCGCTGCCGGGCGGCGTCGTCGGTGACGGACTGGATGATCGGGTCGTACGGGAACAGCGGGTCGCTCGGGAAGTACATCTGCGTCACGAGCCGCTGGGTGAACGCCGAGCCGAACATCGAGAAGTGGATGTGCGCGGGACGCCAGGCGTTGAGGTGGTTGCGCCACGGATAGGGTCCGGGCTGGATCGTGGTGAAGTGATACCCGCCCTGATCATCCGTCAGCATCCTTCCCACGCCGGTGAAGTGCGGGTCGAGCGGGGCGTCGTGCTGCTCGCGCTGATGGGCGTAGCGACCGGCCGAATTGGCCTGCCAGATCTCGACCAGCTGGCCGCGCAGCGGGCGCCCGGCGCGGTCGAGGAGGCGGCCCGAGACGGTGATCCGCTCGCCGATCGGCTCGCCGGTGTGCTGCCGGGTGAGGTCGTTGTCGATCTCGGTGATGTCGCGCTCGCCGAAGGCGGGGGAGGCCAGCTCCACCAGCTCCGGGTCCTTCGACACGTCGATGGCGACCGGCGGCCGCTGCGGATGGCGCAGCGTCGAGGAGCGGTAGGGGGCGTAGTCGCGGCGCGGATGGTGCTCGACGGGCGCCCCGCCGGCGACCCGCTTCTCGTACGCGGCGTGCTCGGCCGCGATCTCGGTGTCTATGTCGTGCTGGGTGAGGGGCATGGGAGTTCGTGGCCTTCCTGAGGTTCCCGTGCGAGGGCGGGGCCCGGCCGACATCGTTCCGGCGCCGGCTCCACAATTACTCAGCGCACTGAGCATTTGTAGGGTGACCGACACGTTGCCATTGCTCATGAGAGGCGTCAAGGGTCTAAAATCGCTCAGTGCACTCACATAAATCCGACGCAGACCGGAGGTCCGCGATGGTCGCGGTGGATCTGAGCAGCCATCCCGGACACCTCGCCCGGCGGCTCCAGCAGGCGCACTACCTGCTGTGGAACACGATGGTCTCCGAGGAGATCACGTCACCGCAGTTCGCGGTCCTGAACGCGCTGGTGGCCGAGCCGGGCCTGGACCAGCGCACGGTCGGCGAGCGCGTCGGCCTCGACCGGTCCACGATCGCCGAGGTGATCAGCCGCCTCACCCGGCGCGAGCTGATCGACAAGGTGCGCGATCCGCAGGACGGCCGCCGCTGGCTCCTCCGGCTGACCGCCGAGGGCCTGCGCGCGCACAAGAAGCTGACCCTGCGCACGGCCCGGATGAACCAGATCTTCCTGGCGCCGCTGGACGCGGCGGAGCAGGCGCAGTTCTTCGATCTCATCCAGCGGGTGGCGGACGCGGCGGAGGGGCTGCGCCACCCGCAGGAACCGGCGGTCGGCACCTCCGGCTGACGCGGGCGCACCGGCCTACTTCTTCGCGAACACCACCCACACCTGCCCCGGCGCGAACGGCAGCGGGCCGCCGCCGTCCGCCGCCGTGAACGTGGTGCCGCTCCGGCCGGTCGGCCGCGACCACCGCGCCTCGTAGGCCCGGCCGTCCCGCAGCACCAGCGCCCTCCCCGAGCCGACGGTCCGGGACAGCGGCGACGTGCTGCCGTTCACGTCGTGGAAGCGCGAGGGCTCCACCTCGACGTACTGCACCACGACCGTCGGCGCCGCGAGCCGCGTCCCGTGGGCGTTCGTCGCGGGCCGGTCGTCCATGGACACCAGCCAGCGGCCCTGTCCCGCGGACCAGTCGAAGGTGAACCGGGCGGCGGGGAAGCGCACGGTCTGCCGGGTCCGCGGCTGCCCGCCCGCGGGAGCCTTCGAGGCGAACCGGAAACCGGCCGCGGTGCCCGCACTCGTCCCGGACGTCGTCCGCCCGAGGCTGCCGGGCCGCAGATACAGATTGTGCGGCGCGGGTTTCCCGCCGCCCCGGAAATAGGCGCCCGGCTTCGCGCCCTGCGGCACGGCGTGCAGCGGCGCCGCGTCGATCAGGGGCTGGAGTCTGCCCTGCGCCCCGGAGTACGCGAGCGTCGGCTCCTCGAACTGACGCAGCAGATCCAGGTCGGTCTCGCGGGCGCTGCGCACCGGCCCCACGACCTCGGGGACCCGCTTGCCGAACACGGCCATGAGCCGGCTGAGTCCGCCCTCCACCTGCTCGGCGTACACGATGTCGGCGTCCTCGAGGCCGGTCTGCGGGCGTGCCGCGCCCACGTTGTCGACCTTCACCGCGAGCACCGCCGGGCCTCCGGAGCCCTGCCCGCCGGGCGGTGTGCCCGTGGGCTTGCAGGCCCCGGCGAGCACTCCGAGCGCACCGATGACGAACCCCCGCCTACGCATCCCGCGCATCTCGTTCACGTACCGCGCATACCCATCGCGGGCCGCCGCTCACCCCGCGAAACCGGACACCGTGCCGGTTCAGCGCAGCACGTCCGCCAGATCGAACGACACCGGCTCCTCCAGCTGCGCGTACGTGCAGCTCTCCGGCTCCCGGTCCGGGCGCCAGCGGCGGAAGCGGGCCGTGTGCCGGAAACGCGCCCCGTTCTCCATGTGGTCGTAGGCCACCTCGCAGACGAGGTCCGGCCGCAGTGCCACCCACGACATGTCCTTCTTGCCGGTCCAGCGGCTGGGCGCGCCCGGCATCCGTCGCGCGTCGTGGGCGGACTCGTCGTTCCAGGCCGCCCACGGATGCCCGGCCGCGTCGTCCATGCGCAGCGGCTCCAGCTCCGCGACCAGTTCCGTGCGCCGCTTCATGGTGAAGGCCGCGCAGACACCGACGTGCTGGAGCGCGCCCCGGTCGTCGTAGAGGCCGAGCAGCAGCGAACCGACGACCGGTCCGCTCTTGTGGAAGCGGTACCCGGCGACCACGCAGTCCGCCGTCCGCTCGTGCTTGACCTTGATCATCAGGCGTTCGTCCTGGCGGTAGCGGAGATCCAGCGGCTTGGCCACGACACCGTCCAGGCCCGCGCCCTCGAACTGCTCGAACCAGCGTGCGGCCAGCTCGGCATCGGTGGTCGCGGGTGCCACGTGCAGGGGGGCCGAGGCGTCCGCCAGGGCCTCCTCCAGGCGCTGCCTGCGCTCGGCCAGCGGGGTGTCGACCAGCGATTCGTCGCCGAGCGCCAGCACGTCGAAGGCCACGAAGGAGGCCGGGGTGCGCTCGGCGAGGGTGCGCACCCGGGACTCCGCCGGGTGGATCCGCTCGCTCAGCGCGTCGAAGTCGAGCCGCCCGTCCCGCGCGATCACGATCTCCCCGTCGAGCACGCAGCGCTCGGGCAGCCGCTCGGCCAGCGCTGCCACCAGTTCGGGAAAGTACCTGGTCAGCGACTTGGTGGTGCGGCTGGTCAGCTCGATCTCGGCGCCGTCGCGGAAGACGATCGCCCGGAAGCCGTCCCACTTGGCCTCGTAGTGCATGCCGGCCGGGATCCGGGCGGCGGACTTGGCGAGCATCGGCTTGACCGGCGGCATCACGGGAAGATCCATGAACCGATTCTGTCCCGCATGGCGGCTCATCGCCCGGTATGCGCGCTTCGTCCCGTCGGCCTAGCGTGGGGCCATGGGCAGCAAGGGCGCGGCAGTGGAGCTGGAAGCGGGCGGGCGGACGGTGCGTCTGTCCAGCCCCGACAAGGTGTTCTTCCCCGACGGCGGCGGGTCTGGCAAGGGGTACACGAAGCTCGACCTCGCGCGGTACTTCCTCGCGGTCGGCGACGGCATCGTGCGCGCCCTGCGCGACCGCCCGACCACCCTGGAGCGCTACCCCGACGGTGTCACCGGCGAGTCCTTCTACCAGAAGCGCGCCGCGAAGAACCTGCCGGACTGGATCCCGACGGCCACCATCACCTTTCCCTCCGGGCGCACCGCCGACGAGATGTGCCCCACGGAGATCGCCGCCGTGGTGTGGGCCGCCCAGTACGGCACCCTCACCTTCCATCCGTGGCCCGTGCGCCGGGACGATCCCGACCACCCCGACGAACTCCGCATCGACCTCGACCCGCAGCCCGGCACCGACTACGCCGACGCCGTGCACGCCGCCCGTGAACTGCGCGCCGTGCTGCACGAGTTCGGCGGTCTGCGCGGCTGGCCCAAGACCTCCGGCGGGCGCGGACTGCACGTCTTCGTGCCCATCGAGCCGCGCTGGACCTTCACCGAGGTGCGGCGCGCCGCGATCGCCTGCGGCCGCGAACTGGAGCGCAGGATGCCGCAGTCCGTCACCACGGCCTGGTGGAAGGAGGAACGCGGGGAGCGCATCTTCGTCGACTTCAACCAGACGGCGCGGGACCGCACCATCGCCTCCGCCTACTCGGTCCGCGCCCGGCCGAACGCCCCGGTCTCCGCCCCGCTGACCTGGGACGAGCTGGGCGACGCGCTGCCCCGCGACTTCGACATCGTCTCCATGCCCAAGCGCTACGCCGACGTCGGCGACGTGCACGCGGAGATGGACGCCGAGCGGTACTCCCTCGACGCCCTCCTCGAACTCGCCGACCGCGACGAGAAGGACCGCGGTCTCGGCGACCTGCCGTACCCGCCCGAGTACCCGAAGATGCCGGGCGAGCCCAAGCGCGTACAGCCGAGCCGGGCCAGACACGAGGACTGACCCGGCTCGACCCGCTTCACCACCGCGCTACGGGAGTTCCTTCACACGGATGTCCCGGTACGAGATGACGTCCGAGGTGCTGTGCACCTGGAGCCCGACGTAGCCGGAGGAGTACCGCCGGCCGTCCGTGCCCGGGTCGTCGCCCCGCGGGGGTTCGAAGACCTGGCCACCGGTGTTGTCGAACTCGTTGATCAGCACGCCGTTGCGGTAGATCGAGAAGTGCTGGTCCACCACCTTCACCTCGTAGTCGTTCCACGTGCCCTTCTGGGTGACGCCCGCGCCCGCGAGGCCGACCCGGTCGAAGCCGTAGACCGAACCGGTCTTGTACATGTCGCCGTCGGGCTTGTCGAGCACCTGGATCTCGTGCCCGTACTTGATGGCGACCCACTCCGGGCTCGGCTCCTCGGGGTTGTCGTGCACCCACGGGAAGCGCACGAACACACCGCCGTTGGCGTTGCCCGTGCCCGGCGCGTCGTCACGCCACTGGAGCTTCAGCGAGAAGTTCCCGTACTTGCGCTGCGGGAACCAGAGCATGCCCATGCCGTCGACGTCCGTACGGCTGGTGATCGAACCGTCGGCGTTCAGCGCGAACTTCCCGCCGCCGACCTGCTCCCACTTGGCGAACTGCTCCTGCGTGCCGTCCAGGATCTTGGTGTAGCCCTCGGTCTGGCCGGGCTTTCCGATCGGGGACGCCTTCGCCGCCTTGTTGATCTTGTTGTACTCGCGCTGGTCGACGACGCCTTCCTTGAGAAGCTTGTCGGTCACCGTCTTCACGTGCTTCACGAAGAGGGCGTGCGACGTCCACTCCTTCTCGTCCTCGATCAACTCGCCGATCCGGCAACGGTTGTTGGTGACCCGGTTCGGGATGCCCGTGTCGGCCGTGCCGACGAACACCGTCGACCGCTCGTCGTACTCGGGGCAGTCGGGAGCGGGTACTCCGCCGCCGGACGCGACGGCGAACACGAAGGTCTGCGCCGCGGCCGTGTTGCCCGCCTTGTCGCTCGCCCGGTACGCGACCGAGTGCGCGCCCACCCGGTCCACCACGACCGGTGCGGTGTACGCGAGATAGGGCCCGCCGTCGAGCGAGTACTCGATCTTGTCCACCCCGGAGTCGTCGTCCGTCGCCGTCAGCGTCAGCTTCACCTTGTTGACGTAGGCGCCGTCGGAGTTCTTGTCGCCCGCGACCGCGAGGCCCACGCTCGGCGGGGTGGTGTCCTGCGCGGGCGGCGTGACGACCGTGAAGTCGACGGACTTCTCGGCGGCCCGGTTGCCCGCCTTGTCGGTCGCCCGGTAGCGCACCGTGTACGCGCCCGCCTCGTGCACCATGACCGGCGCGGTGTACGGCTGCCATGCGCCGTCCGCGCCGACCGCGTACTCGATGGTGTTGACGCCGGAACCGGTGTCGGACGCGGTCACGGTGACCGTCGCCATCCCCAGGTAGGCGCCGTCGGCGTCCTTCTCGCCGGTCACCGTCGCCGAGGTCTCCGGCGCCGTGGTGTCGTCCGTGGGCGGCGCCACCACCGTGAATTCCAGGGACTTCTCGGCGGCGGTGTTGCCCGCCTTGTCGGTCGCCCGGTACTTCAGTGTGTGCGCCCCGACCCGGTCGACGACGACGGCCGCCGTGTACGGCGTGTAGGCGCCGTCGTCGAGGGCGTACTCGATCCGGTCGACACCCGACCCCGCGTCGGTCGCCGACACGGTCACCGAGGCCGAACCGACGAACGCGCCGTCGGCGTTGGTCTGTCCCTCGGCCTTCGCCGAGGTCTCCGGCGCGGTGGTGTCGTCACCGCCGCCGCCCCCGTCCGTCACCGTCAGCACGCCCGTCATGCTGGTGTGGCCGGGGATCGTGCAGTGGTAGCGGTACGTGCCGGGGGAGAGGGTGACCTCCACCGAGTGCTTGCCGCCCTGGTCGTCGTTGGGGTTGGCCATGATGTTGACCGGCACGTCGTTGTTGTACTCGGGATCCGACACGTCGAACGTCAACGTGTGCGGCATCCCCGTGGTGTTGCCGGTCGCCGCGCTGTTCTCGAAGACGATCGTCGCCTTGCCCGCGACCGCGGTCTCCGGCACCGACGCGTACTTCGTGATGTCGTCGCCCGCCGTCCACGTCAGCACCTGCTCGGCCGCCGCACCCGACGGCTCCGGCTGGCTGTACGCGGCCTGGGTGCCGCCGAGCCCGAGGAGCAGCAGGAGCGCCGCGAGCAGCGCGATCACATGTCTGGGCCGTTCTCGTGTGCGCATGGGTCAGCCCTTCCTGGCCAGCTGATCGGCCGCCGGAGTCGGTCCGCCACCGGTGTACGTGACCTTCCACAGCGCCGACTTGGAGTCGGAGGTGAAGAAGCCGCGCCCGTAGTCGAGGACGTACAGCGCACCGTCGGGACCGAACTTCCAGTCCATGAGGTTCTTGATGCCGTCGTTCCCGACCGGGACGATCTTCTTCAGCGACTCGGAGTGCACGGGAAGCCCGCCGTCGCCCTGGGTGGCGGGATCCATCACGACGGCGTTGCGCGGCTGGTCGGAGTCGTAGAAGTCACCGACGAACCACTTGCCGTCCCAGTAGCCGGGCCACTGGCCCGCGCTGGTCACCGACGCGTCGTACCGGTACACCGGCCCGTCCATGGCCGCCTGGCCGCCGCCCTTCAGCCACGGCAGCAGGTAGGTGGCCTCTTCCTTCTTGTAGGACGGAACGCCCTTGGCGTCCCGCGGGTAGTCCGGGGCGCCGCCCTGCGGCGAGTACCAGATGTTGTTCCCGGTGACCGGCGGCAGATTGACGAGACCGTCGTTGTTCGGCGACTCGTTCTTCGGGTGGTCGCAGTCGTACCAGCCCAGCGGCTTGCTCGGGTCCGGCAGATTGCGGTCGCGGTAGGGCTGCTTGTTGCCCATGCAGTACGGCCAGCCGCGGTTGGACGCCTTGGTGATGACGGCGAACGTGTCGTACTTCGCCGGCCCCCAGGTCGTCGACGGCTCACCGGCGTCCGGCCCGACCCAGCCCGCGTAGAGCGTGTCGGTCTTCTTGTCGATCGAGATGCGCGCCGGGTTGCGGACGCCCATCACGTAGATCTCGCCGCGCGTCTTGCCGCCGCCCTCGGCCGTCTCCTTGCCGGTGAAGAGGTTCCCCTCCGGCAGGCTGTACGTGCCGTCGGCCTCCGGGTGGATGCGCAGGATCTTGCCGTTGAGGTTGTGGGTGTTGCCCGCGGTGCGGCGCGCGTCGGCGAACGAGACGCCCTTGTAGTTCGGCTCCGGATTGTTGCCCGAGTAACCGTCGCTGAACTGCGAGGAGTTGTTGTCACCGGTCGCGATGTACAGGTTCCCCTTGGAGTCCCAGGCCATCCCGCCACCGGCGTGGCAGCAACTGTGCACCTGGACCGGCCACTTGAGCAGCACCTTCTCGCTGCTTAGGTCCAGCTTGTCCGTGGCGAGGTCGAGCGTGAACCGGGAGACCCGCCGCTCGGCGATCTGCTTGTCCCGGTCGAGCTGCGAGTGCGGGGTGTAGTGCAGGTACACCCACCCGTTCTGCTCGAACTTCGGGTCCAGCTCGATCCCGAGCAGCCCCTCCTCGACCTTGACCAGCTCGTCGCCGCCGCCCTTGTTGCCGAAGACGGTCAACTCCCCGGCGAGAGTGACCTTCTTGGTCTTCGGGTCGTAGACGTGGATCTGCCCCTTGCCCTTGCCGACATCGGGGTCGTTCCAGTCCGTGACGACCGGCTGCGAGGAGTCCGCGCCGCCGCGCCCGATGTAGAGCACCCGCCCGTCGGGCGCGGTCACCAGGCCGTGCGGCTCACCGATCTGGTCGTTCTGCCCCGGCTGGTTGGCCTGGGTCAGCCGCTCCGCCTTGTAGTTGCCGTTGATCGTCGCCTTGCAGTCGGCGCGCACGAGCCGCGTCGTCCACAGCAGCGCGCCGCGCAGATGGTCGCGGAAGTCGGTCTCGTCGTAACTGGAGGCCGTCCCGCCCATGCCGGTGTAGAAGGACCGGCCGCCGTCGTAGTCACGGCACCAACTCACCGGATGGTCACCGCCGTTGGCGCTGCCCCCGGGCTTGTACGTCGACTCGCGCACCCGGGCCACCGTGTGCACGTCGCCGGACGGGTTCTTCACCCAGTTCAGCCACTGGTCGGGACGCTTCCACTGCGCCGGCAGGTCCTTCGTCGCCGGGTGCTGCCGGTCGCCCACCTCGACGGTGGCCCGCTGCACATCGGTCGGCGACGAGGCCGCGGGGCGCGCGCCCACGAGCCCCGTGAACCAGTCGGAGTACGGCTCGGCGCGCGCTGCGTCATGGACGCCGACGAAACCGCCGCCGGCCTCCATGTAGGCCTCGAGGCCCGCCTCCTGGTCCGGGTCGAGGACGTCCCCGCCGCCGGTCAGGAACACCACGGAGTTGAAGCGGCCCATTTTGGTGCCGTTCGTGAAGACGGACGCGTCGTCGGTCGCGGTGACGGTGAAGCGCTGCCCGGCCGGGCCGGACTGGCCGATCTTCTCGATCGCCTCGATGCCGGCGTTCACCACGGGCGACTCGTCGCCGCCCGCCGCGGACCCGTAGAACACCAGGACCCGGACCGTGGCACCGCCGGGCGGCGACTTGACGGACATCGTTGTCACGGGCCCAGCCGGGTCCGGTTGCGCACTCGCGGTCGGCATGGCCAGCAGGCCCGCGGCGAGCGCACCGGCCGCGACACCTCCGGCCACGATCCGGGCGCGTCTGCGCCTGCTCGCTCTGAACTCTCGTACGGGCAATGGTGTTTGAGGCGGTATGCGCCGCATGTGTTCACTCACCCCTCGTCGGGCACAGCAACAGCGCCGTGAAAGCTAGACCTCTTTTCGTGGCGCGCCAATAGGTATGACCGCAATGGCACGAACTTTGTCCTGAGTGTGGATAAACGAAGATCACCTGGCTACGGTGATCGGCGCGATGCTCTGTGTGACGTGAATGCCGGTACGAGGCTGGGGAGTTGGCCGTGACGGAACACGAAGAGGCGAACCGGGCGAGCGAGAGCGACCGCCGCGCGCTCAGCCGCCGCATGCTCATCGGCGGCGCGGTGGCCGCGACGGCCGGGGTGACATCGTTGTCGATCGGGGCCTCGGCGCCCCCCGCGGCCGGTGCCGACACCCCGCCGCGCACCGCGCCGGCGGGCGGTGAGGTCAGACGGATCAAGATGTACGCGGAGAAGCTCGCGGACGGTCAGCTGGGCTACGGCTTCGAGAAGGGCAAGGCGTCGGTTCCGGGCCCGCTGATCGAGCTGAACGAGGGCGACACCCTGCACATCGAGTTCGAGAACCTCACGGACGTCGACGCGAGTCTGCACGTCCACGGCATGGACTACGAGATCTCCAGCGACGGTACGCGGATGAACCGCAGCCACGTCGAGCCCGGCGGCACCCGCACCTACACCTGGCGCACCCACGCGCCGGGCCGCCGCAAGGACGGCACCTGGCGCCCGGGCACCGCGGGCTACTGGCACTACCACGACCACGTCGTCGGCACCGACCACGGCACCGGCGGCATCAAGAAGGGGCTGTACGGCCCGGTGATCGTGCGCCGCAAGGGCGACATCCTGCCCGACCCGGGGAAGACCTTCACGATCGTCTTCAACGACATGACGATCAACAACAAGGCCGCCCACGAGGCCCCCACCTTCGAGGCCACGGTGGGCGACCGGGTCGAGATCGTGATGATCACGCACGGCGAGTACTACCACACGTTCCACATGCACGGTCACCGCTGGGCGGACAACCGCACCGGCATGCTCACCGGCCCCGACGACCCCACCCAGATCCTCGACAACAAGATCTGCGGCCCGGCCGACTCGTTCGGGTTCCAGATCGTCGCGGGGGAGGGGGTGGGCGCCGGGGCGTGGATGTACCACTGCCATGTCCAGAGCCACTCGGACATGGGGATGGCGGGGCTGTTCCTGGTGAAGAAGGCGGACGGGTCGATACCGGAGTACGACGACCCGCATCACATGTAGGGGGTGTCCCTAGAGATCGGCGGCCCGATGGGTCACACGGCCGCCGACCACGGTCAACCGCACCGGAACATCGGCCAGTTCGGTGGCGTCGACGGAGACGGGATCCCCGCCGAACACCGAAAGGTCCGCCCGCGCCCCGACCCCGAGCCACCCGGCGACCCCCTCCTCGCCGGAGGCGTACGCCGGGTTCACGGTCATCGCGCGCAGCGCCTCCAGGCCGTTCAGCGCCTGGTCCGGGCCGTGCGGCGGCAGGGTCAGGTCGCGGCTCGGGCGCCGGTGCCGGGCGCCCGCCAGGACGCCGAGCGGCGGGTACGGGGCGATGGGCCAGTCCGAGCCGAGGACGACCCGCGCCCCGGCGTCCAGGAGGTCCCGGCAGCGCCACGCCCGCCCGGCCCGCTCCTCGCCGAGCCGCCGCGACCAGTTGTCGGTGTGGTCGGCGCGGGTGAAGTCGCAGCAGTGGGTGGGCTGCATGGAGGCCACGACGTCCAGCTCGGCGAAGCGGCGCACGGTGTCGTCGGGCACGGTCTCGATGTGCTCGACCCGGTGGCGTACGGCCCCCGGCGCCTCGGCCCGCGCCTTCGCCACGGAGTCGAGCACGTGCCGGACCGCCGCGTCACCGATGGCGTGCGTGGCCGTCGGCACACCGGCGCGGTGCAGCTCGCCGACGACATGCGTGTACGCGGCCGGATCCGGCCAGAACGCGTGCGTCGACTCGCCGTGACAGTCGGGCCGCTCCAGCCAGGCCGTGCCGTTGTCGATGGTGCCGTCCATGAACAGCTTCACCCCGGCGACCTGCCACAACTCGCCCCGGTCGCCCTGGAGATCGATCAGCGCACGCAGCGCGTCGGCGTCGGCGCCCGGCTGGCACCAGGGCGCGACCCGCAGCCGCACCGGGAGCTCGCCCGCCTCGTCGAGCTCCCGGTACAGGTCGAGGCTGTCGCCGTTCGCGTCCATCGCGTGCCCGCCGGTCAGGCCCGCCGCGGCCATCGCGCGCAGCGTTGCCGCGAGCCGGTCGCGCCGCTCGGCGCGGGTCGGCTGCGGTGCGGCCCGCTCCACGAGTTCGCAGGCCGCGTCCTCCAGGAGCAGACCGGTCGGCCGGCCGTGCTCGTCGCAGACCACCTCGGCTGCCTGGTCGAAGGTGCGCGGGCCGTCCACCCCCGCGAGCTCCAGCGCGCGCGGGCTCGCCAGCATCGAGTGGGCGTCGAACAGCAGCAGCAGCGCGGGGACGTCGTCGAGCACGGGGGACAGCGCGGCGGCCTCGACCGGCCGGTCGCCGAAGACGTTCGGGTCCAGGCCCCAGGCGTGCAGCCACGCTCCGGGCGCCAGGGTCTTCCGGTGCCGGGCCAGTGCCTCCCGCACCCCGCTCAGGTCGGTGCAGGCGGAGAGGTCGAGGCCGTGGGTGAGTTCGGCGCCGTGGGCGGGGTGGATGTGGCCGTCGACCAGGCCCGGGGTGACGGTCGCGCCCTTGAGGTCGAGCGTGGTGGTGGCCGGACCCGCGAGGGCACGGATCTCCTGGTCGTCGCCGAGGGCGCCGATGCGGCCGTCGGGAGTGACGGACAGGGCCGAGTAGGGGAGGGCTCCGCCGGATGCCGGGTCCAGGAGGCGGGCGTTGAGCAGGGCGAGTCGGGGGTGCATGGGGCTCCTGTGCGGTGTGCTCCGCTGGTTGTCCGGGGTGGGGCGCGCAGTTTCCCGCGCCCCTTCGCCCGCTGTTCCGGTGGGCTGTTGTGCGTGGGCGGGGGTGGGTCGTGTGGGGCTGGGCGCGCAGTTCCCCGCGCCCCTTCGCGCGTCGCGGTGGTGGGTGGTGTGCGTCGGCGGGTGCCGGTTGTCCGTGGTTGCTCGCGCAGCTCCCCGCGCGCCCCTTACGGGGCGCCCAAAGTTCCTGGCGGCAGGGACAGTTCGCGTTCTGCCAGGGTGAACGCCATTCTCGCCACCGCCGGGGGGACCTCGTCCGGGGTCAGGGCGCCGTCCGCGCTCAGGCCGTCCAGGACGACCAGGATCTGGAGGGCGACGACCACCGGGTCGGGGGTGTGGAACTCGCCGCGGGTGACTCCGTCCGCGATCAGGCCGGAGAGGCGGGCGCGCCAGGCGGCCTCCTGCTCGGCGACCTGCTCGCGCAGGGCCGGGCGGTAGCGGCTGAGGTGCCGGGCGTTGATCCACAGGGCGCTGATGTCGTCCCACGCCGCATCGCCCGTCGTACGTGCCAGGAACCGGGCCAGATGCCCGGTCGGGGTGCCGTCGGGGCGTTCCGCCGGGATGAGCGCGTCCAGTTCCGCCGTCGCCGCCGTGCCGAACGCCTCCGCGACCAGGTCCTCCGCCGAGGGGAAGTAGTGGCTCACCAGCCCCGGCCTGACGTCGAGCTCCTCGCCGATGCGGCGCAGGGTGATGCCCTCCAGACCTTCGGAAAGCGCAATCGTGGCCGCCGAAGCAACGATTTCCGCACGTCTGGCCGTCGGTGACTTTCGAATTCGCTTGCGCTCAACGCTTGACGACATGCCCGGCACGTTATTGAGTGTGCGACCAATAAGCAAGCAGGCGGGTCGGTCCAGTACCGCTCAGCACCCTCGGAGGGCTCGATGGCGTCCACACTTCCCGACCCGTCCCCACGTACCGACCCGGACGCCACCGCTCCGCCGGACGACGGCCGGGCCGGACGGATCGAGGCCCACGGCATCGACGTGATCCCGGACGCGGACCGGCGCGGCAGGGCGAGCGAACTGTTCGCGGTGTGGGCCGCGACCGGCGTGAACTACCTGAGCCTGGTCGTCGGCGGCTCGCTGATCCTGATGGGGCTGGCCCTGTGGCAGGCGATCGCCGTCCTCGTCGTGGGCAGCCTGTTCTCCGTCCTCACCGGCCTGCTCGCGATACCCGGCCCGGCCGCGGGAGCGCCCAGCGAAGTGGTCACCCGCGCGCTCTTCGGCGTCATCGGCAACCGGGTGAACAACGCGATCACCGGCTGGCTGATCTCCGTCTGCTACTTCGCGCTCAACCTGTCCGCCGCGGCCGTGGCGGCCTTCTCCCTCGTGGCGCGGTGCGGCGTCACGGTGAACACCCCGGTCAAGGTCGTCGTGATCGTCGTCATCGCCGCGCTCACGCTGATCATCAGCGTCTACGGACACGCCACGATCGTGAAGCTGTACCTTCCGATCACGCTCGCCCTCGCGGCGGTCTTCGCCGTGGTCGCCGTCGTCGTCGCTCGGCACGCGGACTTCGGGTACGTTCCCCAACACCCGCTCACCGGGGCGGGGTTGTGGGCCGCGGTCCTCGCCGGGGTCACGATGGTCGCCTCGGCCCCGCTCTCGTACACCACCAGCGCCGACTTCTCCCGTTACCTGCCGCGCACGACGCCCAAGCGCGCGATCATCGGCTGGACCGCCCTCGGCAACTTCGTCTCCGGCCTTTTCACCTGCCTCATCGGCGTCCTCGCCGCGACCGCCGTCGACATGGCCGACCCGCAGTCGGCCCTGGAGTCGATCCTGCCCGGCTGGTTCGTCCCGCTGTTCCTGCTCGCCCTCGTCCTCGGCACCATCGCCGTCAACGCCCTCACCGCTTACAGCGCGGGCCTCGCCCTCCAGGCGGTGGGCCTCACCATCCGCCGCCAGGTCAGCGTGCTGTTCGACGGCACGGTCGCCATCGCGCTCACCCTGTACGGCCTGCTCATCTCCAATTTCCTCGACACGGTCAACGACGTCCTGCAGCTGACCGTCGTGCTGCTCGGCCCGTCCGTCGCCGTCTACGCCACCGACATCGTCCTGCGCCGCAACCGCTACGACGGCCCGGCGCTGTGCGACGAGCGCCCCGGCGGTCCGTTCTGGTACCGCGGCGGCGTCAACTGGGCGGGCGCGTTCTCCCTGCTCGCGGGTGCGGGGGCGGCCGCGCTCTGTGTGAACACCCTGTACACCGGGCCCATCGCCGCCGCGCTCGACGGCGTGGACCTCGCGCTGCCGGTCGGCATGGTGGTGTCCTGCGCGTGCTATTGGCTGACGATGCGCCGCTCCCTGGCCGGGTTCGCCCGAGGCTGACCCCGCGGGCGCGTCCGCAGGGACGCGAGCGGCGCGGACGGCACCACTCCGCGGATCAACGGCCCCGGTTCGAGGCGCAGTTGTGCGTCGGAAGGCGGGAGCGCCGGCCAGGCCGTCACCGTCACCGTCGTCGCGTCACGGCGTCATCGTGAACCCGGTCGACGGGAGGACGGTGACGTCCGCCGGGTCGCTACCGGTGTCGAGGGCGGTGTCCCAGACGGCGAGGGGCGCGGTGTCGGTGACGGTGCCGCCCTGGGCCCGGCACTCGTCGGCGCTCAGCGGGCGGGGCACGGAGGTGATGGTCTCCTGGGGCCCGCCGTCGGCCGTCAGGCTGGTGATTCGGCAGTACTGCGTGACGGTCGGGATGTCGTCGTCGGCGTGGGCCGTCACCACGGGACCGGTGGCGAGGGCGGCGGCAGCGATCACGACGAGCGGGATACGGACGAACACGGCGTCTCCTGAGGGGCAGGGGTGCACGTTCGAGCGTGCGCGGAACACCCGGCCCGGAGGTGGGCCGGGTGCCCGATCAGCCTGCCGGTAGTCCGTGGGCTCCGCGATTCGCCGGCCCGAACGAGGCCGTGGAGTGCGGTCATCACCGTGAGTGAGCGTTCAGGATGCGCACGGTGATGGGTACGTGCAGTGTGTGTTGCGGCGGAACGTGGCCGTCTTCGCCATCCCGGTGCATGGCATCGCGGAGATCCAGGCCGGCAAACCCTGAAAGGACCGCAACAGATGCGCAGCATTGCCAAGTACGTCGCTGTCGGTGCTCTCGTCACCCCCCTGGTCATCGGCGCCGCGGGTATGGCTTCCGCGGACGACGGCCCCGCCTACAACAAGTCGCAGAACTCTGCGAACTCGAGCGGCGGCATGACCTCGAGCACCGTCAGCGGCTTCACCCCTGACGGCAAGGCCTACTTCAAGACCACGACGAAGCAGGCCGGCCCCACGGGTGCCACCGGCAACACCACGGGCTCGCACTCCTGACGCGGTCCATTCCGGCGGACGGGACCTGAGCCCGTCGGCCGACGCTCGTGCCCCGCAGCCGTCTTCCGGGCTGCGGGGCACGGTCATGTCGTCCGCCGGGCGGTGCACGTGCCGTGCGGGGCGCGGAACGTCAGGAGTGCGAGGCGGTCTCCTCGTAGTGCGGACCGCCGTCCCCGCCGAGGAGCAGCGCCTGCCGCCGGAAGTACGCTCCGGTCGCGTCGAAGCCGGAGGCCGTGTCGGTGTACGCCATCCGCCCCTCGCCGAAATCCAGGGTCGTCCCGTGGAACCAGGGGCCCTGCGCGTCCGACGTCTCGAACGATGCGGGGGCCGTGACGGCCGGGGCGGGACGGGTGTGCGCGGCGGCGACCGATGGTGCGGCGATCACGCAGGGCAGGGCGAGCACGGCCGGCAGCAGGAGCAGCCGATGACGGCGCAGGGCGCGGGAAGAAGTGTGCATGCCCCGACCCTGCCCGCTGACCGGGCCGGATCACGGCATGGACGCGCCGGAAGGACTCGTGGCGGGCAGGGCGGCGGGCGTGGTGCCCGGGGCCGGCGTCTGCGACTGGGTCGGTGCCGGTGCGGCCGCCGGAGAGGTCGGCGCGGGAGAGGTCGGCGCCGCCGGGACCGGTGTCGGCGAGGTGGCGGTGGGCGTGGCGGGGACGGTGGGCGTGGCCGGCGTAGTGGGGGCCGCGCTGGGTGCCGCCGGGGTCACGGCCGAAGGTGTCGCCGATGCGACGGGTGACGGGGAGGCCGACGGGTGGTCGGCGATGCTGGTGGTCGCCTCGGCGGGCGCGAACAGGGCGTTGCCGGCGAAGCGCACGGCGGCACTGCTCATCTGGTGTGCGCCGGTGTGGAACGTGCAGGAGAAGCGGCCCTCGTCGCTCGTGACCGTGTTGCACCGGCGTGCCGCGTCCTTCGGCCCGCCCGTGACCTCGACGGCCAGCGCCAGCCGGGCCAGCGGATACGTGAGCGTCTCCCCTTCCACCAGACGGCCCGTCACGGTGAGCGTCGACGTCGCCCCCACCGTGATCTCCTGCGCGCCCAGCTCCGTGACGACCACCGCGGTCCGCGTCGAGACGAACGACGCGGCCGGGGGCGGCTTCACCGCGGTGGCCGCGGTGGCCGAAGCGGCCGACCCCAGCAGCACCAGCGTTGCCGTACCCAGCAGAAACCTCGACGCGCGCATCAACACCACATCCC
Organism: Streptomyces sp. NPDC001904; assembly: GCF_040297005.1. NCBI lineage: Bacteria > Bacillati > Actinomycetota > Actinomycetes > Kitasatosporales > Streptomycetaceae > Streptomyces > Streptomyces sp. NPDC001904. The sequence continues at coordinate 29,443 of NZ_JBEOYI010000003.1, read as the reverse complement.
AAGCGACAGCGGACAGATCCTGCCAGGTATGCCACTTCTGGCGGTGTTCCTAACGAACCCGTCGGACGCCGCGCGGACCCGTGAGCCGTTGTGCGGACGGCGGTGGCCGGGGGAGTGCCGTCCGGGCACGCGCTTCTCTCGTACGCCGGACGGGTGAACCCGAAGCCTCCGCCCCGAACGGACGGACCCCACCGCGCGGGCCCGCGTCGAGGACCCGCCCGGCCCTGTGTACGGTCGCCCCCGCCTAGGTGTAAACCATCGGTAACACCTGTGTGCGAGATGCGTCCGTGGCGGGCAACACCGTATCGAGGGAGCCGAGTTGAGCAAGGACCGTACGTACGACTACGTCATCGTCGGGGCCGGGTCGGCCGGGTGTGTGCTCGCCGGCCGGCTCAGCGAGGATCCCTCCGTCAGGGTCGCCCTCGTCGAATCGGGGCCCCGCGACCGCAAGACGGAGATCCGGATACCGGCCGCGTTCCCGAAGCTGTTCAAGACGCCGTACGACTGGGACTTCGCCACCACCAAGCAGGCCGCCCTGGACGGCCGCGAGCTGTACTGGCCGCGCGGCCACACCCTCGGCGGCTCCTCCTCCATCAACGCCATGATGTGGGTGCGCGGCCACCGCGCCGACTACGACGCCTGGGGCGAGGCGGCGGGGGAGGAGTGGGCGTACGAGGCGATCGAACCGTACTTCCGGCGCGCCGAACGCTGGGGCGGTGAGCGCCCCGCGCAGTCCGTGTACGGAACCGACGGCCCGCTGCACATCTCGCCGCAGCGCTCCCCGAACCCCACCACGGTCGCCTTCCTGAACGCCTGCCGGGCCCAAGGGCTGCGCGAACTGGCCGAGTTGAACGAACCCGATCACGCGGGATTCGCCATGGCCCCGGTCAATCAGCGCCGGGGGCGCCGCTGGAGCGCCGCCGACGGCTACCTCAAGCCCGCCGCCCGCCGCCCCAACCTCGACGTCTACACCGGTGCCCGCGTCACCCGGCTCGACTTCGACGGCACCCGCGCCGCCGGGGTCGTGGCCGAGGGCCTCTCCGCGGGCACCCTGCGCGCCACCCGCGAGGTCATCCTCAGCGCCGGCGCCATCGGCTCGCCGCATCTGCTCCAGCAGGCGGGGATCGGCGACCCCGAGACGCTGGCCGCGGCGGGCATCGACACCTTCGTCGCCGCACCCGGGGTCGGCCGCCACCTCCAGGACCACCTCGCCTTCGCGGTCACCGTCCGCTGCCCGCGCCCGGTCTCCCTCACCGGAGCCGACACCCCGGCGAACCTCGCGCGCTTCCTGCTCGGCGGTCGCGGCCCGCTCACCTCGAACGTCGGCGAAGCCATGGCCTTCGTCCCCTCGCGCCCCGAACTTGCCGCGCCCGACATCGAGCTGGTGTACGCGCCGGTGCCGTTCGTCAACCACGGGCTCACCCCGCCCACCGAGCACGGCATCACCATCGGCGTGATCCTGCTCCAGCCGCACAGCGAGGGCCGCATCACCCCGACCGGCACGGGCGGCGGGCCCGCCATCGACCCGGGCTACCTCGCCGCCGAGGAGGACCTGCGCGCCCTCGTCGCGGGTGTCCGCCGCGCCGAGGAACTGCTCGCCGATCCCGCGCTGAGCCCGCTGCACACCTCGCCCATGGGCGGCTACCCCGGCGTCGTCGACGACGAAGCCCTCGCCCGGGCGATCCGGGCCGGCGCCGAGACCCTCTACCACCCGGTCGGCACCTGCCGCATGGGTACGGACGACGACGCGGTCACCGATCCGCGGCTGCGGGTGCGCGGCACCGAGGCGCTGCGCGTCGTCGACGCCTCCGTCATGCCGCACATCACCCGCGGCCACACGCACGCACCCACGGTCGCCCTCGCGGAGAAGGCGGTGGAACTGATCCGCGAGGACGCCCGCGCGTGACCGACTCCGGCCGGAACGACGGGAGTTACGAGCCGACACTCACCGTGAACCGGCGCGGATTTCCGTCGTTCGCCGCACCCGACACGTCGGGCTCCCCGTCCGGCCGCACGTCGTCGTACGGGAACGCGTAGCCGATCGGGGAGTTGGCGTGGACGATCCGCGACCAGTGGTTCGTCGTCGCGTCCTGGTAGTAGTCCGCGGACCCCGTGCCGTTCGGCTGCGTGGGGTGCGTGAGCATGATGCTGCGGTTGAATCCGGCGGCGAGCCTGGCCAGCAGGCCCTTCTTGTCGTCGGAGTCCGCCGGGTTGTTGGCGAACGGGCCGTAGTTGCAGGTGAAGATGTCCTTCGCGGACGGCTTGGTGAAGGTGTGGCCGCCGTTGAAGGTGAGCGTGTCGCCGCTGACCCGGCCGGTGAACACCCCGCGCCCGCCCTGGAGGTCGATGCTCAGGTCGGTGCCGGTGTACTTGGACCACACCTGGTCGGCGTAGGCGTCGAAGTAGTCGCGGAACGGCATCTGGTCGGGCTGCCCGAAGAACGGCGCCATCAGGTTCTGCGGAGAGATCGCGCGCAGCACCTTCCCGTCGCCGCCCTTGATCACGAGCTTGTCCCAGGGCTGCCCGTCCTTCGCGGCCTGCGCGGCCAGATCCGCGGCGATCTTGTCGACGGCGCCGTCCGGCAGCGGGGCGACGGTGTGGGTGGCGTCGCCCTCCAGGGTCAGCCCGATGGGCAGCGCGGTCACCAGGTCGACGTAGCTGATGTTCGCGTACAACTGGTCCGAGTTGAAGGTGAATTCACAGAACGACCAGGTCTTGCCGTAGTTCGGGTCGGCCTCGGTGGCGAAGGCGGGCTCGACCAGCGACGGTCCCGGGTTGAGGAAGAAGTCGAGCGTGTCGTTCCGGACGAAGTAGACCCGCGCGCCGTACATCTGAGGGAGTGTCACCACCTTCGCCGCGGAACCGGCCGAGCCCAGCGGGATGGCGCAGTCGACGGGCAGCGGGGTCTGCGGGGCGCCCGGTGACGCGGGGCGGTAGACACTGCCGTCGGCCTTGAGCAGCACCCAATTGCCCGTCGACTGCTCGTGTCCGGTGACGTACGCGTTGACGGAGCCGCTCAACGACTTGTTCTCCAGCGCCAGTTCACAGGTGGCGGGGGCGGCGCCCGCGGTCCAGGACGGCACGGCCAGTGACGCGGCCGCCGTTCCGACGGTCGCTGCGGCGCCGGCGAGGAACAGTCTGCGCGATATCACGATCGGTACTCCCGACATGTGGGGGGGTGTGGGGGAGCCCCACTGTGGCGAGGGTGACCGGAAGCGTCAAGACTTATGGCAGGGAGCGCTCCCAAGAAATGATTCCGTTCACATGTTGAAGGCAGACGGTATACAAACGATTGGTCCGTACCTTGCCTGGTCAGGCACGGTGGGACGGCGATTGTCAGTGCGCGGTGGAAGACTCGGCAGTCCGGAGCGGAAAACGGAAATTCCCTCGACGAGGAGGGCACGACCATGATCACCACAGACTTCGTGGACGGCGGACCCGTCTGGCTGGATCTCGGCACACCGGACCTGGACGGAGCGGTCTCGTTCTACGGCGGACTCTTCGGCTGGCAGTTCGCGTCGGCGGGTCCCGAGTACGGCGGGTACGGCACCTTCCGGCTCCGCGACAAGGCGGTGTCCGGCGGCATGACCGTCACCCCCGAGCAGGGCGGCCCGGCCTGGAGCGTCTATTTCCGGACCGGTGACGCCGACGCCACGGTCAAGGCGGCGGAGCAGGCCGGCGGCACCGTCCTCCTCCGGCCGATGGACGTCGGCGACCTGGGACGCATGGCGATGATCGCCGACCCCGGCGGCGCGGCCTTCGGCCTCTGGCAGCCCGGTGTCCACAAGGGCCTGGAGCACGTGACGGAGGACGGCGGGCTGAACTGGGTGGAGCTGTACGTCCCCGACCCGGCCGCCGCCAAGGCGTTCTACGGCACGGTCCTCGGCTGGAGCACGTTCGACGTGGAGTTCCCGGGCGGCACGTACACGACGGTCAACCCGGCGGGCACGGACGAGAACGCCATGTTCGGCGGTATCGTCCCGCTGGACTCCGACCCGGCGGAGGCCGGGGCGGGCGGTCACTGGACGCCGTACATCCACGTCCCGGACGTGGACGCGACGGCCGACACGACCCGGCGGCTGGGCGGCATCGTCCGCTCCGCGCCGGTCGATGTACCCGGGGTCGGCCGGATCGCCAAGCTGGCCGATCCGTACGGCGCCGGATTCGCCGTACTGAGGGGTGACCCGGATCAGCAGTGACGAGGCGGGCCGCCCGGCGTTGATCGCGCGTTGATCGAACGTTTTTCGCCGGGCGGCAGTCTCTTCCCATGCACGCGACCACGACCTTCCCGCCCGCCGATCCCACCTGGCAGGACCAGGCCCTGTGCGCCCAGACCGGTGGCGACTTCTTCTTCCCCGAACCGGGCAGCTCCGTCAGGGAGGCCAAGCAGATCTGCAGGCTCTGCGAGATCCGCCCGGCCTGTCTGGACTACGCGCTGGCCAACGACGAGCGCTTCGGCGTCTGGGGCGGCCTCTCCGAGAAGGAGCGGCACCAGCTGCGGCGCGTCTGACGCACGGGCCCTAGCTCTCCGGCGTGGCCCGGATCGCCGAGATGTCGAACTGCAGGCGCACCTTCTCGCTGACCATGGTGCCGCCCGCCTCCAGCCGCTTGTTGTAGACGAGGCCCCACTCGGTGCGGTCGATGGTCGTGGTGCCGTCGAAGCCGGACCGTTCGAAGCCGAAGGGGTCGAGCACCGAGCCCAGGTAGTCGAGTTGGAGATCCACGGGACGGGTCACGCCGCGGATCGTCAGGTCCCCGGCCATGCGGAACGTCTCACCGCCCTCGTGCACCGTGGACGTGCTGCGGAACACCATCTCGGGGTGGCGCGCCGCGTCGAAGAAGTCCCGCCCCACGATGTGCGCGTCGCGCTGCTCCACGCCGGTGTCGACGCTGCCGACGCGGATCACCAGCTCGGCGCGCGAGCGGGACGGCACCGCCCCGTCGAAGTACAGCCTGGAGTCGTAGTCGGCGAAGGCGCCCCGCACCGTGGTGACCATCGCGTGGCGCACGGAGAAGCCGATCCGGCTGTGCGGGCGGTCGATGGTCCACTGCCCGGACAGCGCCCGGAGCGCCGGATCGAGCGCGACATCGCCGACGCTCTCGCCCGGGAACGGCGTACGAGGGCTGACGACGGCCGGGGCCGGGTCGATGGTCGCGACCGGGTGGCGACGGTTGAAGATACCCATGCGGGCGAAGCCTCCTTCGATGTGATCACTCCGTGTTATCACGCCATCGATCGTGCGTGGACGGCGAGTTGGGCGGTCTCGTCCGAGTTCTGCGTGGTCGGGCCGGTATAGCTGCACAGGATCGCCATCAATGTGAATGCACGGCCAGCTGGTCCGATGTCACGCACCGTCATCGCCGTCGACGTCGGCATCCGGGGAAATTCGATGGGCCGGGCGCCGCGGACCAGGCAGACTCCCGGCATGTCCACCCCGCGCCGAAGCACCGCCGCTCAGCTCCTCGACGACCTCGCCCCACTGCCGTACCCCCGCCGCACGGAGGAGGCCGCCCGCCGCGCCCGCGACCTCGCGGCGCACGGTGAACTCGGCCCGGTCGTCACCGAACTGTCGGCCCTGGGCGCCCACGGACGCGGCATCGGCGCGATCCTCGCCTGCGCCGCCGGTGACACCGCGTGGCAGGCCGCGCACCTCGCCGACCCCGACCCGTTCGTCCGCGGCCACGCCCTGCGCGCCGCCCGAGGGGGAGGCGTGCCCGACACCGCCTTCGAGGCCGCCCTGGACGACGCCCCCGAAGCCGCCCGCCGCCCGCTCCTGCGCGCGATCGTCGGCCTGCGGCGCACCGCGCTCGCCGACCGCCTCGTCGACACCGTCCGCGCGCAGTGGGGCGACGCGGAGGCCGCCCGGCTGCTGCCCGGCTGCTCACCGGAGGTCGTGGCCCGTGTCCTGCCGGCCGTCTTCCCCGCCGTACGGGGCTGGCGGAGGCTCGCCGCGCGGCACCCCGGCGCCCTGCTCGACACCGCCGCGCGCGAGCTGGCCGAGCTGCCGGACACCGCCCGCGACGGCTGGTGGCACCACTACGGCCGGGCCCTCGCCGCCGTCGCCCCGGCCCAGCCGCTGCGCGTCCTCGACCTGCTGGACGCGCATCCGCCCCGTCACTTCCCCTGGTCGCTGCGCCCGGCCCTCCCCGCCTTCGCCGCCGCCGACCCGGCGCGCATGCTGCGCATGATGACCGGCCCCTGGCAGGGACGGCTCAGCGGCCGGGGCACCCTGACCCCGGCGGTGCTGCGCGCCGTCGCGCGCGTCGACGGGCCCGACCTCGCCGCCTACGCCCGTGCCGCCGCCGAACGCCCGCACGACCTCGCCGCGCTCCTGCGGGCCCAGGCCCCCGCCGACCGGCCCGCCACCTACGAGACGGCCCTCGCCGGACGCGGCCCCGCGCACCACGGCGTCCACGCGGACGTGCTCGACGCGCTGCCCCGCTTCTACGTCGCCGACGTGGCCCGCCGCGCGGCACGAGCGGCCCGCGAGCGCGGCGAACCCTGGGACGTCGTCCTGCTCGCCGAGTCCTTCCTGCCGCCCGAGGAGGTCCGGGACGCCCTCGACGCAGCGACCCGCAGGCCCGTCGCCGACCACCGCGCCACCGCCTGGCCGCTGTACGTGAGCAACGCGGCCCGCGCGGCCGATCCCGCCCGGCTCACCCTCGTGGCGGCCGAGCTGGCCCGACGGCTCGGCAACGAGCAGGACCCGGTGCGCTCGGCCGCGCTGCGCGCCCTCGCCGACGACGTTCCCCCCGCGCTGTGGGAGACGGCCGCGCTGCCGGACCTCGCACGGCTCGTCAAAGACTCCCTGGAAGCCCGCGACGCCTCGTACGCCACCCGGCACGCGATCGTCACGCTGGCCGTCGGCGTCCTGCGGGAACACGCGGCGAACCCGGAGCAGGAGCACGCCCAGTGGGCGCTCGCGACGCTGGCCGCCGTCCATCACCACGTGTCCGCGACAGCCCTCGGCAACCTCGACGAGACCCTGCGCCGCGGCCAGGAGCACCAGCTCTACGCGGCGCTGCGGCACCGTATCCTCGCCGACGAGCGGAAAGGCGACTTCGGCCTGCTCCTCGCGCTGGCCCGCTCCCTGGGGCGCCGCGCGGCCGGAGTGCCGGAGCTGCAGAGCAAGCTGCGCGCCGCCGTCGAGCACGGAGACCACGGCGCCTCATGGGACGCCGTCGACCTGTGGCTCGCCCCGCCCGGGACCCGTGACGAGCGCGTCGCCGAGGTCCTCGACCTGGTGCCCTCCGCCATCGAACTGCCCTCCGTGGCACCGGTGGTGGCGTACCGGCGCACCGATCTCCTCGACCGTTTCCTCGACGGGCCCGCCCCGTACGGCCGGTTCCTGGCGGGCAAGGGGCCGTGGGTCTTCCCCGCCGAGCACTACGGCCCCGCGGTGCGCGGCTGGCTGCCGCGCCAACAGCGCTCCTACCTGGCGCAGTTGAAGACCGTCGCCGAGGACCCGGAGCTCGACACGGAGCGGCGCGCCGAGGCGATCCGCAGCGCCGCCGAGGTGCCCGACGGCGGCCGGGAGTACGTCCGCCGGTGGGCCGGCGCGTCGGACGTCCCCCTCGCCGAAGCGGCGCTCGCCGCACTCGGCCGCACCGCCGACGACCTGCCCCTGCTGCTCTCGCACATGGGCGACGACCGGGCCCGCGTCGCCGCGTACGCCCTCTCCCGGGCCTCCCGGCACGCCCGCCCGTCCGTACTCGCCCCGCTCCTCGACGAGATGCTGACCGGCGAGGGGAAGAAGGTCACCAGCCGCAAGGAAGCCGCGCGGCTCACGGCCGTCCGGCTCCCCGCCGCGCAGGCCGCGCCCCGCCTGGTACGCGCCTACGCGGACCCGGCCGCCCACCGTGACGTACGCGCCGCGTGTGTCGCCTTCGCCGCGGACCGGTTGCTCGGCGAGGACACCACCTGGAAGATCCTGGCCGACGCGGCCTCGGCGGGCAGGGCCGCCGTGCTGCGCCGTGCGGCACTCCGGCTGGCCCTGTACGACGTCGCCCCCGACCGGCGCGCGCGGTACGCCGCCCTCGTCGCCGAGGTCGCCGACACGGCCGGCGACGACGCCGAACTCGGCGGCGCCGCCCTGTCCGCCCTCGCCTCCTGGGTGCCGTGGGCGCCCCAGGCCCTCGACACGCTGGCACGGCTGCTGACCGATCTGGAACGGCGGGCCCCCGGAGTGTGGAGCGCGGCCGGCGCCGCCCTCGTCACGGCCGCGGGCGGGACCCGGGCCGGGGCGGACGCGCTGACCGGCGCCGTGCGCACCCTGATGTCCGCCGGGCCCGCGCCCGACGCGGGGGAGGAGCAGGACCGGCCCGCGCACCGCCGCGTGGAGAACGTCGCCGGGGTGCTCGCCGGCGCCGCGACGCTGGACCCGGCGCTGCGGCCGCTCGCCCGCGAACTGGCCGGTGTCCTCGCCGCCGTCGACGCGTTCGTGGCCGCGGCCGCACAGGTCCGCCTCGCCGCGGTGGACCTCTCGGCACCGGGTGACGACCTGCGGGACCTGGCGCGGCTGCACGACGGACGCCCCGCCCTCGCCCGGCACACGGCCGACCGCCTGCGGGAGCGGCTGGGCCGTGGACTGCGCGGCGAGCGGGTGCCCAGCCGGGTCCTGCTGCCGGTGGCGCGCGAACTGGCGTCGGGCGGCGCGCTCGCCGAGGGGCTGTTCGCCTGGGCGGTCACGGCGGCCCAGGGCGGACGCGAAGGATGGCCGGAGCCGTGGCGCGACGTCCTCCGGACCCTGCGGGGACACCCGTGCGCCGATGTCCGGGATGCCTCGGCCGGGGTGAACACGGCCCCGTAGCCCCGGGAGGACCGGCCGCCGAGCGCAGGGATGTCACAGATCCGGGTGCTGTCTCGTCTCGGTGAGCGCACTCATGAAACGGAGTCGGCGGGCCCCACGGGCGGCCCGCCTCTCCCTCCAAGGAAAGGCCGGCGGCATGGAGATCCTCAGATACACGTTCCTCGTGTTCCACCTGTTCGGTTTCGCGGCACTGCTGGGCGGGATCTTCTACCAGCTGCGCGAGAAGAACACGGTGACCGGCGGCTACATGGTGACCAGCGCGGTCGTACAACTGGTCACGGGCGCCGGACTCGTCTGGACCCGGACGTCCCTGGACCTGCCGGTGTCCGAGGCGAAAATGGGGGTGAAGCTGGCACTCGACGTCCTGGTGGCAGTCACCGCGTTGGCGGGCATGCGCACCAAGAAGCCGTGGGCGTTCTTCGCCGTGGCGACGTTCACGGCTGCCGCGGCGGTCGTGGCCGTCGCCTGGACGTAGGCGGCCCGTCCGAGGGGGAGCGAGGCGCGGCCTCGCCCCCCGGCGGGGCGGGGTTACTGCGCGGCAGCCCTCGCCGCCATGCGCGCCTTGCGGGCCGCCAGCTTCTCGTCGAACTTGGACGCTTCGGTGTCCAGCCCGTTCATGAACAGGCCGAGCTCCTCCTGCGCCTTGAGGCCCTCCGGGCCCAGGCCGCCGATCTCCATGACCTTCAGGAAGCGCAGCACGGGCTGGATCACGTCGTCGTGGTGGATCCGCAGGTTGTACACCTCGCCGATCGCCATCTGCGCGGCGGCCCGCTCGAAGCCGGGGATCCCGTGCCCGGGCATCCGGAAGTCGACGACGACGTCGCGCACGGCCTGCATCGTCAGGTCGGGGGCCAGCTCGAACGAGGACCTCAGCAGGTTCCGGTAGAACACCATGTGCAGGTTCTCGTCGGTCGCGATGCGCGCCAGCATGCGGTCGCAGACCGGGTCGCCGGACTGGTGGCCGGTGTTGCGGTGCGAGATGCGGGTCGCCAGCTCCTGGAACGCGACGTACGCGATCGAGTGCAGCATCGAGTGGTTGTTGTCCGACTCGTAGCCCTCGCTCATGTGCGACATGCGGAAGGACTCCAGCTGGTCCGGGTCGACGGCGCGCGACGCGAGCAGGTAGTCGCGCATCACGATGCCGTGCCGGCCCTCCTCGGCGGTCCAGCGGTGCACCCAGGTGCCCCACGCGCCGTTGCGGCCGAAGAGGGTCGCGATCTCGTGGTGGTAGCTGGGGAGGTTGTCCTCGGTCAGCAGGTTGACGATCAGCGCGGTGCGGCCGACCTCGGTGACCTTCGACTGGCTCTTCTCCCAGGCCTCGCCGTCCTCGAAGAGGCCGGGGAAGTTGCGGGCGTCGGACCACGGGACGTACTCGTGCGGCATCCAGTCCTTGGCGACCTTCAGATGGCGGTTCAGCTCCTTCTCGACCACTTCCTCCAGCGCGTACAGAAGGCGGGCGTCGGTCCATGTGGTCGACGAGCCGAGGCGGGGAGAGATGACGGTCACGGGAAGCTCCTGGGGGACGGAGGTACAGCGAGCGGTTCTACCTACGGTGTCGTAGGTTACGTTGCCGTAGGTTAAGCGCTCCATAAGGAGCTGTGGTTACGCGTAGAGGTCACGCAGCCTTACTGAGAGACACGTCACACAGCCCTCGAGCTTCTCGAACTCCGAGATGTCCACCGCCACGGGCTCATGGCCCAGGTCCGCGAGCAGCTCCGCCGACTTGGGCGCGCTCGCCGCCATGAGCAGCCGGTTTCCGCCCAGCAGGACGACATGGGCGCCCGATTCCTCCGGCACGGGCAGGAAGCGCGGGAACAGCGAGGCGTGATCCACCAGCGGCTCGTGACCGATCACCGTGCCGTCGGGCAGCGCCGTGACCGCCGACTTCAGGTGCAGCACCTTGCTGACGGGGACCGCCACCACGCGCGCCCCGAGCGGTTCGAAGACGGCGCGCAGTTGCTGTACTCCCGCCGCGTTCGTGCGCCCGCCGCGCCCCACGTAGAGGGTGTCGCCCACCTTCAGTACGTCACCGCCGTCGAGCGTGCCGGGTTCCCACACCCAGTTGACGGAGCAGCCGAGGCGCGCCACGGTCTGCTCGACCCCCGACGTCTCCGCGCGCCGCGACCCGGCGCCGGATCGCGCGATCAGCGCGACGTTCCGGAAGACCACCACCGTGTCCTCCACGAACACCGCGTCCGGGCAGTCGTCGGCGGGTTCGACCAGGACCGTCTCCCAGTCGTGCGCCTCCAGCACCGAGACGTACTCCTGCCACTGCTCACGCGCCTTTCCCGGGTCGACGGGGGTGCGCGCGACATGAGTGACGAGCCCCTCCGCCAGCCGCGGGCCTGGCCGGCGGACGAGGGCCTTCTTGCTGGGCACGGGTCTTCTCCACGGGTCGCGGGGATGCGGCGCCGCGGCTGAGGGGTGACGGCGGCGGGCACATCATGCACAGCCGGGCAGGCGCGGCGGAATCCCCCGTTACGCGCCTGTCACCTCCTTCTCACTCCCTCACCCCTCTCCCTTGCTCCTCATCCGGCCTCGGCGCCCAGCTCCAGCCAGCGGGTCACCCCGATCGACTCCAGGAACGGCAGGTCGTGGCTCGCCACGATCAGCGCCCCCTCGTACGACTCCAGGGCCGACGTCAGCTGCCGCACGCTCGCCATGTCCAGATTGTTCGTCGGCTCGTCGAGCATCAGCAGCTGCGGCGCGGGCTCGGCGAGCATCAGCGCGGCCAGGGTCGCGCGGAACCGCTCGCCGCCCGACAGGGTCGCCGCCGGCTGGTCGGCCTTCGCTCCCTTGAACAGGAAGCGGGCCAGCCGGGCCCGGACCCGGTTGACCGTGGCCTGCGGCGCGAACCGCGCCACGTTCTCGGCGACGCTCGCCCCGTCGTCCAGCACGTCGAGGCGCTGCGGCAGGAACCGCAGGGGCACGTGCGCGATCACCTCGCCCCCGACCGGGGCCAGCTCTCCGGCGATGGTCCGCAGCAGCGTCGTCTTGCCCGCTCCGTTGCGGCCGACCAGGGCCACCCGCTCCGGGCCGCGCAGCTCGAACTCGCCGCCCAGCCGGGCGCCGTACGGCAGGGTGAGCGTGCGCAGCGTGAGCACGGAGCGTCCTGGCGGCACCGCCGTGAACGGCAGGTCGATCCGGATCTCGTCGTCGTCGCGGACCGCCTCCACGGCCTCGTCCAGCCGTTCCTTCGCCTCCGCCAGCTTCTCCTCGTGCAGGATGCGGTGTTTGCCGGCGGAGACCTGCGCCGACCGGCTGCGCAGCTTCATCACCGCACGCGGCTCCCGCTTCGTGTCGTACATCTTCTGGGCGTAGCGCCTGCGACGCGCCAACTTCACGTGGGCGTCGGTCAGTTCGCGCTTCTGCTTCTTCAGATCGGACTCGGCCACCCGCACCATCCGCTCCGCCGCCTCCTGCTCGACGGCGAGAGCCTCCTCGTACGCGGAGAAGTTGCCGCCGTACCGGGTGACCTCCCCGCCGCGCAGATCGGCGATCTGGTCGACCAGATCGAGCAGTTCGCGGTCGTGGCTGACCACGATCAGCACCCCCGGCCAGCTCTCCACCGCCGCGTACAGCCGCCTGCGCGCGTGCCGGTCCAGATTGTTGGTCGGCTCGTCGAGCAGCAGCACGTCGGGGCGGCGCAGCAGCAGGGCGGCGAGGCGCAGGAGCACCGACTCGCCGCCCGAAACCTCACCGGCGGTGCGGTCCAGACCGATGTGGCCCAGGCCCAGTTGGGCGAGCGTGGCGACGGTCCGCTCCTCGACGTCCCAGTCGTCGCCGACCGCGGCGAAGTGCTCCTCGGCGACGTCGCCCGATTCGATGGCGTGCAGGGCCGCGCGGGTGGCCGCGATGCCGAGGACCTCGTCGACGCGCAGCGTGGTGTCGAGCGTGGCGTTCTGCGGCAGATGGCCGACCTCACCGGCCACCCGCACGGTGCCGTCGGCCGGACGAAGCTCACCGGCGATGAGCTTCAACAGAGTTGATTTCCCTGACCCGTTGGCGCCGATCAGGCCGGTGCGGCCGGGACCGAAGGCGACCTGGAGGCCGTCGAAGACGCCGGTGCCGTCCGGCCAGGCGTAGTCGAGTCCGGTGACGGCGACGGAGGTCGTGGGGGAGCCGGGGTGGCTCGGGGGATGTGACATGGAGGCCTCGCGGTTGCTCGGTGCGAACGGTGACGGGATACGACGCGTTCGAGACACCGCGGCACGCAGGCAACAAAAAGGGCCTGTACCGAGGGGGAGGACGGCTCACGGGCCGAGGTCTCACACAACGCCGGACGCGCAGCGCACAGCGGCTGCGGAACACGCGCGGTGTCTCAAGACCTCAGAGGAGCAACGTCCTTCTCCGTTTCGACGGCAACAGAACCGACATCCAACGTAAGGAGCCGTCGGAGGGCTGTCAAAGAATTATCGTGGGGGAGTGCCCCAAGGCTCTCCCGCGCTCCCCGCCCGCCTGCTCCTCCTGGCGTACGACACCGGCAAGGACCGGGTGTCCGGCGCCCCCGACCTGGCCCTCGCCGTCCGCGCCGGTGCCCTCGCCGAACTCGCCGCGCGCGGCCTCGTCCGCGAGGTCGACGGCATCGTCACCCCGGTGCCCGACGCCCGCGCCGACGACCCCGTCCTCGACCAGCTCCTGGAACTGATCACGGAGTCGAGGCCGCGCTCCTGGCGCCGCACGATCACCCACCGGGCCCGTGTCACCCGCGACGCGGTGCGCCGCCAACTCGTGGCGGACGGCTACCTGGCGGCCGAGCGGCGCCGCGTCCTCGGTCTGTTCCCCGGGACCCGGTACGCGCTGCTGCGCGCCGGCTACGTGGAGGTGCTGCGCATGGAGGCCCGGACCGCGCTGACCGGTCCCGAGGCCCCCGACGCCGTCCGCCCCGACCGGGCGGCCCTGCTGGTGCTCGCCGCCGCAGGCCACTTCCGGGGGCTGCTCTCCGCCCGTGAACGCCGCCGCCACGCCGACCGGCTCACCGCCCTCGCCGCGCAGGCGGGCCCCGCCGTGCCGGAGATCCGCCGGGCCCTGGAGGCGGCGGTGAAGTCCGCCGAGGCCGCCAGGGCGGCGGACGGCGGCGGGGGCTGACGGGGGCGCGAGGATCTCTCCTCTCGGCGATCCCTGGTCCCGCAGGGGATCAGCAGGCGTCCCGCAACAGCTCCGCGAGATACCCGTCCACGTCGACGTGCCGGCCCTCGTCACCGGTCGGCACCAGCCGCGTCGTGCCCGTCAGGAACTGCCGCACGTCGTCCGAGCGGATGTGCACGACAGCGGTGCCCTCCGTGGCGTGGAACTCCAGGACCGTGCGGTCGTAGCCGTACGGCCGTACGCGCACGTCACCGGCGCCGACGGACTCGGTCAGGCCACCGGTCAGCAGCTCGCGGGCGAACGTCCAGCACACATCGACGCCCTCCAGGGTCGCGGCGGCGGGGAACGACATCCGGACGGCGAAGGGGTCGTGCGTGTCGTACCGAAGGGTCGCGGGGATGCTCGCCATACGCGGCGCGGCAGCGACGAGACGGGCCTCTACGGCTTGCTCGATGACGGTGGACAACGCCTGCTCCCTTGCGACGACTGGGCGGAGAACGACGGACGCTCCGAGTGCCTCTCTTGAATAGACGGCGGAACGAGCGAATCCGTGCATCTGATGTCGGACGAAAAACAAGTGACCTCTGTCACCGGTTTCAATCAAGGTGCTCTGGACGCGGGGGTGACGGGGGACTAGCTTCGCGCGCCATGGGGAGACCGCGAACATCGAGGCGTCAGAGGAACACGAGGACACCGCGCACCGTGGGACTGGTGGTGACGGCACTGCTGGGCGCCCTCGCCTGGAGCACAGGTCCGGCGGCCGCAGCCGCTTCCGCGACCGCCGGACAGCCCGCCTGGCACCTGACGGACACCGGCCGGACGGACGTGCGTTTCCGCGGACTGGCCGCGGTCGACCGGTCCGCCGCCTGGCTGGCCGGGACCAAGGGCACCGTGCTGCGCACCACCGACGGGGGCAGGCATTGGCGTGATGTGTCCCCACCCGCCGCCGCGGGTCTGGAACTGCGCGACATCGAGGCGTTCGGCACGCGCAGCGCGGTCGCTCTGGCGATCGGCGAGGGCGACGCCTCCCGGATCCTGCGCACCGACGACGGCGGCGCGACCTGGACGGAGTCGTTCCGCAACACCGACCCGAAGGCGTTCTACGACTGCGTGACGTTCTTCGACCCCCGGCACGGGCTCGCGATGAGCGACCCGGTCGACGGACGGTTCCGCATCCTGTCGACACGCGACGGCGGCCGTTCCTGGTCGGTGCTGCCGAGCGCGGGAATGCCGCCCGCGCAGCCCGGCGAGGCGGGTTTCGCCGCCTCCGGGCAGTGCCTGGTGACATCGGGCCCCGAGGACGTGTGGCTGGCGACGGGCGGTGGCGCGAGCGCGCGCGTGCTGCACTCCGGGAACCGTGGACTCGACTGGACGGCCACCGACACCCCGATCCCCGCCGGCGACCCGGCGCGCGGCGTCTTCGGCCTCGCCTTCCGGGACCGTGCGCACGGCATCGCCGTCGGCGGCGACTACCGCGCCGACCGCCCCTCGCCGAGCGCCGCCGCGGTGACCGGCGACGCGGGTCGCGGCTGGACCCCGTCCGCCGCCGGGCCGCCCGCCTACCGCTCCGGAGTCGCCTGGCTCCCGCACAGCCGCACCGCGGCCCTCGCGGTCGGCCCGACGGGCACCGACCTCACCACGGACGGCGGCCGCACCTGGCGCACCGTCGACTCCGGCTCGTACGACACCGTGGACTGCACCCGCGACGGCGGCTGCTGGGCGGCGGGCGAGCAGGGACGAGCGGCCCGCCTGGAGCGCCGGGGCGGATGACCGCTAGGCCAACTCCTGTCGCCAGCGGTCCAGTTCGGGCGCCGTCCGCGCGGCGACGAACTCGGTGATGCCGTACGCGCACACCTCTCCGGCGACGAAGGGATCGGTCGCGCAGAGCCGCTCGACGGCCGCGCGATCGTCCCCCGCGGCGATGATGATGCCGCCGTCCCGCGGTTCCTTGCGCCCCGCCGCGAGGAACGTACCGGCGGCGAAGTGCCCGTCGAGCCAGGCGCGATGGGCCTCCAGGAGAGCATCCACGCGCTCGACCGGCGCCGTGTACGTCAGTTCCAGTACAAACATGATCGCCAGCGTACGTGCGGTCAGGGGGCGTTCGTCGAGGTGTGCGTGATCTACGGCCTCGGCACCCTCCGGCGCCGGGGCCGCGGGGGACGGCTGGGAGCCGGGCGACTGGAGTTCCGGTGTCAGGGCATGACCCGGGACATGCCCACCGATCCGTACGAGGACGTCTCCACGAAGCCGAACTTCTCGTAGAGGAACTTCGCGGGCCCGTCCGCGACCAGCGACACGTACGCGGACGAGGGGGCCCGGCGCTCCAGCTCCTCGGTGAGCGCGGCCATGATCCGCCGGCCGAGGCCCCGGCCCTGGTGATCGGGGTGGACGCAGATGTCGACGATCTGGAAGGCCGTGCCGCCGTCCCCGATGATCCGGCCCATCCCGATCGGTTCGCCGCGGTGCCGCAACAGGACGCCGAACCAGGTGTTCGGCAGCGCGAGTGCCGCCGCCCGCGGGCTCCGGTCGGAGAGGCCCGCGTCCGTGCGCAGCCGCCGGAACACCTCCACCGAGGGGACGCCCGGCTCGATGCCGTAATAGTCAGTAGCGTTGTTCATGCCTTACAGGCTACAAGGCTGGAAGGTTGCGCGGCGCGCCCGGAGCCAGTGCCCGTGGGCACCCCGCGCACCGGCGGAATGGAGCCGTACGGCATGCTCCCCCTGCTGGTCAGGTGCTGACCCGACCGGTTCGATCGCGTCTTCAGGAGTACCCGTGAACGCAAAGCGCCGCCGCCTGTTGCTGGCCACCGTGGCCCCCATGCTGGCACCGGACGAGCAGGTGGAGGTCACGACCATCGTGAACCTCAGCTCCGTATCGGTGCGCCGCACCGCGGCCTTCGCCGCCGCCTCGGCCATCCTCAGCGCTGGGACCGTTGCCGTGATCCCGACGCCGCGGCCGATGTACCTGGCCATGACAGGTCGTCGGATCTTCATCTTCCAGGCCGACCCGACGTTCGCCAGGACGGGCGAGCACGTCATGACGATCCCGCGCGCCGGGCTCATGCGCACTCACATACGCGAGCGTTGGCTGAACTCGTCCTTCGTCGTCTCCTCGCCCGCCGACGACCGAGGCATGAAGATCACCTTCCCCCTCCTGGGGCGCTCGGAACGCAACGTCATCGCCGCGGCGCTGCCCGTCCACGCTCCGGAGACAGCCATGCCTCCCGCATGACGACCCGGGCAGGCGGGGGTGCTCAGCGGAGGTCCTCGGCGGTGAAGTGCCGCTGGAACGTCATCCCCCGGTCGGTGCCGCGCATGACCCAGAACGCGTCGAGGTCCCGCTCCTTGGCATCCAGGTAGCCGGTGGAGCCGAACACCACGTCGAGGTGGCCGTCGCCGTCGGTGTCGAGGAGCGGGCTCAGAACGGTGATGCGGTGCCGGGTGGGGCCGCGGCCGGGCGACGGCGTGTTGCTGCCCGGGACGCCCGGGGTGTCCAGCGTCACCGCCCGGATGTCCGCGGTGTCCGCCCGCAGCACGTCGGGGATCAGCCAGACCGCGCCGTTGTTGTCGTTGGCGCCGGTCGCCGACGTCACCAGGTCCGCCCTGCCGTCACCGGTGACGTCGCCCAGGGCGGTGTCGCCCATGCCGCCGTAGTGGGGCCCGCCGCCGAGACCCGGCGGAGCGGCGGTGCCCACGCCGCCCTTGCGGCCGGTCTCCGGACCGGAGCGGGTGCTGAGCCGGTAGCCCGCAGCAAGCTGCTGTCTGTACGCGGTGAAGTGCGCCGCGTACAGATCGTCGATGCCGTCGCCGTCCACGTCTCCCGGCTGCCCGGTCAGGCCCAGGTCCGGCGGCCGGCGGCGCTCGGTGAGCCGCAGCCCCTCGGGGCCGCCGCGCAGACGGTGCTGCCCGGTGTAGGTCACGTCGCCGTCCCCCTCCGACTCCGGGTCGGTCCAGGCGAACCAGAGCGCCAGATCCGTCGCCTTGTCGCCGTCGAAGTCCCCGGCGACCACGTGGGCGGGGGCCGAGTCCGCCGGGTGCTCGTAGCGCAGCTCCTGGCGGTGGTCCGGGACGCCGTCCCGGTCGACGGGCCCGTACCAGACCGTGCCCTCCGGGCCCGTCGCGCCGCCCGGAACGAACACGTCGGTGGCGCCGTCGCCGTCGAAGTCGCCGATGGCCGCGGGGCCCTTCGCCGGCCCCGCCAGCTGCTTCGCCGAGGCGGCCAGCCCGCGCGGCCCGCCCCACAGCACGGCTGGTGGCCGCGACTCGGGTGACAGCAGCAGATCGGTGAACCCGTCGCGGTCCAGATCGGCCCGGAACAGCCGTGTCCGCTCGGATCCGGACGCGAGCGCGGGCTGCGGCACGACGGTGCGCAGCCGCGGGTCGAGACCGTGCGCCGACCCGTACACCACTGTCAGCCGACGCCCGGACAGCACGGCGAAGTCGTCGCGGCCGTCGCCGCTGAAGTCCCCGGCGCGGGGATGCGCGGAGGCTTTCCCGGCCTTCGGCCGCGCCGCCTGTGCGTGCCCGTCCGCCGGGTCGGGCGCCCCGCATCCCGCCACCAGCACCGCCACCAGCGCCGTGGCGACAACCCCCGCGCCATGTCCCCGCATCCCCGACCCCCTCGTGCAGGAGCGACCCGACGACCACCAGGTCGTCGGGTCGTGAACGGCGCTTCCGTCTCGGCGGAAGATTAGGGACACGGCCCGGTCCACCACAACGTTCTGCGCCGGCGATCCTGCCCCGGCCGCGCCCCGTGGAGGGGTGCGGCCGGACCAGTCAGCGGACGGGTGCGCTCAGCAGCTGAGGTTGTTGCCCGCGGGGACGCCGAGGATCGAGGTGAAGCTCTGGTAGGCGTTGATCCGGCTCTGGACCTGGGCGGGGTTGCCGCCGTTGCATTCGATGCTGCCGTTGATGGACCGGATGGTCTCGCCGAATCCGGCGCCGTTGACCATGGCGTTGTGTCCGGTCATGGTGCCGGGACCGGTCTGGGTGTTCCAGTACCAGAGGCCGGTCTTCCAGGCGATCGCCGGGTCGGTCTGCACGAGGTTGGGGTTGTTGAGCAGGTCGATGCCGAGGGCGTCGCCCGCCGCCTTGTAGTTGAAGTTCCAGCTGAGCTGGATCGGGCCGCGCCCGTAGTAGGCGGACTGGCCCGCCGGGCAGCCGTAGGAGCGGGAAGTGTCGCAGTAGTGCGAGTAGTTGGCGGTGTTCTGCTCGACGATGTAGACGAGACCGCCGGTCTCGTGGCTGACGTTGGCGAGGAAGGCCGCGGCCTCCTGCTTCTTGACGGTGTCGCTGCCGGTGGTGGTGAAACCGGGGTAGGCGCTGAGCGCGGCGGTCAGGCCGCTGTAGGTGTAGAAGGAACTCCGGTTCGGGAACATCTGGTTGAACTGGGCCTCGCTCACGACGAACGAACCGGGTGTCGTGCCGCCGCCGTCGCCGGTGCAGCTGTACGGGTCCCAGTACCAGGTGCTGATCGTCGGGTCGTAACCCGGGTTGTCGTGCGAAGCCTTGTAGTAGTTGCCGTTGGTGTACTTGACGATGTCGCCGGCGACATAGGAGCGTCCGGCGACCCATGCCGGGTAGGTGCAGGTGCTTCCGCCGCCGCCTCCTGAACCGCCGGTGCAGGAGCCCTGGTCGGACCAGACGCCGGAGCCGCCGGTCGACGGCGTTTCACCTTGAGTCCACCATTTTGCTTGCCAGTTGTGCCCGTTGTAGGACGCGGTCGAGCCGCCGGTGTAGACCGCGGACGCGTTCCAGCCCGCCGCGCAGGAGGCGGCGGACGCGGAGGTCGTCATCGGTCCCAGAAGGGCGATTCCCACCGCGACGGCGAGGGCGGTGAGGAAGGCGAGGAGGCGCTGTCTGGACATGGACCACTCCTTGACGGGGTGAGTGTGACCGTTGGTTCAGACTCAAGCGAGATGGTATGGACCTGTCAAGGTCTAGACCAAGTGCTGTTGCAGAGTCGAGGGCTGCTCACGCGGCGGGCTCTCGGAGGTGAGCGGCAGCGGTCTCCCAGGCCTGGGTCACCGCGGCGTGGGCCCGCGCCGTTCGTGCCGAGCGGACGCCCGACAGGGACACCGGCGCACCCACATGGACATGGAGTGCCGGTCGGCGCAGGGGCGCGGTGACGATTCCCGCGAGTTGCTTGACGGTGCCGCCCGAGGTGATCCGGCGGGCGCCCGCTTGGCCCACCGGGACGATGGGGGCGCCCGTGCGCTCGGACAGTCTGGCCAGCCCGCTGCGAAAGGAGCGGGGCGCCGCGTCGGCCGCGTCCCGGCGGCGCGGCAGCCCGCCCTCGGCGTAGATGAGGACCAGCCGCCCCTGGTCCAGGGCATCGGCGGCCCTGTCCAGTGCGTCCGCGGCGCGGCGGTCACCGCGGACGACGGGAATGTGGCCTTCGCGGGCCAGCAGCTTGCCCAGAAGCGGAACGCGCCACAGTCCGGCCGCCGCCATGATGACCGGCTCGGCTCCGAGGCTGCGCAGAGCGGCGACGACGAGGGCGGGGTCGGCGAGGGACGTGTGGTTCGCGGCGACGATGCTGCCCGGCCCGAGGCCGGCGCCCGGGTCCGTGGTCACGGTCAAGCGGCCGACAACGGGCACAAGGCGATCGGCGATTCGGCTGAGCATGAGCGGTCCCCCGGTCTCGGCGATGTATGCCTTCATCGTCGATGGCGGAATCCGGCCACGCCTGAGTCGTCGTACTCACCTTCGCACCCGCTTGAACCGTCCTTGGAGCGCCCGGGCGGAGAAGCCGCCGACGGGCGGGCGCGCGGCACCGACCGCGTGGCGGCGGCCAACACGGTCTCCGGCAGACCGTGCTCAGCCCTGACCTGCCCGAACGCCGCCTGGTGCGCCACCCTTTAGGGTTGCGGCATGGCGACCATCACGGGGATCCCGGCGGACTGGCCGGCCGACGAACCGGCGGCGCGGGCGGTGCAGGACGCGCTGCGCGGCCGCGTCGTCCTCGACGAGACAGGTCCGCCGCCCGGCGCGGGCCCGGTCACCGGGATCGACGTCGCCTACGACGACGAACGCGATGTCGTCGCCGCGGCCGCGGTCGTCCTGGACCCGGACACGCTCGACGTGGTCGAGGAGGCGACGGCCGTCGGGCGCGTCGCCTTTCCCTACGTCCCCGGCCTGTTGGCGTTCCGGGAGATTCCCGCGGGCCTCGGCGCCCTCGCGGCGCTGCGCACCGACCCCGGCCTGGTGATCTGCGACGGCTACGGCATCGCCCACCCGCGCCGCTTCGGTCTCGCCAGCCATCTCGGCGTGCTCACCGGACTCCCCACGATGGGGGTCGCCAAGAACTCGTTCGTCTTCACCGAGGGCGAGTTGGGGCCCGAGCGGGGGAGCGCGGCCCCGCTCCTCGACGGCACGGAGGAGGTCGGCCGCGCCCTGCGCACCCGCGCGGGCGTCAAGCCGGTGTACGTCTCGGTGGGCCACCGGGTGTCGCTGGACAACGCGTGCGCGCACACGCTGTCCCTCACCCCGGTCTACCGCCAGCCGGAGACGACACGCCGCGCGGACCGCCTCTGCAGAGACGCCTTGGCGGCCCTTTAGGGGCGCGGGAACCGTGCGACCGGCCACGACGCGGCCGCGGACGCACGGCCGCCGCGCCGCGGTTCTCAGCGCTCGGCCGCAACCCGGAACGTGACCCCGGCCTTCTGCAGCCGCGCGATCAGCGCGTCCCCCATCGCCACCGCCGTCGTGACCTGCCCGGCGCTGTCCGGCAGGTCGTCCAGCGCGAGCGACAGCGCGGACTCGGCCAGCATCTTCGCGGTCTCCCCGTAGCCGGGGTCCCCGCCGGACACCTCCGTGAACACCCGGCGCCCGCCGCCCTCGCCCACGAACCGCACCGAGAACCAGCTCTTGGCCCGGCGCTCCGCGTCGGGTCCGTCCCCGGGCAGCAGCCGTCCGCCCAGCCAGCGCCGCGCGGGCGCCACCTGGGCCGCCGCGAACAGCGCGCCCGCGGCGGCGACGCCGCCGACCGCGACCGGCAGCGACTTGATGGCCGCGTAGTGCCGGTAGCGGAAGTCGGGGCCGTAGCGCTCCAGCGCCCGCGCGGAGCGCTGCACCACCTGAGGGTCGATCGTCGGCAGCGGCAGCGCCCATGCCCCGACCTCCTTGGCGTAGCGCGGCGCGGCGGTCGGCGCGTACGCGGTCCGGCCCACCAGGCGCGGCTGGTGGCGACGCCGGTCGCGCTGGGCGGCGACCATCTGGCGGCCGCGCGCGAACTGGTTCAGCGCGGACGCGAACGTACCGCCCGAGAACCGGGCGTTGGTCCGCACGAACCCGTCGACCCGCAGCGGCACACCCTCCGGCAGCCGGCGCACCGTGAAGTAGGCGCCTAGGTCGTGCGGGACCGAGTCGAAACCGCAGGCGTGCACCAGGCGGGCGCCCGTCTCACGCGCGCGGGCGTCGTGCCGCACGTACATGAGGTCCACGAACTCCGGCTCGCCCGTCAGGTCCACGTAGTCGGTGCCCGCGTCGGCGCACGCGGCGACGATCCCTTCCCCGAACTCCAGGTACGGGCCGACGGTGGAGATCACCACGCGCGCGCCCGCCGCCAGTTCGCGCAGGCTCGCCGGATCGGCGACGTCCGCGCGCAGCAGCGGCAGCACCGCGCACTCCGGGTCGATCCCGGTGAGCCGTTCGCGCAGCCGCTCCAGCTTCGCTGTGTCCCGGCCGGCGATCGCCCAGCGCAGCCCGTCGGGCGCGTGCGCCGCGAGGTACTCGGCCGTGAGCACGCCCACGAATCCCGTCGCTCCGAAGAGCACCACGTCGTACGCCCTGTCCGTCCCGCCGGGCTTCCCACGCTCGTTCATGACACCCCTCATCGTGCGTCCCGCGCCGTTGCCGGTGGCCGAGGCTAGCGTGAAAGGTCAGCGGGCCCCGCCCGGGGCCCTCCCGATCGCCGGAGGCTGCCGTGGCCGAGCCGAAGAAGCCGTCCCAGAAGTCCCTGCGCGCCTGGGCCCGGGTGCGGGAGTTCGCGCTCGGACTGCCGGGCGCCACCGAGGAGTTCCCCTGGGGCGAGTCGGCCCTGAAGGTGAACAAGAAGGTGTTCGCCTTCCTGGGCGTCACCGACGGCTCGTACCCGATGGGAATGACGGTCAAGCTCACGGACGAGGAGACGCACGCCCACGCCCTCACCGCGCCCGGCGCCGAGCCCGCCGGATACGGCCTCGGCCGGGCGGGCTGGGTGCGGATCCCGCTGGAGGAGAAGGGCGTACCGGACGCGGAGCTGCTCTGCGACTGGGTCGAGGAGAGCTACCGGGCCATCGCGCCCAAGCGCCGTCTGGCGGAACTCGACGCGGACCGCGCCGCCGGAGCTCCGCCCGAAATTGGCTAAGCGCTTGCTCGTCAAGGGCTTGTGCTGACCCGGCCGCATTCATAGCATCGTTGGTGTTACATCAGTTGTGTCACAGACGGACTGGGGGCGTGGCCGGATGACAGTGGCAGGCGCGGAGAGCCGGGACGCGCACGGTGGCCCGCTCGCCGGGGTGCGCGTGGTCGAGCTCGCCGGGATCGGCCCGGGGCCGTTCGCCGCGATGCTCCTCGCCGACCTCGGCGCCGACGTCGTACGGGTCGACCGGCCGGGAGGCGGCGGACTCGCGATCGATCCCGCGTACGACATCACCAACCGCAACAAGCGCTCCGTGGTCGTCGACCTGAAGGCCGACGACGGGGCCGAGCGCGTGCTCGGACTCGTCGAGCGCGCGGACGTGCTGATCGAGGGCTACCGGCCGGGCGTCGCCGAGCGGCTCGGCGTCGGCCCCACGGCCTGCCACGCCCGGAACGCGAAGCTGGTCTACGGCCGGATGACCGGCTGGGGCCAGGAGGGCCCGCTCGCCCGGCGCGCCGGGCACGACATCGCCTACATCGCGCCGACCGGCACCCTCGGCATGATCGGCAGGCCGGACGAACCGCCGACCGTCCCCGCCAATCTCGTGGGGGACTTCGCGGGCGGCTCCCTCTACCTCGTCGTCGGCATCCTCGCGGCCCTGCACCACGCCCGCGCCACCGGCGAGGGCCAGGTCGTCGACGCCGCCATCGTCGACGGCACCGCCCACCTCACCTCGATGATCCACGGCATGCTCGCGGCAGGCAGCTGGCAGGACCGGCGCGGCGCCAACCTGCTGGACGGCGGCTGCCCGTTCTACGGCACGTACGAGACGGCCGACGGCCAGTACATGGCGGTCGGCGCCCTGGAGCGGCAGTTCTACGCCGAGTTCATGGAACTGCTCGGCCTCGCGGACACCGCCTCCGCACGGGGAGACCTCTCCCGCTGGGGCGAGCTGCGCGACGCCGTCGCGGCACGGTTCAAGGAGCGTACGAGGCAGGAGTGGACGGCCGTCTTCGAGGGCTCGGACGCCTGCGTCGCCCCCGTCCTGTCGCTGCGCGAGGCACCCGGGCACCCGCATCTCGCCGCCCGCGGCACCTTCGTCGACCACGGCGGCATCACCCAGCCCGCCCCCGCCCCCCGCTTCACGCGCACCCCCACCACCGTCCGCTCGGGGCCCGCCCGGCCCGGCGCCGACACCGTGGCCGTGGCGCGCGACTGGGACGTACCGGCCCTGACCGGCGAACCCACCGCCCCCGAGAAGAAAGGCAGTTGATCGCGAGCATGGAACGACGCCTGTTCAGCGCCGAGCACGAGGCGTTCCGCGAGACCGTGCGCACCTTCCTCGCCAAGGAGGTGACCCCGCACTACGAGCAGTGGGAGAAGGATGGCATCGTCGCGCGGGAGGCATGGCTGGCCGCGGGACGCCAGGGCCTGCTGGGACTCGCCGTGCCCGAGGAGTACGGGGGCGGCGGCAATGCCGACTTCCGCTACAGCGCCGTCCTCGCCGAGGAGTTCACCCGGGCCGGCGCGGCCGGGCTCGCGGTCGGCCTGCACAACGACATCATCGGCCCGTACCTGACCTCGCTCGGCACGGACGAGCAGAAGCGGCGCTGGCTGCCCGGCTTCTGCGACGGCTCACTGATCACCGCGATCGCCATGACCGAACCCGGCGCCGGATCCGACCTCCAGGGCATCCGCACCGCCGCCGAGGACAAGGGCGACCACTGGCTGCTCAACGGCTCGAAGACGTTCATCTCCAACGGCCTCCTGGCCGACCTCGTCATCGTCGTCGCCAAGACCACACAGGAGGGCGGCGCCCACGGCCTGTCCCTGCTCGTCGTCGAGCGCGGCGCGGACGGCTTCGAGCGCGGCCGCAACCTCGACAAGATCGGCCAGAAGGCGCAGGACACGGCGGAGCTGTTCTTCAACGACGTCCGCGTCCCCAAGGAGAATCTGCTCGGTGAGCTGAACGGCGCGTTCATCCACCTGATGACGAACCTCGCGCAGGAGCGCATGGGCATCGCCGTCGCCGCCATCGCCGCCGCCGAGCACCTGCTGGAGATCACCACGACGTACGTCAAGGAGCGCGAGGCCTTCGGGCGGCCGCTCGCCAAGCTGCAGCACATCCGGTTCGAGATCGCCGAGATGGCCACCGAGTGCGCCGTCACCCGGACCTTCCTCGACCGCTGCATCGAGGACCACTCCGCCGGCACCCTCGACGCCGTGCACGCCTCCATGGCCAAGTGGTGGGCCACCGAACTGCAGAAGCGCGTCGCCGACCGCTGCCTCCAGCTCCACGGCGGCTACGGCTACATGACCGAGTACCGCGTCGCGAAGGCCTTCACCGACGGACGCATCCAGACCATCTACGGCGGGACGACCGAGATCATGAAGGAGATCATCGGCCGTTCGCTGCTGTCCTGAACACACCCCTGTTGAAAGGCACTTCCGTGACCACAGACGCGTACGTCTACGACGCGATCCGCACCCCTCGTGGCCGGGGCAAGGCCAGCGGCTCGCTGCACGGCACCAAGCCGATCGACCTCGTCGTCGGACTCATCCACGAGATCCAGGCACGCTTCCCCGGCCTTGACCCCGCCGCGATCGACGACATCGTCCTCGGCGTCGTCGGTCCGGTCGGCGACCAGGGCTCCGACATCGCCCGCATCGCCGCCATCGCGGCCGGACTGCCGGACACGGTCGCGGGCGTCCAGGAGAACCGCTTCTGTGCCTCGGGCCTCGAAGCCGTCAACCTCGCCGCGATGAAGGTCCGCTCCGGCTGGGAGGACCTGGTCCTCGCCGGCGGCGTCGAGTCGATGTCGCGGGTGCCGATGGCCTCCGACGGCGGTGCCTGGTTCGCCGACCCGATGACCAACTTCGAGACCGGCTTCGTGCCGCAGGGCATCGGCGCCGACCTCATCGCCACCATCGAGGGCTTCTCCCGCCGTGACGTCGACGAGTACGCGGCGCTCTCCCAGGAGCGGGCCGCCGCCGCGGTGAAGGACGGCCGCTTCGAGCGGTCGGTGGTCCCGGTCAAGGACCGCAGCGGGCTCACCGTCCTCGACCACGACGAGTTCCTGCGGCCGGGCACGACCGCCGACTCGCTCGCCAAGCTCAAGCCGTCCTTCAAGGACATCGGCGACCTCGGCGGCTTCGACGCCGTCGCGCTCCAGAAGTACCACTGGGTCGAGAAGATCGACCACGTGCACCACGCGGGCAACTCCTCCGGCATCGTCGACGGCGCGTCGCTGGTCGCCATCGGCTCGCGCGAGGTGGGGGAGCGGTACGACCTCACGCCCCGCGCCCGCATCGTCTCCGTGGCCGTCTCCGGCTCCGAGCCGACCATCATGCTCACCGGCCCGGCGCCCGCCACCCGCAAGGCGCTCGCCAAGGCCGGTCTGACCATCGACGACATCGACCTCGTCGAGATCAACGAAGCCTTCGCCGCCGTGGTGCTCCGCTTCGTCAAGGACATGGGCCTGTCGCTGGACAAGGTGAACGTCAACGGCGGCGCGATCGCGCTCGGCCACCCCCTGGGGGCGACCGGCGCCATGATCCTGGGCACGCTCGTCGACGAGCTGGAGCGCCGGGACCTCCGGTACGGGCTGGCGACTCTGTGCGTCGGCGGTGGCATGGGCATCGCCACCATCGTGGAACGGGTGTAGCGCCACAGGGCCACCGTTTCGTCGCCGACCGCGACCCGGTGGGGCTTCTCGCGCAGTTCCCCGCGCCCCTGAAAGGCCTACGGCCTTCAGGGGAGGCTGCGCGCAGCGCATGCCTCAGGGGCGCGGGGAACTGCGCGACCAGCCCCCACCGGCCCGCAGGACGGCGGCGAACCCCGGCAGCCCACCCCCGTACCGCCCTCAACTCCCCGCACCTGACTTCACGGAGACACACCATGACCGCCAGCACAACCATCCGCTGGGAACAGGACGACACCGGCATCGTCACCCTCGTCCTCGACGACCCCAACCAGTCCGCGAACACCATGAACCAGGCGTTCAAGGACTCCATCGCGGCGATCGCCGACCGCGCCGAGGCCGAGCGCGACTCCATCCGCGGCATCATCTACACCTCCGCCAAGAAGACCTTCTTCGCGGGCGGCGACCTCAAGGACATGATGAAGGCCGGCCCCGAGGACGCCCAGGCCGTCTTCGAGACCGGCATCGGCATCAAGAACTCCCTGCGCCGCATCGAGACCCTCGGCAAGCCGGTCGTCGCGGCGATCAACGGCGCGGCCCTGGGCGGCGGCTACGAGATCGCCCTCGCCAGCCACCACCGCGTCGCCCTCGACGCCCCCGGCTCGAAGATCGGCCTCCCCGAGGTCACCCTCGGCCTGCTCCCCGCGGGCGGCGGCGTCACCCGCACCGTCCGCCTCATGGGCATCGCCGACGCGCTCCTCAAGGTGCTGCTCCAGGGCACCCAGTACGCCCCCAAGCGCGCGCTGGAGAACGGCCTCGTCCACGAAGTGGCCGCCACGCGCGAGGAGATGCTCGACAAGGCCCGCGCGTTCATCGACGCCAACCCCGAGTCGCAGCAGCCCTGGGACAAGCCCGGCTACCGCATCCCCGGCGGCACCCCGGCCAACCCCAAGTTCGCCGCCAACCTCCCGGCCTTCCCGGCCAACCTCAAGAAGCAGCTCAACGGCGCCCCCTACCCGGCCCCGCGCAACATCCTCGCGGCCGCCGTCGAGGGTTCCCAGGTCGACTTCGAGACCGCCCTGACCATCGAGGCCCGCTACTTCACCGAGCTGGTCACCGGGCAGACCGCGAAGAACATGATCCAGGCGTTCTTCTTCGACCTCCAGGCGGTCAACTCCGGAGCCAACCGCCCCCAGGGCATCGAGCCCCGCAAGGTGCGCAAGGTCGCCGTCCTCGGCGCCGGCATGATGGGCGCGGGCATCGCCTACTCGTGCGCCCGCGCGGGCATCGAGGTCGTCCTGAAGGACGTGTCGGCCGAATCCGCGGCCAAGGGCAAGGCGTACTCCGAGAAGCTCTGCGCCAAGGCCGTGTCCCGCGGCCGCACCACGCAGGAGAAGGCGGACGCGCTGCTCGCGCGGATCACGCCGACCGCCGACCCGCAGGACGTGGCCGGCTGCGACGCCGTCATCGAGGCCGTCTTCGAGGACCCGTCGCTCAAGCACAAGGTGTTCCAGGAGATTCAGGACGTCGTCGCCCCGGACGCGCTGCTGTGCTCCAACACCTCGACCCTGCCCATCACCGTCCTCGCCGAGGGCGTCCAGCGGCAGGCCGACTTCATCGGCCTGCACTTCTTCTCGCCGGTCGACAAGATGCCGCTGGTGGAGATCATCAAGGGCGAGCACACCGGTGACGAGGCGCTGGCCCGCGCCTTCGACCTCGTACGCCAGATCAGCAAGACGCCGATCGTCGTGAACGACTCGCGCGGGTTCTTCACCTCCCGCGTCATCGGCCACTTCATCAACGAGGGCGTCGCCATGGTCGGCGAGGGCGTCGAGCCCGCGTCGGTCGAGCAGGCGGCCGGCCAGGCCGGCTACCCGGCCAAGGTGCTCTCGCTGATGGACGAGCTGACCCTCACCCTGCCGCGCAAGATCCGCAAGGAGACGCGGGCGGCCGTCGAGGAGGCGGGCGGCACCTGGGACGAGCACCCGTCGGAGGCCGTCATCGACCGCATGGTCGACGAGTTCGGGCGCACCGGCCGCAGCGGCGGCGCGGGCTTCTACGAGTACGGCGAGGACGGCAAGCGCGGCGCCCTGTGGCCGGGCCTGCGCGAGCACTTCACCAAGCCGGGCACCGAGATCCCGTTCAAGGACATGCAGGAGCGCATGCTCTTCTCCGAGGCGCTGGACACGGTCCGGCTCCTGGAGGAGGGAGTCCTGACGTCCGTCGCCGATGCCAACATCGGCTCCATCTTCGGGATCGGCTTCCCCGGCTGGACCGGCGGTGTCCTTCAGTACATCAACGGTTACGAGGGCGGACTCACCGGATTCGTCGCCCGCTCGCGCGAACTGGCCGAGCGCTACGGCGACCGCTTCCTGCCGCCCGCGCTGCTCGTGACGAAGGCGGAGAAGGGCGAGACGTTCGGCGACAGCTGAGCCGTCCGCCCGGCGGCCGTGGGGGGGGGGGGGGGCGGGGGGGGGGGGGGCCCGCCCGCCCCCCCCCCCCCCCGCCCCGCCGCCCACCGCCAGCGCCCCGGGCCACCACCACCCCCGGGACCACCACAGC